>SSFP01000013.1 GCA_008015455.1 Polynucleobacter sp. | reverse complement strand
TTTTGGTGGCATGCCTTTAAGCTTGCCGCCATGAAACATATTCATCAACAATGTTTCAAGAATGTCATCACGGTGATGTCCTAAGGCAATCTTAGTCGCCCCTAGCTCCCCAGCCACTCTGTACAAAATACCGCGTCTTAATCGTGAGCACAAACCACAGGTGGTTTTTCCTTCTGGCACCACACGTTTAACGATGCCATAAGTATCTTGTTCTTCAATATGAAAAGGAATGCCTAGATTCTTTAAGTAATTAGGCAAAATATCTTCAGGAAAGCCCGGTTGCTTCTGATCAAGATTAACCGCCACCAAATCAAAATGAATAGGAGCACGTTCACGCAACTTCATTAAAACATCCAACATGGCATAACTATCTTTACCACCTGACAAACAAACCATGACCTTGTCACCATCTTCAATCATGTTGTAGTCAACAATAGCCTGCCCGGCTAGACGACATAACTTCTTGTCTAGCTTGTTTTCTTCGTAAGCGATTTTTCTTGGATCTTTCATTCTTTAATCAAAAATACTTCAACGCCTACGGCGTCACAATCTGGATAAACATCAGGTTTAGCTGTAGAAACTCTCACAGCACGCACATGTGGATGTGCCAACATGATTTTGGCAACATCATCACAAAGAGTTTCTTGGAGATGGATATGTCCTTGAGAAACTCGTTCCACAATACTTCTACGCATGAAGTCATAATCAAGCACTTCATCAAGACTATCTTTAGTTGGCGTACTTTCTTTCAGAGGCACGAATAAATCTACATTAATTAATACTCGCTGCTCACCACGTTTTTCAAAATCATGAACACCAATATTGATGTAAATTTCATAATTACTTAAAAACAATCGGCGGCAATCCATTAAGCGTGGATGAGATAGCAAGGCTTGCATGATTACTCCGTCAAGAACATCACGTCACGATCAGTAGACAACAAGTGCTGCCCGCCATCAACGTAAAGGGTTGTGCCGGTAATGGCATTAGATTTAGCTAAATAAACAACTGCACCAGCAATATCTTCTGGGGCAGATGATTTGCCTAAAGGAGTCATTGCGTGGGCTTTTGCAAAGCCATCCTCAGACTGATCTCCTGACACCATTGTAATTCCAGGCGCCACGCCCACCACTCTAAGCAAAGGCGCAAATGATTGAGCCAACAATGTTGTTGCTGAATGTAAAGCGGCTTTAGATAAGGTATAGGACAAGAAATCAGGATTTAAATTAGCTAACTTTTGATCTAGCAAATTGATAATGACACCTGAAGGCACTTCGCCGCCCTCAGCTTTGAGCTTGGCATGCTGACGATATAAATCTCTTGAAAGAATCAGCGGCGCCGCTACGTTTGTTGTCATATGACGATCTAATGCAGCATAACTAAAGCTCGATGCCACATCGTATTGAAATAATGATGCGTTGTTAACTAAACAGGTAGGCACGCCCAATGCATCTTTACAACGTGCTATTAACTGGTTGGCTTGCTTTTCATCAGATAAGTCTGCTTGCAAAGCAACACCTCTTTGGCCTGTTGCCAAAATTTCTTGCACAGTCTCAGCGGCCGCTTCTTTAGAGGTGCCATAGTGAATCGCCACATCCCAACCGTCCTTAGCCAAGCTAATAGCGATGGCTTTACCAAGACGTTTGGCAGCTCCAGTAACTAGTGCAATTTTTGGATTTTTCATGTTTTTTACAGCTTCACTTATAAGAGTTGTAGACTCGCGAGGTATGGATATTACCCCTAGTACCGAAGAAATCGCTCATAGCCAACTTTTGGCTTCCAAAATTAAGGCTGAAATCGAAGCCCATCAAGGCTCTATTTCATTTGCTAAGTATATGGAATTGGCTCTATATGCGCCAGGGTTAGGGTATTACGCTGCAGGCGCCACTAAGCTAGGCAAGCAAGGAGACTTCACCACAGCCCCTGAAATAAGCCCTCTATTTGGGGCAACGATTGTGCAAACACTCCTACCAGTTTTAGAAAAACTACAAGCCAAGGGGCTTCCATTACAAATTCTAGAGTTTGGAGCAGGCTCAGGAGCACTAGCAGAATCGATTTTGAACAGCCTATCCGATAGCTCGATAAAAATAGACAGCTATAACATTTTGGATTTATCCGCTGACTTGATTGATCGCCAGCGACAACGTCTTCATAGTCGCCCAGAAAACATTCAGTGGCTTAGCGAACTTCCCAGCCATTTTGTGGGGGTCATTATTGCTAATGAAGTATTAGACGCGATGCCAGTTGATCTCATTACAAAGGCAGGGGGGTGCTGGCAATATCAACATGTGTGTCTAGATAATGAAAATAAAGAAGCTACTTCATTCAAGCTATGTAATGGTGGTATTGTTCCCCATCATCTTTTGCCTTCCTATATTTCAGCTTCTGATACAGAACAATTTATAGATGGCTACACAACAGAAATTCATCCTAATGGCTCAGCTTGGATCAATAGTCTGTCGCAGGTCTTGCAAGAAGGTTTGTTTTTAACTTTTGACTATGGCTTCCCAGCCCATGAGTACTACCATCCTCAAAGAAGTCAAGGAACCATCATGGGGCACTATCGTCACCATGCGATTCAAGATCCTTTTTATTTTCCCGGTCTTTGCGATTTAACAGCGCACGTAGAGTGGAGCACCCTCACCAAATGTGCTGTTGAAAATGGCTTTGAATTTCTGGGCTACACCAATCAAGCTAGCTATCTTCTGGATGCAGGCATTGGTGAATTAGCCCTATCTTATGCTGACCCAAGAGATCCCGTTAGATTCATGCCCGTCTCTAATGGTTTACAAAAACTATTATCAGAAGCGGAAATGGGCGAATTATTTAAAGTTCTATGTCTGGGTAAGAACTTAGAAATCTCAGAAGGAGAGTTGCCAGGTTTTAGAGCAAGGCCTAGAGCGCTTTGATAGCACCCAATCTAGCGGCACGAATTTTTTCTTTAATCATGCTGCCCGCCTGAGCACCAACCTCCGAAACATCAGCTGCAATTTGAGCAACGTCTACTTTCTGGGCAGCCAAATATGCCGTATTTAGTTCATCTGTTGAGTAAGCTAATAAATCAATCACCTTGTTTAACTCCCCAAATCGTTCAGGCTTTCTCCAAACATCCACTCGATCTAAAAGATCTAAATAATCTTCAGCCTTTAAATTAAATTTAGATAGCGTTTGAGCAAGCAGACTAGTTAGCAAGGCATAGTCTTTACATTCTGTGGGAATGCCCCACTGAGATGACCAAGCAAGAATGATCTCTGAATTTTGCAAAGCCCACAAACAAGCTATTCGTTGCGATAAATTAAATCCCTGCGCCGCAGCAGTATCTAAACGGATATTGAGTTGCTCATCTTGGAGCAATGCGTTAGGGAAAAAGCTCTCAAAGACTTCGCAAGCCTTTAAAGTCTCAAGAAGTCTGGAAGGCTTATCAGCCATCAACCCTTTTGAGAACTCTTGCCAGACTCGCTCTTTAACCAAAGCTTTTAATTCACCACTCTGACCAATTTGTTTTAATAGTTGAATGGTTTCTGGTGCCACACTAAATTCTGAGAACCTAGCCGCAAAACGAGCCACTCTTAAAAGCCTAACGGGATCTTCAGTAAATGCAGGACCTATATGCCTTAAAACTTTTTTCTGAATATCACCAACACCATCAAAAGGATCTATTAATTCTCCGATCGGCTGCCCAGCTTCAGATACCTCTTGAGCAATGGCATTCACGGTTAAATCGCGTCTTGCTAAATCTTCTTCTAAAGTCACCTCAGGATTTGCATGAAAAACAAAACCCTTATAGCCGGGCGCTACCTTTCGCTCGGTTCTGGCTAAGGCATATTCTTGATTGGTGGCGGGATGCAAAAAAACAGGAAAGTCTTGCCCAACAGGCTTAAAACCTTTTTCAATTAGTTCTTCAGGACTTGCGCCAACAACAACATAGTCGATATCTTTGACAGGTAAACCCAGCAATCGATCTCGAATGGCGCCGCCGACCATATAAATTTTCACTTGAGCAACACTTCCAAAGCTTGAGGGCTAATTCCAAAATCTCTCACTAAAGAGTTCTCATCTGAAGTCGAGAGGATGTTATCAACCTTCATGGAGGCGATGTTATCTCGCGACATCAGTGTGGAGCCTGGAAGATGCTCCAAAACCCACGCTTGAATATATCCAAGAGCACGAGGGATGGGAATGATCGCCCTAGATGAGCCTGCCTTAATACCTGCAAATCGCACTAACTCAGCAAGGGTATATGTTTTAGGTCCCACTAGATGGCACACTTGATGAATCGTGCTTCGTAAATCAATTGATTGAACAAAAGCGCTGGCAACATCTTTGACATACACCGGCTGAAACTTTGCACTTGCCCCAGCCAAAGGCATTAGTGGTGCAAGCTTTTGCAAGGAAGCAAACAGGTTAATGAAACTGTCTTTCTCGCCAAAAATAACTGATGGTCTGAAGATCGTCCAATCTAATTGACTCCCTTGTACTAAACGCTCACCATCGCCCTTACTTCGTTGGTACATCGATGGACCTTGAGAATCAGCTCCCAAAGCACTCATGTGTAAGTAGCGTTTAATCCCAGCTTGCTTCATCGCCGCTATGATTTTTCTGGGTAACTCAACATGATTTTTGGCAAATCTTTTACCATAGGGAGAGGCTGGTTGATCATGCAAAATACCTACCAAATTAATCACTACGTCTTGTGGCGATAATTGTGCGCATAATTGATGAAGCACTTTCTCATCATGAATATCTGCCTCAACCACACGCAGTTGAGGCAAAACCCATAAATCCCTTGCAGAGCTAGCCCGTCTTGTTGGAACAATCGTGACATAGCCCAAACTTGCTAATTGGACCGCAATCTCCTGACCAACAAAACCGCTACCGCCAATTAATAAAGCCTTCTTACTTGTCATTATGGCAACTCCGATAAGACAGAAGCCTTGGGCGATACAGTTCCCAAGCGTTGCTTAAGAGAAGGTGTTTTAGAAGAAGATAGGGCGCTGTAATAGTTAGCATTGGCTAAAACATTTTTCACATATCCACGCGTTTCATTAAAAGGAATTGTTTCAGCAAAGATCGCGCCCTCAACAGTCCTTGGTAACTTTTCTCGCCATAACTTCGGACGCCCCGGTCCTGCGTTATAAGCTGCTGATGCCAAAGCCCAAGATCCGTCTAAATCTTGCAAGACCATGTTGAGATAATTACTGCCCAACTTGAGATTGGTATTCATATCACTTAGTTGGCTGGTCTTGAAATCATTCATCCCAATTTTCTTTGCCACATACTTAGCAGTTGCAGGCATCACCTGCATCAAACCTGATGCCCCGACATGAGATCTTGCGTTCATGATGAAACGTGATTCTTGGCGGATCAATCCATATGCCCAATTGGTATCCAAACCAATGGACTGAGCTATGGGGCTAAGTGCGTCTTTATAAGGCGTTGGATAGCGCAAACTAAAATCGTGTTCTGACTTTGTTCTATCAGCAGTATTAACAGCTCGGTCATAAAGACCAATGCGCTTAGCGTGTTCTGCCACAGCAATCAACTGTTGATCACTTAAACCTCTTAATGCCCAGTTCCACTCTCGGTTACCTTCGAAACGCAAACCCATGTCATAAAAGCGCACTGCTCGCGCAAATGCTTTTTGTGAACCCATTTGCTTAACAAGCGATTCTTCTGGATGAACCTTTTTAGGTACGTAAATTTTCATGCCCAACTCTTCACGAGCCAGCTGGCCATAGAAATGAAATTGATTCATCAAAGCTTGCATGGTTTCTTTGGACAAAGACTCATCACCTAATTCTTTTTGAGCGCGGCCATACCAAAAAGTCCATGCAGGATCTCGCTTTTTCACCGCAGGAGACATATTTTCAATAGCCTCTTTAACTAGCTTCCAATCCCCCTCGCGTAATGCTGTTCGCACCTTCCACTCTTGTGATTCAGGCGACAACAATTGATGAAAGCCAGCTTCATGTTGCAATCGATAAGCTTTAATGGCATCGCGATCTAATTTCTTGGCTAAGAATTGTCCAATCACCCCCCAAGCCGCTGCGGTATTTTCTCGACCAGTACGCCATGCTCTTTTATCAAAATCTCTCATGGCTTGAGATGGATCTGTTCTAGCCTTTTTGACAATGTCAGCAATTGGGTCATCACCACCAGTTTTCTTAGACAAAGACTCAAAATTATTTTCTAAAGCAATGCGCCCAATAGCTTGCGCCTCAGACTTACTAAGTCCGCCAGCCTTATAAAGACTCTGAACTAGATCTGGGCAAGCCTCCCCATAATATTGAGGATCTAACAAAATATTTTTTGCTTCCGCGCCAAGGGTCTTAACATCCTCGCCCTTTTGCAATCTTGATTGCAATGCGTAACACTTCACCTGTGCATCGTCATCTAACTGAAATTGCGCGTATTCACGATCGAAACTTGTCCAATCTTGGCGCTTGCCTAAAACCAATAACCAATCATTACGCAAGCGATCAGCAATCGCAGTGCCTGCATGCGCTTTCAAGAAAGCATCTACCGCAGCATCTGCTCCAGTTTCAGCTCTAGCTTGATTACCCTTGTCATAAAGCTGAGGCTTGATTTGAAAGTAGCTCACATAATCAGCTAAGTCATGTTGCCCTAACTGAGATGCCAACTGATTTGCTTTGCTTGCATCATTTGCTTTTGCAGCTTCCCTTAGCTCAACAAACTTTTGATCTTCCTTGCTTAAATCTTTATTGGGCTCAACTTTCTTAGCACTTTTAGAGTTTGCTTGTGAGGACTTCGGCTTTGCATTAACAGGCGCAGCAATGACCATTGCCCCAAGAATCAAGCCGGCAACTAATTTATTTAGGTTTTTAATGTTTTTTCGATGTAGCATAGCCCTAATCATGCCTTATTTTTTCATTTTTTGACGAGCCTGTGAAAACTTTAAATTCTCTTCGCCAAGAGCTTTTATCTAAAAGACTAGATCTACACAAAAATCTAGAACTCAGAGCTCAACTTGAAAACCAATTAAGACAGTCTTTTGAGCAAGTCAAAGAGGGTTGCATTGCAATTTATTGGCCTATCAATAGCGAATTTGATCCAAGACCTTTAGCGCTTGACTGGGCAAGACAAGCGCCCAACAGAAAGCTAGCGCTACCGATTGTTAAACCTGATCAAGCACTATTGTTTGGTGAATGGCGTAACGGTGATCAGCTTCATAAAGGGCCGCAAGGCATTCCGGAGCCAACCCTAAGCAAGGAAAACACCCCTATCCAACCAGATGTGATTGTGATCCCTTGTCTTGGCTGGGCGCAGCATCAACAACAATTCTGGCGAGTGGGCTACGGTGGCGGATATTACGATAGGACTCTTGAGGCTCTCAGGCAATCCAAGCACCCCGTCAAAGCGATTGGTATTGCTTATCAAGCCCTAGAAGTCAAAGAGGGCGCATGGCGCCCTCAATCACACGATCAAGCCTTGGATGAACTTATTTGTGCCTAAGTCTTCTTCAGGCTCTTTAAGTTTTCTTTAATTTTTAATTAAACCCAAATTCTTAGCAATCGTTAGAGTTGGCTCAGCTTGGTTCAAGCTGTAGAAATGTAAACCTGGTGCACCAGCGACCATTAACTGATCGCATAAATCTGTGACAACCTCTAAACCAAATGCTTTGATAGAGGCGCTATCGTCACCAAATGACTGCAGTCTTAAACGAATCCAACGCGGGATTTCAGCACCACAAGCATCTGAAAAGCGAAGCAGTTGTGTGCTGTTAGTAATTGGCATGATGCCAGGCACTATGGGTTGATCTACCCCTAACTTAGCCGCCTCATCCACAAACTTAAAGTACGCATCACTATTAAAAAAGTATTGGGTAATAGCAGAATCAGCGCCTGCTTTCATCTTTTGCGCAAAGCGTTGCACATCATCTGTCATCGATTTAGCTTGAGGGTGCATTTCTGGGTAAGCCGCCACTTCAATATGAAAGTGACTATCTGTTTCAGAACGAATAAAACGCACCAATTCATCAGCATGATGAAACTCACCATATTGACCCATACCAGATGGCAAGTCGCCTCTTAATGCAACAATTCGCTGAATACCTAAATCTTTATACTGCTTTAATAGTTCACTAATCTTTTCTTTAGAGCTACCAACACAAGATAAATGAGGCGCGGCTTGTTGGCCTGCCTCATGGATTTCCTTAACAGCAGAAAATGTGCCATCTTGAGTGGAGCCACCAGCACCGAATGTGACAGAGAAAAATGTTGGCTTAAGCGCTAAGGCTAACTGCTCACGAACAGCCCGCAACTTCGTTGCACCTTCAGCTGTCTTTGACGGGAAAAACTCAACGCTTAGTTCCATCTCTTCTCTTTCTCTTTTTCTCTTTTTTCTCTACTCATTCGGTGGATGCTTAACAACTCTTAATAACGATAAGTATCAGGCTTGTAAGGGCCTTCTTTCTTCACGTTAATATAAGTTGCTTGTTGATCAGTTAACTCTGTTAATTGAGCATTCAACTTCTTCAACTGTAAACGAGCCACCTTTTCATCCAAGTGCTTAGGCAATGTATAAACGCCTACTGGATACTTATTGGTGTCTGCTGTTGTCCACAATTCAATTTGTGCAATCGTTTGGTTAGCAAATGAAGAACTCATCACATAAGAAGGATGACCCGTACCGCAGCCCAAGTTCACTAAACGACCCTTAGCAAGAACAATAATGCGCTTTTCTGGTTGACCATTAGCAGCCGGGAAAATCACGTGATCGACCTGTGGCTTGATCTCTTCCCATTTGTATTTTTCAATACCAGCAATATCGATTTCATTATCAAAGTGCCCAATGTTACAAACAATGGCTTGGTCTTTCATCTTGACCATATGATCGTGCGTAATCACATGATAGTTACCTGTTGCAGTCACAAAAATATCAGCTTTATCTGCAGCGTAATCCATCGTGACTACGCGATAGCCTTCCATCGCAGCTTGAAGTGCACAAATTGGATCAACCTCTGTCACCCACACTTGCGCTGACAGTGCACGCAAAGCTTGGGCTGAACCCTTACCTACGTCACCATAGCCAGCGACCACAGCAATCTTGCCAGCCACCATCACATCAGTTGCACGCTTGATACCGTCAACTAATGACTCACGGCAACCATACAAGTTATCAAACTTGCTCTTTGTCACTGAATCGTTCACGTTAATCGCTGGGAACTTCAACTCACCCTTAGCGTGCATTTGATACAAACGATGAACACCTGTTGTAGTTTCTTCAGTCACGCCCTTAACTTTTTCTAGACGTACCGAGTACCAAGTGGGGTCTACTTTTAATTTAGCCTTGATAGAAGCAAACAACACGGTCTCTTCTTCACTGGTTGGATGATTTAAAACTGATTGATCTTTCTCAGCCTTGCTACCAAGATGTAACAACATCGTTGCGTCACCGCCATCATCCAAAATCATGTTGGAATAACCACCATCCGCCCATTCAAAGATGCGGTGTGTAAATTCCCAATATTGCTCAAGACTCTCACCCTTAATTGCAAACACTGGCGTGCCGTTAGCTGCAATAGCTGCTGCTGCATGATCTTGTGTTGAGAAAATATTACATGAACTCCATGTAACTTCAGCACCTAATGCTTTTAATGTTTCAATTAATACTGCAGTTTGAATTGTCATGTGCAAGCATCCAGCAATACGAGCACCTTTTAAT
>SSFP01000040.1 GCA_008015455.1 Polynucleobacter sp. | reverse complement strand
GCGGTTATCACAAGCCCATCATGATTGCTGGTGGTATTGGTGCGATTGATGATGGTCATACCCATAAAAAGGAAATCAAAGCTGGTTATCTCTTGGTTCAACTAGGTGGCCCTGGTATGAGGATTGGTATGGGTGGTGGTGCAGCCAGCTCCATGGCAACCGGTGCTAATACCGCTGATCTAGACTTTGATTCTGTGCAACGCGGCAATCCAGAAATTGAGCGTCGCGCACAGGAAGTAATCAATGCCTGTCGTGCATTGGGTGAGAAGAACCCGATTGTTTCTATCCACGACGTCGGCGCAGGTGGTTTATCCAATGCGTTCCCTGAGTTAGCCGATGGTGCTGGCTTAGGAGCTATTTTTGATATGAGAAAAGTGCCGCTTGAAGAGAGCGGTATGAGTCCTGCAGAAATTTGGTGTAATGAATCTCAAGAACGCTACGTTTTAGCGATTGCTAAAGAGAGCCTTCCAATACTTCAAGCGATGTGTGAACGTGAGCGGTGCCCCATTGCTGTGGTGGGGGAAACCGCCCAAGAGCGTCAACTATTGTTAGTCGACACCAAGGAAGCTGAAGGTCAAGATGAGCGTTTACCGATTGATATGCCGATGGAGGTCTTGTTAGGCAAACCACCACGTATGCATCGTGATGTGAAGCGCCTTGATAAGCAATTGCCTGAAGTCGATTTAACCGACGTTCAATTAGATATTGCTGCGAGCTTGGTCTTGCAACACCCAACTGTTGCGAGTAAATCTTTCTTGATCACAATTGGTGACAGAACAGTCGGTGGCTTAAATGCCCGTGATCAATTTGTCGGACCTTGGCAAGTACCTGTAGCAGATGCTGCAGTGACATTGATGGATTACAAAGGCTATCGTGGTGAAGCGATGTCAATGGGTGAGAGAACCCCATTGGCAGTGATGAACGCACCAGCAGCAGCGCGGATGGCTGTGGCTGAATCCATTACGAATATTCTTTCTGCTGATATCGACAAAATTGAAGATATCAAGTTATCTGCTAACTGGATGGCTGCTTGTGGTAATCCTGGTGAAGATGCCAAATTATTTGATTCAGTCAAAGCAGTGGGTATGGAGCTTTGCCCAGCATTAGGCATCTCGATTCCAGTGGGTAAAGATTCCTTGTCGATGAAAACTCAGTGGGCAGATGACAAGACGCAAGAAAAGAAAGCTGTGACATCGCCTGTGTCATTGATCATCTCCGCATTTGCTCCAGTGACTGACACTCGCAAGACCAGCACACCGTTGCTTCAGTTAAAGGATGAGCAAGGACAAGCGCTAGATACAGAAATCTTGTTGATTGATTTAGGTAGATCGAAGAGCCGTATGGCTGGCAGCATCTTGGCTCAAGTGATTGATCAAGCGGGTCAAACAACACCGGATTTAGATGATCCTGAAGATCTCAAGAATATGGCAGCAGCCATTATCAAGATGCGTCGCCAAGGTTTATTGCTCGCGTATCACGATCGCTCAGACGGTGGCTTGTTTGCAGCGGCTACTGAAATGGCATTTGCTTCGCATGTCGGTGTCTCTCTGAATGTGGACATGTTGGTCTTAGATAAAGATCACGAGTCTGATTTTGGGGATGCTAAGAACTGGGCTCAGCAAGTATCTGGCAGAAGAAGCGATTTAACACTTCGAGCTCTTTTTAACGAAGAGTTAGGGGCTTTGATTCAGGTCAAGCGTGCCGATAGAGACGCTGTCATGGCGATTCTGAAAGAACACAATCTCTATGCGTGTAGCCATGTGGTGGCTAAACCAAATACAAATGGTCAGTTAGAAGTCTGGCGTGATGCGAAGAAGATTCTCGATGTGCCACGCCATGTATTACAAAAGTTATGGCAAAGCACGAGCTGGCAAATTGCCCGTTTACGTGATAACCCAGCTTGTGCTGATAGTGAGAATGATCTCGTGGATAACCTAGCTGATCCAGGTATGCAACCGAAGCTCACATTTGATCCAAGTGAAGATGTGGCAGCGCCTTATATCGTTAAGGGAGTTAAGCCCAAAGTGGCGATTCTCAGAGAGCAGGGCGTTAACTCTCATTTAGAGATGGCTTATGCGATGGACTGGGCTGGTTTCTCTACCTATGACGTGCATATGAGCGACCTGATTGCTGGCCGTGTGAATCTCAAAGACTTCCAAGGCTTGGTAGCTTGCGGCGGCTTTAGTTATGGTGATGTTTTAGGTGCTGGTGAAGGTTGGGCAAAATCCATTCTCTTTAATTCAGCAATCAAAGATCAATTCCAGACTTACTTCAATCGCCAAGATACATTTGGCTTAGGCATCTGTAACGGTTGTCAGATGATGTCTAACTTAGCGAGCATCATTCCAGGCGCTGAAACTTGGTCTAAATTTACGCGTAACCAATCTGAACAATATGAAGCTCGTCTGGTGATGGTAGAAGTTACCCAATCACCATCGATCTTCTTGCAAGGAATGGCAGGTAGCCAGTTACCGATTGCGGTTGCGCACGGAGAAGGTTTTGCGAACTTCAGTCAACAGGGCAATCAAGCTCAGACAGAAGCTAAAGGCTTAGTGGCTCTCAGATTCGTGGACAACCAAGGGCAGCCAACGCAGACTTATCCGTTGAACCCGAATGGATCACCGAATGGTATTACGGGTTTAACCACACCTGATGGCAGATTTACTGTATTAATGCCTCACCCAGAGCGTGTCTTTAGAACTGCTCAAATGAGTTGGGTTCCTAAGCAGTGGCATGACATCCAAGACGGCGCAAGTCCTTGGATGCGCATGTTCCGTAACGCTAGGGCTTGGACTAAATAAGTCTATTTAGTTAGTTTTCGTATCAAGAAAGACTCCCGCACTGGGAGTCTTTTTTTCCCCTCATTTAGTGACGTATACTATGGTAATATACACATATGATTGATTTCAAAAAGATAGTAGGGTTTGATTGGGACGCTGGAAATTCTCAAAAAAACCAAGACAAACATGGGGTGACTCAAGGAGAAGCTGAAGAAATATTTTTTAATGAACCTCTATTGATCGCAGAGGATCAAAAACATAGTGAAGGTGAAATGAGGTTTTTGGCTCTTGGAAAATCGAATTTTGGGGTTCTATTAACTGCAATTTTTACATTAAGAAAAAAGCAATCTTTGATAAGAGTTATATCTATTCGCCCAATGAGTAAGCGGGAAAGGAAATATTATGAACAAGCCGATTAAGCCAGTTCCAAAATTTAAAAATGCCAAAGAGGAGAGATCGTTTTGGCAAGAGAATGATGCTGCCGATTACTTTGATTTAAGCAAGGCAGTCAAAGTTACCATGCCCAACTTAAAGCCGACAACACGCTCAATTTCCTTGAGATTATCGGAAAGCTTTCTAGAGAGTCTTAAGCTGCAGGCTAATAAACTGGACGTCCCATATCAGTCATTAATGAAAATTTGGCTCGCTGAAAAGCTTGCTGAAGTGAATCAAGCGTGACCGTGTGATCCTTTGAAAAATAGTAACCAGATCTATCTTTTAAGTCTGGTTCTTTTACATGAGGCCAGCATGGCTAAGAAAAAAAACAATAAAGACCCTAAAGTTCAATTTGCACCCGTGACTTTTTCAGAGGAGAAAGGCGTGCGCTTTTTGCACTTTGGGACCTGGTGGGTGCAAGGCGCCATGAGAATCAACGAGCCTGACTACATTGAGCTGGAGTATGCCCAACAGATGATGGCTGGCTTGTTATTTTTAGACCCGAATGACAAGAGATTGAAGTCAGCCAACTCTGAGGGGTTTCATATGGTTCAGTTGGGTTTAGGAACGGGTGCTCTCACCAAGTTTGCTCATAAGCATTTTCCAAAGGCGAAAGTCACTGCTGTTGATCTGAATCCTGCGGTGATTGTGGCAGCCAGAGTCATGTTTGAACTACCACCACCTAATAAGCATCTTCAATTACTAGAGGCGGATGCCCTCAAATACGTCACCAGCAAGAAAAATCATAAAAGTATCGATTTATTGGAGGTGGATTTATATGATGCGACTGCTAGAGGACCGGTTTTAAGCTCTGCTGAGTTTTATCAGGGTTGTTATGACAGCCTAAAAGCTCCAGGAGTGATGACGGTTAACTTATTTGGCAACCACAAGAGCTATAAAACCAATATTAAGAATATCTGTGATGCATTTAATAATAGGGTATTAGTATTCCAGCAAGTTCATGACTGTAATGTGGTGGCGATTGCCTTTAAAGGACCGCATTTAGATATCGATTGGAAAACAGTGCAGGGTAGAGCCGAGTTCTTGGAAAAAGCCTATGGTTTACCAACCAAGGCTTGGGTGCCGGGTCTAAGATCTGAAAATGCCCGCCAAGAGATGCGTTTATCTATTTAATCCCAAGAAGACCTCAATAATCAGCCACCTTGATTGAACTGATCCCCGAAAGTTGGATACCATGTCCACATCGGGGGTCAGTTCATGATCGGTGGCTTTTTTGTATCTATCTTATATCTACTGCCAAATATATTCGCTTTGGCAAACATTACGTTAAATTTTATAAAATCTAGATAAGTTAAGCAATCTCGCGCTGCTTAACTATGTCACTCAATATTCCAATTAAAGAATCAACCAAGAATCTACAAGCTAAACCCATTAATCGTATAAAAATCACCTATTCATAAAAGAGACAGCTAAAGCCTAGTAAGTATGGCTGGGAAAGAAGTGAGGGTGGAGGAGTTAGCCCACTAGCAAGGGGTAGCAGCTTATTAATAGACCTGATCAGCAAGTCCAGGCATCTAATAGTTCAATATGTCTAATCAATGCTTATATTTACCAATATTAATAAATAAGGTAAATTCTCATTTCCTTAAATTAAGTAAAGGTTAACCATGTTACCAACGGATAACGTAACTATTATTGCCTTAACAGGCCTTATTGCACTGTTGTTTGCGCTTAGTCAGCTGATTCTATTAAGAAAAAATGGTTTGATGGTGCCACTATGGACCCTAGGTCAAGCTCTCGTGGGGGTTGGTTTATTAGCAATCCTAGTCTTAATGCAAGATCCATTGCCACAAGCCTGGGTGTTGGGACCAACAGCGATCTTATTAGGTAACCTAGTATGTCTAGCTGCCTTAGGGAAGTGGGCTGGTTTTAAACTCCCACGTAAACCTATGCTAATTTGTGCAGGTGGTGTTGCATTAACGGCAGCATTATTTCAATTTAGCCGCCAGGTTAATGCGCCACTAGGAAGTCTAGAAGCTATTTTACTCGCACCTATTGCCGCTACATTAATCTATATCGGTTGGTTTGCTGGCGTGCAGGCTAAATCATTCCATAGCAAGTATATATATGTAGTGAGTGGCATTTATTGGTTGAAGGGACTATTAATGTCGGCTCTGACATTAGGTGCTTTGGCTGCAATTGGTGATCAGTACATTATCATTACTTCTGATGTTGTCAAAGTGACATCAGTAGCATTCTTAATTAGTACGATGGTTAATAACATGGTCTGGGCATTACAGAATGCTCAAGACATTTTGATTGGTCATCCTAGGTCAGATAATCAGACTCAAGGTATGACAATGAAGACTCAGTCATTTGAACCTCTTCCTAAAAATAATAAATCTAAGACTGATATAACCAATCAAACCTTATTTGATAATCATCAGTTACAAGATAATAAATCTGTTAATAAATCGAGAGCTAAAGTAACTGAGGAAAAGCTCGTGACTAATTTAACGTTCCTTAGCCTAGAAGATAAGTTGGCTTTATTAGAAAAGTTAACAGACAAGGAGAGGGAGGTATTCTTCCTAGCTGCTGATGGTAAAAAAAATGGTGAGATTGCTAGCTTGCTTAACGCTTCTGAAGCCAGTGTTAAAGTTCATCGTTCACGTATGACATCAAAATTAGGTTTAAAGTTGGTTGCTGATTTGGCAAAGTTACGTGATGATGTAGCAAAACCAGAAGAAAAGCAGCTTGAAGTTAAGGATCAGCCGTCATTTACCGGTGATCAGTTCGGCTTAACCTCATAATTAACTTTTTAGAGGTTACGAAAAGGTCGCTTTGGCGGCCTTTTTTCATTCTTAACCGTGAGGAAAATTCCTGAACAATCAAAAAACATGTCATTCCCCATCACAATTCGCGCGCAAAAAATTTGCATAATTCTTGAGCGGCACTCATCTTTTTATTGATAAAAAACATAGGTTTAGTCATCAATTGAACTTGCAAAAAAAGGGGCTTTCAATATAATCGCGGGCGTGCACACGTTTAATAGTTTTGAATTCAAAAAATAAGAATGAGACAACCCCGTTTGAGTCGCTTTGGGCTTCTAGCCCCAGTACTGACAGCCTTCCTAGGCTTGTCGGCACACGCTCAAACACCTGATGCTGGTTCATTGCAACAGGAACTCCAAAAGCAGGTTCCTCAACGCCCAGCGTTGCCTGCGCCTGTCGCCCCAGCCCCTAAGGCTAAGCCTAAGGAGGCTAAGCCAGGTGAGGTGAAGGTTAATATTCAGGGCTTCAAGGTAGACGGTAATCAGAGCCTTTCTGACGAGGCGATCAAGCAGACGCTCAAGCCATGGTTGGGCAAAACAGTTGCTTTTGATGAACTTCAGAAGGCTGCAGATGCAGTGGCAAGCCTCTACCAGCTTCAGGGACGTTTAGCGCAAGTATCTGTTCCGCCTCAGAAAATTACTGATGGCGTGGTGATTCTGAAGGTGTTGGAGGCTAAGTTGGGTGCAGTTCATGTGGATATGCCCAATGGCCCATCACGCTTTGGAGCCGATCGTGCAAGGCAATACATCACGGACGCTAGCCGGATTGCGAACCTGATTCAGACCCAAAACATAGAGCGCTCCATCTACATCCTCAATGAAACCCCAGGTATCTCGGTGACAAGCCAGCTAGAGCCCGGTAAGAACGAGGGTGAGGTGGATATCCGCTTGAGCCTAGCTGATACCAAACCCGCTCGCGGACGCCTAGAAGCCAATAACAACGGTAGTCGTAGTACAGGTATTGTTCAGCGCGTAGCAGCTGTTTTCTTTGACGGTATCGGTGGTATTGGCGACCAGCTAGCCTTGTCCAACATCAAGTCTGACGGCTCTGATTACTCTTTGGCGAGCTACTCCTTGCCAGTCAACACGGATGGCTTACGTGCCGGTATGAGCGCTAGCTACTTGGACTATGGCAACGTGGGTAAGTTTGCATACCCGATCAATCAGGGCGGTGGTTTTGGTCGTGCTAAGACCGTGGGTGTCAATTTGACTTATCCAATTCTGCGCAGTCCAGCCGCTAACAGCAATTTCACGGCTGGCTTAGATCGCAAGATGTACATGAATAAGCAGCAGCGTGATGGCAGTTTCACCAGTGACTACCGTATCGATAACATGGTGGCGGGTTACTCAGCCAACCAGTACGATGACCTGTGGGGCGGTGGAGTGACTCAAGGCGGTGTGACGATGACGAAAGGTCATATCGTTTTCAATGCGGATAATCCACCGACCTACGGTAAATATACCCCTACGACTTTTACCAAGATCAACCTGAATATCTCTAGAAATCAACAGATCGTTCCTGATAAAACAATTCTTAACCTTAGCCTATCAGGACAAGTAGCTTCAACGGACCTTGATTCTGCCGAGAAATTCTTCTTGGGTGGTCCTAACGGTGTCCGAGGTTACCCAGGCTCTCAGGCTGGTGGTAGCCAAGGCGCCATGGTGAATATTGAGATCCAGCAAGCCTTGGAAGACAAATTGGTTGGCTTAGCCTTCTTTGATGCTGGTTTTGTTCAGCAATACAAAGATAAGTACGCCTATGAGCAGATGAAAGGTCGCACAGGCGCCAACAACTCCTATAGCCTGCGAAGTGCAGGTCTTGGGCTGAAGCGCTCTGATAAGGACATTATCTGGAGTACCTCGATTGCTTGGAAGTTAGGCCATAACCCTTTGTTAGACAACATGGGTAATGGCGTGAACAATGACGGTCGTTCGAAGAGTGCCTACATTTGGGCGCAGGTGCAGTGGACTTTCTGATGAAGAAAACGCTAGCCTTCTCTTTGCTACTCGCCATCTCTGGATGGGCAGGTGCTCAAACGAGTGTTGATGCCTTGCCATCGGGTGGTCGAGTCGCTATGGGGCAAGCCACTATTAATCAGACGGGCAATACCCTTAACATCGTCCAGTCCAGCCAGCGTGCTGTGATCAACTGGAATAGTTTCAATGTGGGCTCCCAGGCTAAGGTCGAGTTTGTACAGCCGAATGCTCAAGCCAGTACTTTGAACCGTGTGGCTTCAGTTTCAGCAACTCAGATTGACGGCATGCTTAAGTCCAACGGCCAGGTGGTCATCTCTAACGCCGCTGGAGTGGTGTTTGGTAAATCCGCTCAGGTAGACGTGGGCTCCATGGTCGCAACCACCATGGACATCAATGACAAAGACTTCATGGAGGGTAAGAGTACCTTCAAAGGCAATGGCACAGGGGCTGTGACCAACTACGGCAAGATTCAAACCAATGATCCTAAGGGTTTCATTGCTTTATTGGCGCCAGAAGTTTCTAACGAAGGCTACATCCTCGCTAAGGGTGGTGTAGCCAACGTAGTGGCGCTAGCCAGCGGTAGCCAAGTGACCCTGGACTTCCGTGGTGACCAACTCATGACGGTCAAAGTCGATGCCTCGGCCTATAAGTCCTTGATTGAGAACAAACGCTTGGTTCAGGTCGATGGCGGTATGGTGGTGATTGCTGCTAACTCAGCTGCCCAGCTCATGGGCTCCGTGATTAAGAACACGGGACGCATCTCCACCAGCAGTATGGTGAACAACGGCGGCATCATCGAGATCCTAGCTGATACCGTTCAAAACCTAGGAACCATCGTCGCCAACGCTAAAGGCAATACTGGCAATGGCGGTCAGATCAGCATCAAGGGTAAGCAAATCACATTGGCTGATACCAGCAAGATCAAAGCGAACGCTAAAGAGCAGGGCAATGGCGGTCAGATCATCGTACTATCGAATCAGAAGACCGAAGTCTCAGGTATCCTCGAAGCCATGGGCGGTAAGACCAGCGGTAACGGTGGCTTCATTGAGACCAGCTCTAAAGAGACTCTAGCCATCAGCAGTAGCGCTAGGGTCAGCACCCAAGCCAATAACAGCACAGGTAAAGCTGGTACTTGGTTGCTAGATCCGATGGACCTCTTAATAACCACAGGCTTTGCACAGGTAATCAGTAATGCGTTGCAAAATAACAACGTGACCGTTCAGGTTCAAGGTAATGTTTGTTCAGGGGGAAGTTGCACCCAAAACGGTAGTGGCAACCTCACCATTGACCAGGGTGTTACCATCACTAAGTCAGGTAACACAGCAACCGTCTTAACCTTCCTGGCAGATGGCACTTTCTTTAACTATGGCACGATCAACCAAGCAGCCGGTTCCATATTAGAAGTCGTGATCCAAGCTCAAGACGTTAACTTAGCACCAAACAGTCAGATCGAAGTTAACAAAGTTACGGTTACAGCAGTTAACTCAGTGGTAGGTTACGGCAATATCGTAGGTCAGGGTGCCAACCCATTGGTTAACATCCTAGCTAATGTATTTAACTTCCATGGTGCTATCACAGTTAACGCTACAGGGATCAATAACCAAAGTAACAGTACCCCAGGAAGTATCCGTATCACAGCCAATGAGTTAACCTTGCCATCAACGGGTAGGTTAGAAGCCAACGGTACGACGGATGGCGGCACAATTACGTTAACAGCGAATACGACAGGTACGATTCATATCGAGGGTACGATTCAGACAAATGGTGGTAATGGTCGTGGTGGAGAGATTAATATCTCCGACGCACATGACATTAATATCCTCAACAATGCCATTATTCAATCCAACGCAGATAATGGCGGCAATATTCAAATATTCACCAACTCTGGTGATTTAATCCTCCAAAATGCATTAATCCAAACTAACGGTTCAAATGGCCGAGGTGGTTCTATTAATATCACCTCTGAAAATAATTTAATGATCATTAATTCACAATTGGAATTAAATGGTCAAAATGG
>SSFP01000050.1 GCA_008015455.1 Polynucleobacter sp. | reverse complement strand
TTATTGGATCGTATGGAAGTGATTCGTTTAGCCGGCTACACAGAAGATGAAAAAACTCATATTGCGATGAGCTACTTATTGCCTAAGCAGATCAAGGGTAATGGCTTAAAAGCAGGTGAGATTAAAGTCGAAGAATCTGCCGTTCGTGACATCATTCGTTACTACACACGTGAAGCAGGTGTGCGTGCGCTTGAGAGAGAAATTAGCAAAATCTGCCGTAAGGTCGTCAAGCTCCTTCTCTTGAAGAAAGAGGCAGCGCCTGTGAAAGTCGATAGCTCTAACCTTGATAAGTTCTTATCTGTTCGTCGTTATGACTTCGGTTTGGCGGCAAAAGAAAATCAAGTGGGGCAAGTGACTGGCTTGGCATGGACTGAAGTCGGTGGAGATTTGTTAACCATTGAAGCAGCTGTGATGCCAGGTAAGGGTAATACGATCCGCACCGGTTCACTAGGTGATGTGATGAAGGAATCTGTCGAGGCTGCGCGCTCTGTGGTTCGTTCACGCGGACGCAAATTGGGGATCCATGAAGAAGCTTTTGAAAAGAAAGATATTCATATTCACTTCCCTGAAGGCGCTACACCGAAAGATGGTCCATCAGCAGGTATCGCCATTACCACTGCTTTGGTATCGGTGATTACAGGGATTCCAGTGCGTGCGGATGTAGCAATGACTGGTGAGATCACATTGCGCGGTGAAGTTCTTCCGATTGGCGGCTTAAAAGAGAAGTTATTGGCAGCCCATCGCGGGGGCATCAAGTTAGTCTTGATTCCTGAAGAGAACGTCAAGGATTTGACGGATATTCCAGACAATGTCAAAAATGGAATTGAAATCAGACCTGTGCGCTGGATTGATCAAGTTTTGGAATTGGCTTTGGAAAGATTGCCAACGCCATTACCTGAGCTAACACCAGAAGAAATCGCTAAAGCTGCTGAAGCAAGTAAATCTGCCGGTGGTTCTTCTGGCGAAGTCTTGAAGCACTGATGAGCTGTTCATGAGATCTGATGGTGAGTGATCCTCACCATCAGGAGTTTTAGTTAATAAAAGATGAAAAAATTTGCAGTGAGGATAGAGATACTGTATACTCTCGTCTTCTCTGTGGGTGCTTAGCTCAGTTGGTAGAGCGTCGCCCTTACAAGGCGAATGTCGGGAGTTCGACCCTCTCAGCACCCACCACAGATTTCTTCTGACAATTCTTCCGTCAAATCTAGAAAATCCATGCTTGAATCGATTCGTAAGTACAAAAAAATACTGATGGGGCTTTTATTGCTCTTAATCCTGCCATCTTTTATCTTCTTGGGTGTCGAAGGTTACATGCGAGATATAGGTAAAGAGACTGATTTGGTTAAGGTTGACGGTGTGAGTATTACTCGCCAAGAATTAGATAATGCTGTCAAAACGAGAGCGGATCGTTTGCAGCAACAAGGTCGTAAATTAGATTCTGCCGTTCTCAATAGCGTGCCATTTAAACAAACAGTTTTAAGTGAAATCGTGCAACAACGTTTACTAGCTTATGAAATCAAATCATTAAAGCTAACAGTGAGCCCTGAGGCTCTGGCTAAAGACTTAACTCAAATCCCAGAAATTCGAGCTTTATATAAAGACGGTCAATTTGATGCTCAGCGTTACAAACAATTATTAGCTAGTAATCAAATGACAGTCGACCAGTTTGAAAATGGTCGTCGTTATGAATTATTAAGCCGTCAAGTATTGACTTCTGTTTTAGCGACAGGCATTGGATCAAGAAAAGTAGCAGAAAAGATTTCTCAAGCTTTTGAAACTGAGCGTGAGGTGCAGGTGATGCGTTTTGCACCAGCTGATTTCGTTTCAAAAGTGCATCCTACTCAACAAGAGTTGGAAGCTTTTTACCAAGCGAACATTAATGCTTTTCAAGCACCAGAAATGGTCGATGTTGAGTTATTGGTACTCACAGGCAATCCTAAAGAAGATCCCAAAGCGTTTGCTGAGAAAGCGGATCTTTTTGCCAATATGGCTTATGAGCAACCGGACAGCTTAAAGCCTGTGGCTGATCGCTTGAAGTTATCGATTCAGACAGTGAAGGGTGTGACTAGGGGTGGCGCTAGAGGTTTGCCAGCCGATCATCCTTTAAGTAATCCTAAATTATTAGCGGCTGTTTTTAGTGATGATGCGATTAAGAATCGTCGCAATATTGAAGCTCAAGAAGTGTCTCCCGGAAAGATCGTGGTAGCGCGTGTGGCTGCACATCAAGCACAAGCTGCTGTGCCTTTAGCCGTAGTGATGCCAGAAGTAAAAAAACAAGTGAGTTTGCGTTTGGCTGATGAGTTAGCTAACCAAGCAGCTAAAGAGAAATTGCAAGCTGCTCAAAAAGCTCCCGCTGAAGCAGCAGGATTTGCTGGTGCGAAATGGGTCTCACGTAACAAGCCAACTGATTTAAATGCCCCAGCCATGGATGCCATTATGGGGGTTGAGCCAGGCAAATTACCTGCTGTTGTGAGTGCGCCCTTGAATGGTGGTGGAGTTGCTATTTATCGTGTCACCAAGGTTCAGCAACCGGTTAAATCTGATCCTAAGCTTCGTGCTGAGCAAGCGCAGCAAGTAGCGCAACTGGGAACTCAAGCTGAGGGAGCCACTTATTTTGATAGTGTGCGAGATCGCGCGAGCCTCAAACAGATCAATCAAGTGAAGTAAAGAATATCAACCCCGATCTCTGATTCGGGGTTTTTTATATCCGCTCAGTATCCAGTAATATTCTCATCATGCAATCACTGATCGCTCTCTATTTCTTTATTCTCGCCATGATTCAATTGGGATTATTGGCGGGGCTATCTCATTATTACAAGTCCGAAAATACAATGAAGCCCAGCCAGTATTGGTTGGGGTCGCTAGCCGCTAATATTTCAGCTTTGCTGATCTTTGGAGTGGGCTTACTCTTTATTAATAATGCTGAAAATCCAGCTATTAGTTTTACGATAGCCAATACTTTCTTTTACATTGCTGCGATTTATCAATGGTTATTTTGTCGATCTTTGAGTCATGTAATTACACCGAGATTAGATGTCATTACAAAACTTTCCATTCTTATCTTTGCCGTTGTTTTTGAGTTCCTACGACATTTTGGTAACTTTGAGATCAGAACATCTTTTATGGTGTTCTTGGCGACCATTTTGTTTACTTCGCAAATTGTTGAGTTAGTAAAAATTCGTCGTAAGGATCATTCCCCACAACTCAAGTATTTGCAATATGCAACGATTGTAGAAATGTGTTTTGCTTTGGTGCGTCTTGCCATTTTGACCAGTACAACATTCACGATTCAACGAGTTGAACAGTTACCTCAGGCGCTCATTTTATTTACGATTGCGCAATTAGTGACCAATACGATTGCCTACATTGCGATTGGTAGTTATTGGGCCGAGAAAATATCCATCGCGAATGCCCGTTCTTCTTCTGAAAATGAAATGATTAAGAAGCTTTTGGTAGAGCGTGAGGATTTAATTTCTCATTTATCTAAGGCCAATAAAACCGCGATGACAGGGGCATTATCTGCATCCATTGCTCATGAACTCAATCAACCGATAGCAGCTATTCAATTGAATACCCAGTTCTTTCAAACAAAGCTATCTGATCAAAATTTAGATGTACAGTCATTGCGAGACATTGCTAAAAGTATTGAGCATGACAATGCAAGGATTGCCAATATTGTGGCGACCTTGCGAGGTATCTTTAAAGAAGAACGTGTTAGTACTCAGTTAGTGGATCTTCGTACCATCATTGATGGCATTGTTCCCATTGTCTTCCCTCAGGCTCGTGACCAAGGAATACAGTTGCAATTCGATCAGCAGTCTCAAAAGCGGGTGGCACTCAATACGGGTGAGTTTCAACAGGTCTTGTTAAATCTAATTAATAATGCGATTGATTCCTTAGCGGAATCAAGTATCTCTGATAAAACCATTCTTATAAAAACAAAAGACTTGGATCATTTTGTTGAGATGACTATTTCTGATAACGGTCATGGTGTAGCAGCTGAGCTCGTGCCTAGTTTGTTTGAGCTAATGAAAACTAATAAGAAATCTGGCATGGGCTTAGGTTTGTGGCTCACTAAGCACGTGGTTGAACGTCACCAAGGGAAAATCACCTACCAAACCTCTGATTGGGGTGGTGCTGAATTTGTGATTCGCATCCCCTTGGAATTGGTTTAACGCAATAGCGGAAAAAGTCGGCTCCAAACATTGTCTAGCAGGATGGATTGAGCTTTCTCGTTGGGGTGTATGCGATCAGCTTGGAATAACTCTATCTGTTGAGCTACCTTCTCTAGAAAGAAGGGTAAATGAGAGACCTGTTCAGAACTTGCTACGTGACCAAACAATTCAAAGAATTTTTTGGTATAGGCTTGACCGTAGTTGGGTGGAATGCGCATCCCCAATAAAAGAACCTGAGCGCCGGATTTCTTGGATGATTGCACCATGGATCTTAAATTCTTTTCAGTGGCTGGCAGTTGTAAACCACGCAGCGCATCATTCGCACCCAGTTCAATGATCACAATTTGAGGTTGATGTACTTTTAACAATTGAGTCAAGCGAGCTTGACCACCAGCGGTAGTTTCGCCACTGATGCTAGCATTAACGATTTGCCAAGACAGCTTTTCAGCTTGTAACTTCTTCTCAAGTAAAGCGACCCAGCCGGTTCCTCGAGCCAATCCATACTCAGCAGAAAGGCTGTCCCCTAAGACAAGTATTTTTGGGGATTTCGATGAATTATTTTCTGCTTGTACTAATGTAGCCTGGCATAGACTCATGCAGGCTAGCGCAAACACCATTACTATGTGATGAATACGTATACGCTGATTTAATAAAAATTTGTAATTCAATCGATATCCCATGCAGACTCATTCCAACAACGCTGTACTTTATACAAGCCACCTCACCAAGACGGTGAATACTGTCGATGGTTCTCTAACTATTTTGCACGATATTTCCTTTTCAGTTGAAGAGGGTGAGAGTTTGGCAATCGTCGGAACCAGTGGCTCTGGAAAAAGTACTCTATTGAGTTTATTGGCTGGTTTGGATACGCCTAGCTCAGGAACAGTCCATCTGATGGGGCGGGATATATCAGCGGCTAAAGAAGACGAAAGAGCCCAAATACGCGCCCAACATATTGGTTTTGTATTCCAGTCCTTTCAGCTCATTGATCATCTGAATGCCCAAGAAAATGTACAGTTACCCCTTGAGTTAAAGGGTATGCCCAGAGCTGAAGCTGCTGCCAAAGCACAGGTTTGGCTAGAAAAAGTAGGGTTAGCTGATCGTTTGCGCCATCGTCCCAAGACTCTTTCAGGGGGTGAGCAGCAAAGGGTGGCTTTGGCTAGAGCTTTTGTGACGCAACCGGATGTTTTGTTTGCCGATGAGCCCACTGGTAGTCTAGATGAGGTGACCGGGCAAAAAATCATCGATTTGCTCTTTAGTCTCAATCAGGATAGCGGTTCAACCTTGATTTTGGTGACCCACGACATGGCATTGGCTAAGCGTTGCCAGCGCCAAATGGTCATTAATGCTGGAACGGTGGTTTCTGCCTGAGCCTTTGATCTCAAGCGAGTGAGGTAAAACCTCTCAAAATGGCAAAAATGCACTGAAAATTGGGAGCGAAATTCCCATTCGTTTTATAATCTTGGGATGCCTGCAAACCACTGTTTTTTAAGCCTTCCTGGGTCTCAAGCCCTTTCTCAATTCCGTCAACAGCGCCTGTTGAGCTCCTTAAGCGAGCAGGGTGTCGAACTGACC
>SSFP01000067.1 GCA_008015455.1 Polynucleobacter sp. | reverse complement strand
GCGTGTAGCAAGTAGGAGGTGCGTAGGCGTAGTGTGTATTACGCTGGCACTACAAGTAGAAACACCGTAAGCACTTTCGCACTTACGGTGTAGATTTGGTGGCCTGGGGCGGAATCGAACCACCGACACGCGGATTTTCAAGTGCTGTGCTACTCAAAACCCTAGTATCAGCGCGACTCCTAGCGCGAAAACGTGTTACGTGCTACAGACCGTGCTACAGCTAAACCAAAGCTTCGCTGCAATCCTTCGACTATACCACAGCTTTGTGAGCTTGCGGGACTGGAGGCACTTTCGCACCTTTCTATAGCAACTATAGAAGGGAACGAAGCTTGCTCATCTTCTCTGCATGTTTTGCATCGTGTTGGCGCTCCCTCTCAGCTGCTAGCGCAGCCTTCTGGCGTGCAATGCTCTGCTGCATGGAGCGCACACGTGCTTTTTCTGGCGATAGTGGGGCTACAGGCTTCACTGCTGATATAAGTTCTGCTATCTTCATATGATTATTTAGCGAGTCATCATGGATTACACAGTCGATTTGATTGAACGAATACCAGAGACGATCCGTCCTAAGGGCGATAGTCCAGCTGAGCAGATTTTAAAGTTCAAGCATCACAGGGAAGCAAATGGGATATTAAAATATTATATTGAAAAGTGTGATTACCTTTCTGCATATACGGTTGCATTCTCGCTGCTTGAAGATAGAGTTCGTGCAACAGCCATCGTCAAAAAGCGAGATTTACTCAATAGCACTGACTTCGAAAAATATGCAAGCATGAAACTTGGTCATGTTGCAGATTTTATCTACCAGAAATCTCCTAAGCACAAAATATTTCTTCAAAACTTAAAATCAGCATTTTTCAACAGAAATAAATTAATTCATGAAGCCATGTGGCGTGTAAATGCTATTTGCTTACGAGACATTGAAATAGTGATTGAATTAAGAGATATAGTGGCGAGTGACTTACGGGCGTTGAAACGACAAATCACTTACAACAATAAAAATCTTACGGCTTGAAGCGTTCTCTCACAGCGGCGCTAGCAGCATCAATCTGAGCATCAAGCTCACCAGCTTCTACGCATTTTTTTACAGTTTCAAGCACAGCAACTAGCTCTGCATCCCTGCCAACTTCAATGCTGTTCTTGCCCTTTGCAAGTTCAAGCACCTTTGTGCCATACCGCACCTGCAAACAGACACGTCCGTTCTCTGCAGTGAACCACCAGGCTTTTACACGTTTGATGGCTTCAACCGTTTTGCGTTCACCCGTTTCTTTATCTTTCACTCTACGCATACGAGTTGGAGCGTATTGCGTACCTTCTGCAAAGCTTTTTGCCAGCGCAATTTGCTCAAAAAGCTGATTGCTCAATTTATTTCGTCGTTGCACAACAGGTGCAAGATTTTGGGGACGTTTAGCAGTAACCAATTTCAGACTAGCAAATGCACTCATGTTGAACTCCTTTGTTTAACGAGTGCTTGTAATTTAACGTCTTCTCCTGTTTTGGTCACCCAATTTTACCAAAATCAGCTTTGGTTTCTATTGAAAAGCTTTGGTTCAGCATAAATAAATGCATGAATTACACAGCTAGCGACATAACAGAGTTTTTCAAAACCCACGAATCGAGAATAACCCATAATTTGGTTGCCCACACCAAATTTCGCCCATGCAATCATTCAAAAGCACAAATTGAGCGAATGGCAGAAGAAAGCAAAAAATCACTTCGTTATGCTCTCAACTGCTTTGGTAAATCTCTTTACCCAAATCACTCCAACTACATCACCCGTAAACCAGAAATATATCGCCCGTTAACACTTATTACCATAGAGAACATTAATGAAACAACTGACGAAAAACAAACAATTCACTTCAACATATCTTTAGGCAATCTTCCCAAGCATCTAACGACAACACATATTGAAATTCTATTTAGGCACGCATGGTACGTTAAAGCTCAACAAAGCAATGACATCTATATAACTCACGTGAATGACTATCCAGCTGAAACCAAAAAATGGTTTGGCTACATTTTAAAAGACACAAACAAGAGCAAAAGTTTAGCTTGGGAAACCAGCGGCACATGGGATGTGCTGAACTGCTGGATTCCTCATAACGCAATCAACACGGACTAAAGTTAGTATTGATTGTTAATTTGCGATGACTACTGGTGTGTGATGCACCAGTAGTGTCTAACTATTGGCTTTTTATTATTCAAGCAAAACTATATTTAAACGACAAATGATTAACGATATGCTCCTTTAAGTTGATAGTTTGCCCGTCAAATGCACCATCGTCATCATAGCTTCTATTATTCTTTTTTCTGGCACTTACGAATAATCTCAGTGGATACCCACACGAAACCTCAAGCCAGTCATATCCCAACTTCTTCAATATTCTCTTATTTTGTCTCTCGTTGAGCCAAAGCCAAAATATAAGCACCCTTGCAAGAAGCGTGGTTGCCAAAAACACAACTCCCATATAAAGCCAATCAACACCAACCTCCTTTGAAGGCAAATCATGCTTTACCAAAAAATATAAAAATATTATCGCCACTGCTATACAGAGCAATATTTTTTCAACTTTCTTAAAAAACCTAATATCAGAACACAGCTTCTCAAGCTCATCCGTCAATTCATGTACACACATACCAATTGACTGCGCCCTATCGAAACGTCTAACAATTTCGATTTTCTGTTCATTTGAAAGCTCAGCTACAACTGCGTTGATTTTTCGACTTTTTTCATCCAAATGATTTCTAAGTCGACTGATTTCATCCTCAGTTAATGACTCTTCCATTGCACACTCCTTCTTTTCACAGCAAGTATACAAATAATAGAAGCGTACTAGCAAGCCCTACAGCGCAATAAATACTGTGTGGGCATAGCTGGGTAGCTGACACCGCAAAAAACAGCTTGTAGGGCTTGCTATGCGTTTCGTTGCTCAAGTGCCACACGAAAAGCAAAGGAAATACATAAATGCTTTGGTTATCGCGTATCTCATTGAATTTGAACAACTTTTTGCAAAGGCAAAAATCGGTTGTCCAGACAAATCAAAGAAAACATACTAGTCCACATGCAAACACAACTTTTGGAGCAAAAGCAATGGCACAAGCACGTGTACTGACAGAGCGCGAACTTCGCAAAGTCCTCAACTACTGCAACACACAACCCCACGCCGCAAGGAATCGCACTATGTTGCTGTGCACACATCAGGCAGGCATGCGCTGCAAAGAGGTGGCTGCGCTTCGTATCTGCGATGTGCTTGCGACAGACGGGAGCATAAAAGAGGAGATAGCACTTTCAGCCACCCAAACGAAGGGCAACAAAGCTCGTACTGTCTTACTGCCCAAAAAGCTGCGCGACGAAGTGCAACACTACCTACAACAACGCTTTGGACTGAGCAACTTGAAAGCTGTCGCCCAAACCGACACGCAACGTGCGCTCTTTCCCACACAAAAAAACCCGCATCGCGGATTCACTGCCAACACACTGTGCCAACTGTTCCACAAGCTGTACAAGGACGCACAGATGGATGGCGCAACGTCACACAGCGGACGCCGCACGTTCATCACCAAGCTTGCGGACAAAGGCGTTGGGGTGCGTGTACTGATGGCACTAGCGGGACACAAAAGCATTGCCACCACACAACGCTACATTGAACTTAATCCCACAGTGATGAAAGCTGCAGTGGAGTTAATCTAATCAATTAAATAGCGCCTAGATCCTTAGTTAGGATTAGATGGTCCACGCCATGCTCCAGTATTAGTAATTTTTATATATTTACAAGGAAAAATCCATGTAGAGTTTCTACTGTTAAATTCATTCCTTACTCCATCTTGCTCTCTGCATAGCTTACCTGCGTCGTCCTTTGCTTGCTTATTAAGAATGACATTTTCATACTGCAAATGCCAGCGCTTATCCTCTGCAGGCAAAAATTTGATAACCTCCTTTTTGCCACACTGTGTTGATGGTACGCCATCGCTAACCCAAATAGATCTTTGCCCTTTGGCTTGGGTCAATTCAACGAACAACTTTTTAACTTTGCTAGACTGTATTTCACATGTGTTAGCTTCTATTCCTGCCATTAGTTCACCAAAACTAATGAGCGACTCCAACGTTTTTTCCTTGCACATCCTTTTTAGGACAGGAATCATCGCGTTTGTGACTTCACGATTAAAGCTGTTAAGCGTACTGTCTTTTCTATTTATTGCGGCATTAATTTCACTGACACTCATATCGACAATGTTTTTCCCATCAAACATTGTGCACATGTCTTGAGGAATACCTTTTGCTTTAAATTCAGCTTCAATAGCCTCTTTTTGCAAATTGTATCTTCCTTTTTTTAGGGTTTCATAGGATAGTTCACACTCAATTTTTCGAGTTCCACTTTCGCTTTTTGGGCTAGAACAAGAATAATTAATTGATGCCATCTCAGTGCTCGAAGAAATCAAGCCAAAGCTTGGATTAATTTCCTCATTAGCAAATGCAGTCAAAGAAATTGAAGATGCAACAAAAAAACATAAAATTAAACGCATAAAAATCTTCATTTATCTCAGAACTGATTAATCAATTCCAAATTTCGCTTCAACTTGGGCTGCCACCTCTTCGTAGCAAACAAGTCACCAATCAAATCACATACATCAAGCAATGACTGTGGCACAGCTTTGTCTGCTTCGCTCTTGCTCATGAACGCAAGCTCGTTGGCTTCCAGCAGGCTTCGTATGTAAATATACAAATTATGGTTGGTTAGCATGGCGTTGCCAACTGTGTCAACTGGTACACCCTCAAATTCACCACCTCGCACATTCAAATGCCCAAGCTCGAGCACTTCGCCAAGCGGTGATGCATGTGGGAAATGCAGGCTACTGCCCAAATACATTGGATTGATGGGCGCGGGCACCACCTTGAACCCCCAAGTATTGATGTCCCTTGTGTACTGCGGATACCTGGTGATCTTCTGGAACTTGCCACCTGTCTGGAATGGACTCGCGCTGTCATAGCTCACCCTGAACTCTGGATTGCAGTTAGCGCGAATGCCTTTCTGAATTGCAGTCAGCAGGACTGCCCAGGGTGGCATTGATGTGCCCAGCACATGCATCCAGTTTGTTCGTTCAAAGCCGCCATCGTCGCGAATGTTCAAGACATAGTGCAAGACGTTTTCAAGTCCGCCACGCCATCCAACTGTGCCAGCTAGCGCCCATCCATCAAACTCGTAATCCTTAAACGCCTTCCACCAAATCAAGCTGTCATCTGGATTGGTGCCTTGAAGAACGTTCAGCCACTTGGTGCGCCCATTGGAATTGTTCTTGATGTAGTCGAGATTCAGCTTTGTAAGTTCGATCAGTTGTTCAATACTGCACTTGTGGAAGGGTGTGTCTTTATTTCGTAGCTCCCGTGCCCAAAGCGGCATGTCGATAGTCATTGCGTAGTCGCAATGGGTATCCAGCCAACTCACAATCCGTTTTCGAATATCGCCACTGTCCCGCCAAACTTGGCACAGTTCATCAGCAGTCTTGATCTTCTTGAAATGCTCTGTGCCTTTCAGCGTGCCCTTGCCAATTTGGTAACCGCCACTGTCGCCAAGTATCAGCGTCTTGGACTTGTCGCGATTTGTGACGGCACAAGCCTTGTTCTCCACGGTATCGAACTGCCCTGCTGAGTACAGAGCATAGCCGTAGTGCCACAGCTTGCTCTTGGGGTTCAAAAAATCTAAGTCCGTGAGCTTGTAGCCGTCTGGAAATGGACGCCCTTGGGGCATCTTCCTGTTGCTATCAGTAAGGCTTGCATAGTGGTATTGCTGGGCGGGCAGATAGACAGCAAAGTCTTTCCAGCGAGGGGTTAGATCAATTGCCATATGCACCCTCGTATGTTTCAAACGCTGCATCAATTCGTTTACCTGCTGGCGTCGCCGCAGGAATGAAAATGCTGTACTTGGCATCTGCTGTCTTACAAGAGATGCTCAAGTAGTCTTCCGCAACTGCAATATCCAGCTTGCCCTGGGTTGGCATTTCAGCCAAGCCGCACAACACTGGCAAGACGTCTTTGCTGAGCAAATGTAGCTTGCAGCCTTGCGAACCAGCGTTCGCTCCAACGTCAAACTTTGGTGATGGGATAGTCAAGTTGCCGTTTTCGCCGTGATGCCATATGAGCAGCTGACGGGGTGTGAAATCAAAACGCATCACCATCCTATTTGGACGGTTGAATTGATCACCATAGCCACGCAACCATGGCGCAACAAACATCACAAACAGTCGTTCGATCCATAGTCGATCAACTTTTGCAGTCCAAACTGGCTTTGCTCTATTTGGGCTGATGTTTGCTTGCCCTCTGCTGGGCTTTCCAATACTGTCGATGGCATAGCAGTACAAACCACGTACCTTGCCTGTCGCGCGGTTCTCAACAAGCAGCTTGTGACTGGCGGCAATTCCGCGCACGACAGGCACTTTGTCATCGCTGTTTGCGATGTACAGACTCAAGTCTCGCTTTTGAATGATGCTTTGCTCAATGTATTTCCTGTCGCTAACACTCAGGAACACATCTTTGCTGGACTTGATTGGTGAAGTCACCAACGGTGTAGCGACAGTGACAACTGAACATGCTGTGCGGTTTTCACTGAGCAGCATGTCACCCTGTTTTCCCCTGAATAGCAGACGCTTGTACTGCTTCATCTTCGAGCCATCATCAGCCTTGATGCTTGATGTGTCGAGTAGCGAACTTCTGTGGCGCTCAATAGCCAGCGGCAGTGATTGTGTAGAAATTACCTCTGAGAGCTGCGCTAGCACTGCTGGCGCAGCCCTACGATCACGCTTGTACCCACGTGCAATAGCAGCATTTACAAGCTCTTGATCGCTGACTGTCGCAAGCACATCGTATTTGTTTGCAGCCCTTCGCTTGATTAACGCAAGCGCATAGTCTTTGTCGCCAACTTCGATGGGGTCGATTTCAATACTGGCAACTGGTTTCGATGATTGTGCGAAGTACAGTTCGCCAAGCTCGAGATGCTTTTTGAATATTGCTGCTTCATCATCTGGATTGGGGCGCGATTTCTTACGCTTTGCGGGGGCTTCGCTGTCGCTAGATTCCTGCACATCGTCTCTAATTCCAATCAACCCACGAACGCCACCTTCCTTGTCTATGTAGGCATACAGCTTTTCTTCTGCGTTGGCGCGATATGCAGCCTTGTTCGTTTCAAATTCGTTGTCGATTTTCCGCAGCGCCAAGCTCCACTGCTGCAAGTTGGCAGCACTAGGCGCATTCCACTCCATGCGCCATACAAGCCGCAAAACGCGAGTGAAGTTTTCTTCACCATCACGCAGGCGTCCCACAATGTTGTGCTGTGCATAGCATTCTTCAAGAAAGCCTTCTAGTCCCTTGGCTTCACGCCACCATAGATAGACACCAATCAGTCCACGCCACAACGATTCGCGGCTACGCAGGTAAAGCCTGTTTTGCTCTTCCGCATGTTCAACGAGCTGAGAAAGCTTTTTGAGAAGGATTTGTTTCTTGCTCATTTCACGACTTTCAGTTTGGGCTTGGCTTTTGTCGCTGGTGCTTGTGCAGATTTGGCAACCTTCTTGGCACGTACGCCCATACGCTCACCAGCAATGACGTCTGCCTGCTGCGCGGGGTGCAAGTGCCCGTAGTGCTGCTCAATCATTTGCACACTAGTGCCCATTTGCTTGGCAAGCGTGTAGACGTCCATGCGCTCACTCAAGATACTCAAGTGTGCGTAGGTATGCCGCAGCGAGTACAGGGTGCGCTTTTCTTTCGTTTCCCTGTCTTTATCTAACCCGCTGTCTTTCATCAGAACCCTAAAGGTACCCGCAAGACTGCTCGTTTCCGTACCATCGTCAAGCACAAACACCTTTTCACTTACCTTTTTCCGCAACAACTGATCAAAGGTTAGATGGGCAAGGTTTGGACGCCTCAACTGCAAGCGCCGCAAATAATCTTCCGTGTTGTGACGTGCAATGGCTTGGCGCTTGCCCACTTTGCCATCAACCGTGAGTTGCAAGTAGCGGTTGCCATCTTTGGCAATCCATTCAATGTCTCGCCACCGCAAACCCATTGCCTCTGTGCCATGTCGTATGCCTGTGTTTGATAGCACCAGTACATAGTCACGCAACAGCCTCCGCATCTGATTTGATTTGGCTGTATGCCCCTTTTCCACCCAATGCGGCATGAAGCTTGTCAGTGACTTGTACTCGCTGAGACTGAACGCTTCTCGCGCAGTGCCTTTTGCACCGTTGTTTTTCAGCTTTGGCACCTGCGCCTGTGCCAGCCACCCACGTTCCACAGCTTTGTCAAACACGCGATACAGGGCGCTGTTGTGCGTTGTGACTGTGCTTTGCACAGGAGTGCGCCCCATTTGCTTGATGCGCCATGTGCCAAATTTCTTCAGCTCCTCATAACCAATGCTGTTGAGGTTGTAGTTGCCAAAAAATGGAATGAGGTATTTTTTTGTACAGGTTATGTAGTCGTTGTACACAGCCTTGCCATGCCCGCTGGCAATCTGCGATTCCATTTCTTCAATGGCAAGCTTTGCCACCACTTCAAAACGCTTGGTATTGATGGGGATGTTCTCTGCAAACAGGAACCGCGCCCTGTCGTACGCCTCGCAGGCAACCTCTGCCGCATACTGCAAATTCGTTTGCTTTGTAGCCAGCCTGTGCCAACGCAAATCTTTGAGCTTGAAGCGGGCTTGCCACTTTTTACTATCGCCACGCTTGTAGAGCACAACCTCGCCACCACGTGCGTGTGCCAAATTTTCACTTACAAGCTTGACATTCAAAGCCACAGCGGCAAACCCATCTACTGTTAGTTAGATGCAGTTTATTGTCAAAACTTGAACCGTGCTACCGTTTTCTCCTTGAAAGCGGCTTCTTTCTGCACAGTAGATGCGACAAACAGCCCTACAAGCTCATGCAAGCCACGCCCTTTAATGGAGCGAATTCACTGCCCTCAGTCCGCTGCTTGTAGGCACCCTGTAGCCCACGACAGACGCACGATCGCCTGTTAGCTGCCTTGTATAGAAAGCATAGTTAGGGGCAAATTTGGGGGGATACAGCGTGTGGGAGAAGAACCACAGCTTTTCGCAGCAGCCTGCACCGTGAACCGTGCGACGACTGTGCAATAGAAAAGCGTAGCACGGTTTCCCGTTGCTACGCTTGCTATATGGTGGCCTGGGGCGGAATC
>SSFP01000106.1 GCA_008015455.1 Polynucleobacter sp. | reverse complement strand
TCATTTTTGCAATAGCATCAGCCTTGCCGGCAGGGATATCTGAAAACATTCTTTCACTTCCACCTCTGGCAAAACCTTCTTTCTGCTGAACATAATGCGTCATTTCGTGAATAAACGCCTTATTTAATCCAGAAAGATTTTTACCTGCCAAAAGAATGTTCAAAAACATGTTGGCATTTACCTCAAACATGTTTTTGCCAGGCACATAACTCATTACAGCCCCAGACATGGATCTGGTAAATAAAACTTTTGAATTTTTCAAGTCAGGATAATACCTGAACAATTCATGGTCGTTGAATAATTCACCAACCGTTGTTTCAACATCAGTACCATCAATAGCCGAAGTCAAATTAGCAAAAACAGCTTCATCGCTTTTGAATACTGGATCAGTAATTTCATACCTCCACTTGTCATCCAATCCTTTTTCCCATCCGGTAAATATTTTAATTTTAGCCAGATTTTCACCATTGGCTAACATTTCTTTGGCATTGGACAAATCGGTATATTTCTTGTCAGTATAAAAAACTGACTTAGGCCCGATGATCGATTTTAAAACAGCAGGGCTCTCTCCTTCGTTATAAAACTCATTTGCTTTTTGCTGATCTCCAAACAAAAACCCTTTTGCATACTTAGAATAATAACCACCCTTTGTTTTAGCCAATGAATTTAACTTAGTATAAATTTCTTTGCCAACAAACCCAGGCATCCTAACAATAGGCTGAATTTGCCTTGTCCTTGTATTTTCATATTGTTCAACAGGACTTAAATACTTTTCTTCCGCAGGCTCTTGATTTAATGCATCTGCATTACTATCTGCGTCCTCGTTAATAGACGCATTTCTTTTTTCCTCAGTGATATCCCTCGGCGGAATTGAAACATTTTCTATTTTAGAAAACAATTCATCAATATCATTAACACCTGTGAAATCGTATGTTTTAGTAGGCTGATTAGACTCATTTCCTTTATCAATCACTACAATTCTTGTACTTACCGAAGTGCCGGCTTGCTCGAAAGTGACAGACGGAAGTAATATTTCCGCTACTAAAATCGCATCTGGATTATTTAGCTTACCCTTTTCATTTGTACCGTATAAAAAGTTTTCAAGTTTTTTATCAGTAGCCCCTCTCGGGATTAAAGCCACAATACGGCCCTTGTCTCTCAAATGAACAAATGCCTTTTCAACGTGCTTCATGGCTGTTGATCCTGCTTGCCCAAAAGGAGGGTTCATTACAATGGCGTCATACTTATTTATGATATTAAGGTCCTCAAAAGTACCGTTGATCATTTTTTTAACGCCGCCTCCGGACCTTGCCGTCAGCTTAGAATACAGGTTGAAAGACGGTTCAATAGCGGTTACCGTGTTGGATAAATCAAACCACATTGCAATTGCTCCGTGACCTGCAGATGGTTCAAGAACACTTTCGTTCATTAAAATATCAGCAAACTCAACCATTTTTTGACCAACTGGCTCTGGGGTGGCATAATAATCTACACCATCCCTCTGGTCTCTCCTGCCAGACTGCTTTTGATTGGTATTGTATATCAACTTTGCTTTTTCAAACAAAGAAATGCTATTACCCGATTTTTTATCATATTCTTTTCCTCCGACACCTTGACTTTCAGATGGATCAGATGGAGATGAATTAAATAAAACACCTTCAGAAAAAGATCTAATCAGATCTCTGGCAACATTACCCATTGCCAAGTTTTCTGTTGTAGACAAACGTTTATTGATATTATTACCAAAATAAGCAATTTCAATATCAAGTCCGAGTAATGGATATTCAAAAATTGCATTAGTTTTTTGACCTAGCCTATAAACACGGCCTTCAATTTGAAGTCCTGTTGTTGATGAAACCGGCGGAGATAAACTAATCAATACCCGTTGATGCTTTCCAGTTTTATCGTGCAAAGAAATTCCTTCTTTACCAGATAATTCTTGAATTACAATAATATCAACTCCAGATCCATCGGTGTTGAAGTTTTTAATAGCATTGTTTTTGTCTTTTGTAGATACGTTGCCATTTATATAAACTGATTTATTTCCAAACTCAGCTTTAATCTGATCAACAGCAGAATTATAATTTAAACCAGACTCATAAATTAATAAATCAGAATATTTACTTCTAAATAAATCTACTTGTTCAATAGCCTTAATTGCCCTTTGTTTTTCTTCTGCAGTAGAAATATCACTATTTATTACTTCATTTGCTTTATCAAAAGTTCGCTGTAAAACGCTTTCGAAAGGAGGGGAAGTGTTTCCTTGTTGTCTTCTATGAAAAACAACTACTTTTCTTCCCAAGTCCAAGTGTTTTTGGCTCCTTGGCATTGACATTGAAGTTTTTAAAGACTCAAACAATTGAGTAGAATAATTGTAGCTACTAAAAACATCGGTTGCTGCATTTCTTAAATATTCAAACTGCGCGTCTTGCTTATAATTAAATATATCAGAAAATGCTTTATTAAAAGTTTCAGAATTAAAACCAGTAACTAATGGAAATTCTCTTGAATAATCCATTTCACTATCAATCATCCTACCGCTCATAACGCCGTCTTCCATGAGTTTTTCGGAAAAAGCTACTTCTTGCATAGCTATTGCATCAGGATTTGATTTTGTTCTCTTTTGCAATTTATGTCTTTTCCACTCATAAGCAGAACCAAAATGAGTAAGATAAAATCTGCTTTCCGCATCAACCCTAGAACCTCTGTTATTAGTAATCACTTGATCGCCCCAATTAAATAAATACCCGTTTACATATCTCAGGTTGAAGTGAACCTTAAAAGGTGTTGCACTTAAGAAAACAACTTTTGTTTTACCAACGCTTTCATCGGCTTTTTTCTGCAAAGACGGTTTCAATTCATTAATCTTAGCATCAAGATCGTCGATCTCCTTGCCAATAGCTATTTTTTGGCTTTCAGTTAATTGCTTGCTTCTGTAATCAATCATTAACTGATTTCTTTTTTTCCAAACAGGATGATTGTGAGTAATCCTTTGAAAAGCAGCAAAACTATCTTTATTTGAAAGCTTATAATGCGTCATAGTAGCTGAAGACGCATCACCATCTTTATCATCCATTAATCGATGAGACTCGTCATAAATTATTAAATCAAATTCTCTATCCATCAAAGCATCATTTGATGAAAAATTTGAAAAAGTAGTTATAGAAACACTATCACCGGCATCTTTTTTATTCATCAACGGCACTACATCAAGTCCGACATTTTTACCATCTTCTACCCAATCACTTACTTTTGGCTGAGAAGGGGTGACGATCAAAATATTTTTTTTACCGCTATTGAAAAACCTCTTTGCAATACCAAGTCCAGTGAAAGTCTTACCGGTACCGGTGGCATTGGTAAACAAATAGCCCTTGCCATTTGCCTTATCAAAATCATTTATATGTTCCTCAGAAAAAAATCTTTTTTCTGCTTTTAAAACATCTTCATGTTGTTCTGGATATAAATAAGGTAATGTCTCCCTTATGTTCTCAATAGACCCAATTTCAATAGGAATTTTATCTACTGATTTGTCATAGGAATGCTTTGTATCATTTCCTGTGACATTATTTCCTCCAGTCTTAGCATTTCCTGGTCGCTTAGGCGCAGTTCTTTTTGCGCCATCAATGCGGCTTCCTCTGCCGTCAATAATTCCGGAATCTGTCCTCTCAAATAGCTCGCCTTGGTATCCCTGATATATTGCATTAGACTCTTGTTTTCCAACCACAGGGGCAAATAGGTCCGAATTGCCCGTTTCACCTTGGATGTCTCTTGAGAGTATTTCTCTTGAATCAGTTGTTCCATCAATTGTTCCGCTTCCTGTTCCGTTGGTGCTGAGAACATTTCCTGCATTCCCGGACGCAGCGGTACCGCTTGTGCCACCTTGTTGGCCAATTGTTGTTGAATCACTTCCATTTTCTGGTTTTTTTATATCATCATAAGAGAATTTATCCACATCATCAAAAGAAGTGGATAAGCTTGAATTTCCAATTTTTGCAGAAACATAGATTTTCTTCAATGCCGTCAAAAGTTCAGGCGAATTGTCACCCATCTTTTTCTCCACATCGGCAACAATATCAGGAAAAGAAGTAACTCCTTTCCCTACATACATTGCAATAAGCCTTTGACCCACCGCCAATAACTTGGTATCATCTTTTGACTTCATGACAGGTTCCCCATCGGTACCGGCGCCTTTCCACTCGTCAAATACATTTTTAAATTCATCAAATAGCGCATCTTCCTCCGATTTTTGAACCGGCGCTTCCGGCTCAGGAGAAACTTGGTTTATAATTTCATCTACAGTTGGACCAAACAATGTTCCCGGTAAGTTTAAAACGGCAGCGGTTCCTTCTGCCCCAGATCCGCTATTTGGTTGAGCACCTGGTAATACTTGTCCTGTATTACCTTCCTGTCCTTGGGTTTCAGGTTGTCCTCCTGGAGGCGTTTCCACAGGCGCGTTAGCTCCTGGTTTAGGTCCAAAATATTCATCAAAAACATTTTTTGCGTATTCAAGTAAATTCAGATCGTTGTACACATTTTCCATGTATCGACCATCGCTGAACATATAAAGGCCACCTGCATCAAAAAAGCCATTGATTTGATCGATATTGGTTTTATCCAAATATCCAAGATCCATAGCCATGTCTTTAATTGAATTTGCCAAATCAAAAAGAGTAACAGAAAGCAAATTAGATGATATTAAAATTAACTCATACATTTCATTAATCAGAGCAGTATCAGCCTTTTCTAAACCACCTTGCCTTTCAACCAATTTCTCTCGGTTCATTATTTCAGTAACAATATCCGCAGAAACGTCTCTGGTACTTGCCAACAAATCGCCAAGGGATGATTTTTCTGGATTTTCAAATATATCCGAAACCATTAATGGCATTTCAATACCATATTTATTATATACGGTTTCAATTTCTCGTTTTGTTAAATCCACAACTTCTTTTACAATTATGGATTCTCTCGTTTTGAAATTCACTGAAACTCCTTGCGGAACCTTTCCATTGTCTTCAAAAATCTGATAAAGCCTTTGTTTTGTTTTCGGATTAATAACAGTTACCATCGAAAGGCCATTAGGAAAAGAAATATTTAACATGTCTGCCAACGGCTTCACTGACTCAATTGTATAGGCATCTTTAGTGCCATCATTCAGCAGATCGACCAATTCCTGAACATTGGTGTCAAATGTGCTTTTTTGAACGCCTGCGAAAAGATCGCCGCCGGGCTGCTGCAATGATTGTGCTGAAGGCGATTGTTCCTGTGGGTTGTTATTTAATTCTTGATAAAAACTTCTTATATCATCAACATGCTTTTTACCCATCAATGCAGGAGGGAAACCACCGGGCATGTTTTGTAAAATAGCCTGAGCCACAAAATAAGCCTCTTTTAAATCAGAAAACTCAATATTGTAAGAAGCCATTGACTCCCCTTTGTTGGTTATGTTCAACAAATACTTGCCCGGAGTTCTACTATCATTTAAACGATAATAAGCATCATCTACATATACATTTGATCCTGTACCTAATTGGCGAACAGGTGTTATAACTTCAGGAACCTCTGGAATTATTCTTAATCCAATGCTTTGCGGTTGTTCTGCCTTTACTTCTTGGGGGTGTATGGATTGGATTTCTTTTGGAACTTTTAATCCTGCATTTTCAATAATAGCCTTAGCATCTTGAACTGAAATTTTCCCATCATTTATATCTTCAAGGATATTCCCATTTTCTAATTCTGTTTTAATTTGCTCCGCCTTAACTTTTGCAAAATAGGCATCGTTTCTGCCGTTTTTATTTAATTCTCCATTATCCCAAAAGGGTTGCTCCTGAATAAATTTAATCGCATCTTTAGCAGTATCAAATGATGCAAATGGCTTTTTAGACTTTGGATAATACCAATTCCATTTACCATTATCATTTCTCAATTTAACTTCGGTGTTTTCGCCATCTTTATCAATAAAAGCTGATTGCTCTCTACCCTTAAAATCAGACGCTTCTACAAATTCTGCCAACCTATTTGTAGCCTGCTCACTTGTTTCCGTTGGTTTCATCCATTGTTTCTGCGGATTACCCTTTAAATCTTTGTCTTTACCACCATATTTTATTTTCACACCTCCCCCTACACCACTACCTTCTTCCTTACCTAATACAGTAGGTTGTTCTGCCTTTGCTTCTT
>SSFP01000053.1 GCA_008015455.1 Polynucleobacter sp. | reverse complement strand
TGAATCCAGTCCAAGCGAAGAGGGTTAATAGCGTGTAAAGGCTTGAACTCGCTGGTGGGATCCCACCAACGATGCGCTAGGGCACTGAATTTTTCGATTTCTGTCTGATCTGCGTTCATGGCTCTATTCTAATCAAGCTTTCACAAAAGGGGTGGGCATAAAAAAAGCCCGGTTTACATCAACCGGGCTTTTTAGAGAACTTGAAGAATTAGTTCTTGCGTGTACCGATCACTTCGATTTGAACGCGACGGTTCTTAGCGCGACCTTCTTTAGTCTTGTTGTCAGCAACTGGTTGTGACTCGCCTTTGCCTTCGATTTGAATACGGTTAGCATCGATACCTTTGCTTACCAAGTATTTCTTAACTGAAGTAGCGCGACGTACTGAAAGCTTTTGGTTGTAAGCATCTGTACCTACTGAGTCTGTGTGACCAGTAGCAATCACAACTTCCAATGACAAGCTCTTGATTTGACCAACTAGGTTGTCCAAGCTTGTTTTAGCAGCTGGTTTCAATACTGATTTGTCAAAGTCAAACAAAGCGTCAGCTGTGTAAGTTACTTTTTTGCTCATTGCTGCAGCTGGAGCTTGTTTAGCAATGGCACCATCGCAACCTGGAGCAGCAGTTGCTGGAGTCCAGTTGGCATCGCGCCAGCATAGTTCGTTTGTACCGTTTTTCCAAACGATACCTGAGCTGTTAACCCAGTTGTCAACGTTTTGTGCAGAAACGCTAGCAGAGATTGCTACGCCTGCGATTGCCAATAATTGTAGTAATTTTTTCATTTTTACCCTCTTGTTATCTGTGTGGAGGCCACTTAAATGTGGATCTGTATAGTTTATCACCATAATTAGTATAAATAACAGATTGCGGTGATAAAATTGTTGTATGGAACTTACACAAAATAACGCCGCCAAAGAGACACTCCCGATATCCCTAGAAGACGAAATGCGTCGCTCTTACCTTGATTACGCGATGAGCGTGATCGTGGGTCGAGCTTTGCCAGATGTTAGGGATGGTTTAAAGCCTGTTCACCGCCGAGTTTTGTATGCGATGCATGAGCTGAACAATGACTGGAATCGTGCTTATAAGAAATCAGCCCGTATTGTGGGTGACGTGATCGGTAAATATCACCCTCACGGTGACTTAGCGGTTTATGACACGATTGTTCGTATGGCGCAGGACTTTTCATTGCGTTATATGTTGGTGGATGGTCAAGGTAACTTCGGTTCTGTGGACGGTGATAACGCTGCGGCGATGCGTTATACGGAAATTCGTTTGGCGAAGATCGCTCATCAACTCTTAGATGACCTAGATAAGGAAACGGTTGATTTCGGACCGAACTACGACGGTAGCGAAAAAGAGCCTTTAATTCTTCCTGCCAAGATTCCTAACTTATTAATTAACGGGTCATCAGGTATTGCTGTCGGTATGGCGACCAACATTCCGCCTCACAACTTAGATGAAGTGGTTTCAGCTTGCTTGCATTTATTGGCTAATCCAGAGTGCTCCATTGATGATTTGATGGAAATTGTTCCGGCGCCTGATTTCCCAACAGCCGGCATCATCTATGGTATCCAAGGTGTTAAGGATGGTTACCGCACAGGTCGTGGCCGTGTGGTCATGCGTGCTAAGACTCATTTTGAAGATATGGACCGCGGTTCACGCCAAGCCATCATCGTTGATGAGTTGCCATATCAAGTTAACAAGAAAACCTTATTAGAAAGAATCGCTGAATTAATTACCGAGAAGAAGGTCGAAGGTATTTCAGATATTCGCGATGAGTCTGATAAGTCAGGTATGCGCGTAGTGATTGAGTTAAAACGCGGTGAAGTGCCTGAAGTTGTTCTCAATAATCTTTACAAGTACACCCAGCTACAAGATACCTTTGGTATGAACATGGTGGCTTTGGTAGATAACCAGCCACGCTTGTTGAACCTAAAGCAAATGTTGGAGTGCTTCCTTTCTCATCGTCGAGAAGTGGTAACGCGCCGCACTGTATTTGAATTGCGTAAAGCTCGTGATCGCGGTCACGTCTTAGAAGGTTTGGCGGTTGCTTTAGCGAATATTGATGAATTCATTCGCATTATCAAGGCTGCACCAACGCCTCCTGATGCTAAGCGTGAGTTGTTGCTCAAGTCTTGGGATTCTGAAGTTGTTCGTGAGATGTTGTCTCGTGCAGAAAAAGATGCTCCTGGTGGACGCAACTCATTCCGTCCTGAAGATTTAGATCCTCAGGTGGGTATGCAAGAAGATGGCTTGTATCGCTTGTCTGAAGATCAGGCGCAAGAAATTCTTCAAATGCGTTTACAACGCTTAACAGGTCTTGAGCAAAACAAGATTGTTGATGAGTACAAAGAAGTTATGCTTGAGATTGCTAACTTGTTAGACATCTTGGCAAAACCTGAGCGCATTACAGTCATCATCACTGAAGAGTTAACAGCTGTTAAAGCAGAATTTGGTCAATCAGGTAGCGATACCGGTCGTCGTTCTCAAATTGAGATGAACGCTACTGAGTTGTTTACAGAAGACTTAATCACACCTCAAGATTTAGTGGTGACTTTATCTCACGGTGGTTACATGAAGAGTCAGCCACTGTCTGAGTATCGTGCTCAGAAACGTGGTGGTCGCGGTAAGCAAGCAGCTGCAACCAAAGATGAAGACTGGATTGATACATTATTCGTCGCTAATACCCATGACACGATTCTTTGCTTCTCAGATCGTGGTCGCATGTATTGGTTGAAAGTCTGGGAGTTGCCACAGGGTGGTCGTGCATCTCGCGGTAAGCCGATCGTAAACATCTTCCCATTGGTGGAAGGTGAAAAGATTACAGTGATTCTGCCAATCAAAGCTTATGAAGATGACAAGTATGTATTCATGGCAACTCGCAAGGGTGTTGTGAAGAAGTCTCGCTTATCTGATTTTTCTAACCCACGTAAAGCCGGCATTATTGCTGTTGATTTAGACGAGGGAGATCATTTAGTAGGTGCCGCCATTACGGATGGTCGCCACGATGTGATGTTGTTCTCTGATGCAGGTAAGGCTGTACGCTTTGATGAGAATGATGTACGTCCTATGGGTCGAACAGCTCGTGGCGTACGCGGTATGAATTTAGAAGCTTCTCATGAAGTGATCGCTATGTTGGTGGCCCCTGCTGAGATTGAAGGTCAAGAACCTTCTGCTTCTGAATCAAGCGCATTGCCAAGCAGTGTTTTAACAGCGACAGAAAATGGCTTTGGTAAGCGTACGCCGATTACTGAGTACACGCGTCATGGTCGTGGTACGAAGGGCATGATTGCGATTCAGACGACTGAGCGTAACGGTAAAGTAGTTGCAGCAGTTTTGGTGTCTGAGCAAGATCAAATCATGTTGATTACAACCGGTGGCGTACTAGTACGTACTCGTGTATCAGAGATTCGTGAGATGGGGCGTGCTACTCAAGGTGTTACTTTAATTAACGTCGATGAGGGTACTCAGTTATCAGGTTTGCAACGCGTTGCTGAAAGTGATGATGACAGCGATGATCAAGAGACTGTAGAAGGTTCTGACGCTCCTCAAGAAAATGAGGGCGGGGAGCCGGAGAATGTTTGATCGCCGAGTTTTTAACTTCGCCCCAGGACCGGCAACATTACCTGAGGAAGTTTTAAAACAAGCAGCAGATGAAATGCTCAACTGGCAAGGTTTGGGCATGGGTGTTATGGAAGTGAGTCACCGTGGCAAACCTTTCATGGCTTGCTACCAAGAAGCAGTGGCAGATCTGCGCGATTTGATGAATATCCCCGACCACTATGCAGTTCTATTTTTGCAAGGTGGTGCAATTGGTGAAAATGCAGCCATTCCTATGAACTTGATGCCTTTGGCAAAAAATGGTCCAAAGGCTGATTTTGTGGTCACCGGTATTTGGACTGAGAAGTCAGTCAAGGAAGCCGCTAAATACGGTCAAGCAAATATTGCAGCATCAAGCGCTGCGAGTGGTTTTACAACGATTCCGAATCAAAAAGATTGGCAGCTATCTGATGATGCTGCCTATGTGCATATTTGTTCTAATGAAACGGTCGGTGGTGTTGAGTTTCAGCATGTGCCTAAAGTTGATAAACCATTAGTGGCTGACGTTTCTAGCAACATCCTATCTCGCGTTTGGGATATTAATGATTTTGGCGTTCTCTTCGGTGGTGCGCAAAAAAATATTGGACCTGCAGGTCTTAGTATCGTGATTGTGCGTAAAGATTTATTAGGTCATGCCATGCCGATCACTCCTATGGTGTGGGATTGGGCGAAGCAAGCAGAGAATGATTCAATGCTCAATACACCTCCTACTTATGGCATTTACTTAGCAGGTTTAGTGTTTAAGTGGCTCAAGCGCCAAGGTGGTGTAGCTGCCATGGAAAAGCAAAATATTGCTAAATCAAATTTGTTGTATCAATGCATTGATCAAAGTAGTTTATTTACTAGCAAAGTCGATCCAAGTTGTCGCTCAAGAATGAATGTTACTTTCTATCTAAAGGATGAAACTTTAAATGATGCTTTTGTTGAAGGAGCTGCAAAGCTTGGTTTAATGAACATCAAGGGTCATAAGAGTGTTGGTGGTATGCGAGCAAGTATTTATAACGCGATGCCAATGGCTGGAGTAGAGGCTTTGGTAGCTTATATGAAGGAGTTCGAACGTGGCTGCTGATTACAAGGACCTCGCGCCCTTACGTGCGCAAATTGATGCTATCGATCAGCAGTTACTTGATCTACTTGCGCAAAGAGCGCAAGCAGCCCAAGAGGTAGGTAAAGTTAAGCATGGAATTAATGCTCAGGCAGCAGTGTTCCGCCCCGAGCGTGAGCGTCAAGTGATTGACGGCTTAATTGCCAAAAATAAGAGTTCTATTTCGCCAGAAGGCATTACTTATATTTGGCGTGAAATCATGTCTGCTTGCAGAGCGCTTGAAGCTCAAGTTCGTGTAGCTTATTTGGGTCCAGCAGGTACTTTTTCAGAGCAGGCAGCTTTTGCTCAATTTGGTCAATCTATTCAAGCAGTGCCTTGCGCCAATATTGATGATGTATTCCGTGCGGTAGATGCAGGCTCAGCAGATTTTGGCGTAGTGCCTGTAGAAAACTCTTCAGAGGGCACCATCTCTAGAACTTTAGACTTGCTTTTAGATACTGATCTGAATATTACTGGTGAAGTGGCTTTATTAATTCAGCATCACCTCTTAACGCAGTCAGGTCGTTTAGATGGTGTTAAGCGTGTTTGTGCTCATCCACAAGCTTTAGCTCAATGTCAGCGTTGGCTTTCAAATAATGTGCCGCAGTTAGAAAAGCAAGCAGTTAGCAGTAATGGTGAAGCTGCTCGTCAAGCAGCGAGTGACCCGACAATTGCGGCTATCGCAGGTAGTTCAGCACAACAACAATATGGTTTATTAGCAGCACAAAGCTTAATTCAAGATGATCCGCATAATCGCACACGTTTTGTGGTGATTAGTCGTGGTACTTGTCAACCATCAGGTAAAGATCAAACTTCAGTGATCCTGTCGGTGGATAACAAACCAGGAGCGGTCTATCACTTGCTAGCTCCTTTGGCTAAGCATGGGGTTTCAATGAATCGCCTAGAGTCTCGCCCTGCGCGGCGTGGGACTTGGGAATATTTTTTCTACATCGATATGGATGGGCATGCTCAAGATCCTAAGGTGGCTGCTGCATTATCTGAGTTACAAGCTGAAGCAGCCTTCTTTAAGAATCTAGGTTCTTATCCTCGTAGTCATTAATTAAGAGAGATACACAATGGCCAATTCAGTTGGACAAGATATTGGTTTGAGCTATGTGCGGGAAATCGCCCCTTATGTCGGTGGGCGTCCTATTAGTGAGGTTGCGCGTGAATTTGGTTTAGATGAAACCAAGATCGTTAAGCTAGCCTCCAATGAAAATCCTTTGGGTATGCCTGAGTCTGCAAAAAAAGCGATGGCTCAAGCGGCAGAAGATCTAGCTCGTTATCCTGACTCTAATGGTTTTGAATTAAAAAACGTTTTAGCCAAAAAAT
>SSFP01000086.1 GCA_008015455.1 Polynucleobacter sp. | reverse complement strand
TTGAAATAATTTATTTATAGGTTTTAAAATGATTGATTACTTTAACATTCCCAGACAACCAGGCCAACTGGATGTTTTCTTTTCTGTTCAACAGATATTCAAAGGTCTCAACTGTGAAGTTCCTGATGGTTGGTTTAATCGTCCTGAATTAGAAGGTATTGCTGATAAGAATCCACATGTTCAGATGTACATGCTAAACCACTTCTTCACTTATTGGTTGACTTTCATTCAGGAGACTGATGAAATAAACACTAGACCAATTAGGGCTATGCTACAGCACGACGATGCACCATCTGACTGGCTGGCACGTTTCGAGGTTGTGGTAGCTCCAGTAATTGGTAAGTATAAACAAGTGTGGGATCACATCTGAGGTGATGCTCGATGGCTACTTCCAAAAAACGTAATAAGAAGTATACACCTAGACCTATCAGGGCAAACCCAATGGAATATGTTCTGTTGGGCATACGCCCTGTCGATAAAACTGATGATACATATGTCAATATCACTCTGTCCCAAACACTGGCTCTCGGTTCATTAGCTGACGGAACAGCCACCAGGGATAACATTGATCAAATTGTTACAGCTGTAAATCTAAACCACACCTTCTGTGATATGGGTTACGATTTAGTAGACGATGAGACAGGTGAGTCTCTGAGACAGATAACTGATAAAACAATGGATGCATTGGTAGAAATCAGCAAGAGGTCTCTTGAGTTGGATGGTGGGTATGTTTGTAAGGGTTTGGAGTTATCTCTGGTGAGGAAGTCATTATTATTTCATGACACACTGATAACTACTATTCCATCCATGGACATAGAGAAGGCTGCGGCTATTGGCCTCAAAGAGGTACATCGCAGAAGGTCACAGAAGAAGTGTAACACTCCTAACAGGACCTTAGTTACTCACAAACCAAAAGTCACCAGTTAACTCCTATGTATTGTTAATAACACGATTAAAAAAGGAGTTACCTATGGCTGGGAATAGAAAAGCTGCACAGGACTTTATACTCAAATACATTGAGAAAATGATTCCTGGTAGCGTTAATGCTGGGTTATACAAAAATTTATTTGCGTCTATGACTGATAAAGATTTTGAGGAGATGATAAGCTCCTTTGAGAATGAAGAACAGTTCTTGTGTATAATCTCTCCGAACATGAGCGATAAGCAAATAAACGTACAGAGAAATATAGCTATAGCCAAAGAACTGGGTCACAACTTCTTTGAGCGTATCTGGATAGATGATGGCGATGAATCACCAGTTTATCTATCTAACGATCCTTACATGGTGATGGATTTACCTGTACGCAGACAGGTTCAGTTGTTAGATAAGAAAATCTCTATACCTGAACATAACAGAACTATTGACACTTTAACCGGTCAACCCACTGGAGCCTCTAAGGGCAGCAAGATATCCCAGAATGAAATGGAGATCATTGCGGCGGCTGGATTACAGAACACGCTTACTGAGTTTATGAAATATCGCGGTGGGGACTTAGATGGTTTTAATGCGATGAATGCTTCAATAGCAAGAACAGGCAGTGTCTCCACTGATGCCATAGAGCCACTAGCTGGGACTGTAACTTCAACCAGAACTCTTCGCACACTCTTAATGGGTATGCATTTAGAGAATTCTTTAATATCACAATGAAGAACGAAATAACCAACAACTTTTATGCTGACCTAGACAGTTTGTTAGACACCCGTTTAGGTTTGTTAAAACATCTTTATCCGGATAAAATAGACAGTATACTCAGTGGTGGATATCTGACTAGGAACATCAATGATTTTCCTAGTGTTGGTATTACTGCTTTGGAGTGGTTGAGTATTTGGGAAAACAGAACAGCTGAATGTCTAACACACAGTCTTCCCACTAATGTAATGCCGCAGATACTAGTTGGTATATCAGAGGCTTACGAGGAAGCTGGTAAAGGACCAGATGTTTCACCGCCAATGGTAACTGTCAACGTGTATCCGTACATCATGGATGCAACAGTTATGTCTTCTATAAAGGCAGCTGTTTCTGAGTCACTTCTAAATACTGCAGAAGTTACGGTTACTTACATAAAACCAGAAGACCTCACCCCCAGGTATTTTGATGCTAACTTTGATTTCGCTTACGTTTATGATCCAGTAGAATGGTTAGCTAAAATAGCTAAACCTGGATACAAAATAGTACCTTGCTCCACAACCATGTTTTCCCCTTTTCTATTTAGGGAAAGGTTACCGACAGAGGTGGAGTTAAAAGAGATCAGCGACAGCGGCACTAATCCGATTAAGGCGGCTGAGTTTCTATACAAGCCTTTCATAAAGCTTGAGTTATTAGAAGCTTCTGTGTTTAGTGTCTATACGTGATCAAAAATAACTTAGTTACATATAACCTAATTGATAATAGTTATCACTCTCCTATTCCATTGCCATTAATACTCGGCAATGGAATAGGAGTGTTCTTTTATGTCGTTTTTTAAAGGAGATACAAATGACAGGAACACTCAGCTTCGATAAACGCGCTGGTATATATGCCGAGCGCTCGGGCTTACTGCCTCATGATGCCCCATGGTGGCTATGCGTCATGATTGGTAACAATCTAATTAAGGAGACCCCTGATGGCATGAGGTGGGTTTGTGACCCTAAACTCGTAAGCTTGTATGCCAAGTATATACACCACAAGCAGCTAAGGAAGGAGGGTTGGTATAATATACCAAAAGACACTCTTATACGGATGTGGCTTGCTGCCGAATGCAAGCCTGGCGTCTTGATGGAGACACAGCTGCGAACAGGCATGGTCTGTCGCAAGGGCTGGACCTATGCTGAATACTTCCGCATAGTTCGCGGTATCGATGTGTTGCAGTACATGGCTAAAAAGTTTATCTCAACCATTGCGCCAGTGATACCGTCAGACAACCATGAGGTAGTACTGGGCCGTGTAAGCTGGAAAGCTTGTTGGCGATTGGGTGGGATGAGTTGGGAAGCTGCCATGGTGGCCGCGCTCTACTCAAACAAACTTGAGACACGGGCGACCAGAAAAGTAGGCTACCGAAGTCTAAACCTGAAAGCTTTAGAGGCGTATCAGAAACTCAGAGAAGCAGCCAAAAACAGTCCTAGGGCTAAAAGAACTCTAGATCGGCTGTTTCGGTTTAAAGGAGAGAAGAAACGGGATACAGCGTACCACGAAATAGTCTTGGGGCGCTTAGGTGTGGGCGCTCCGCCGCGGTCCACAGAAACACCGACAACTGTAAGCGAGCTGTATTCCTTGGCTTATGACGGATACACGACCTTGCCTGAAGCTCGGGAACACTATCTGTGGTTGTACTCTAATCCATATGGGGTCAGCGAGCAAGCTAAAGAAATAGAGCCGATTACGGTCAGTGTTTTGAAAAGGGACGTTTGGTTATGGGTGAAACAGTGTCTTTCAGACAAACGCCGTGAGGCACTGCTGGCAAGACTAGTTCATCTGAACGACGTTATTTCACAAGACATTGACTCTGTCCACGAATCAGTTCGTTCTGTGTTTGAAAAAGCAAACTTAAGGATGGCTGTGAATCTGGAGATGGACGAAGCTTCGGACATGGCCAGATATGGCAAATGTCGGGTGGATGACCAAAGCTGGGAGCATAAGCTACCTTACGGATGGAGGCTTCTTAGTACCCGATCGGAACACCGCATCGAGGGGATGGAGATGGGTCACTGTGTTGGTTCTTACTGGGATCGCTCCATCACCGGCGGATGTTTTATTCTGGCTAGAAATGTAGAGGGGGCTAGGGCGACGTTGGAACTAAACGGGATAGCTCCGTTTCGCGTGCAACAACTCTATGGTCCTGGAAACTCCCATGTGGGGTCAGAAATATCAGCTGAGGCTGCCGCCATCGTGAAAATGTTAAACATGGAAGCAGGGATCATCCGTGGTGAATATGGGAAATAGGAGGTAGTCTTAATAGAGAGTGACTAATGCCACTCTCTATTTTTTTTTGTTAAAAACATCCTATGTTAATAACAATAGGAACTTTAAAATGGCTGAAACAACTATCCCCAAATTAGCTATACCAACTTTCATCAGTAAGCCAGATACTAAGCTGGCTAGTTTGGATGTATATAAGAAAGGTGCTGCTTCTAGCATTAACGAATTCAAATCTATTTTAGACAACATCACTAGCTCGTTAACGGAAACTCTGAGAGGCGGTTTCTTTGATAAGGCACTGAGTAGCCTAAAGGACAACCTAGGTAAGCTCGGTGGTCTATCTGGTATGTTTGGTAAACTAGGTGCTTTGGGTGGTCAATTCTCTAGTATGATTGGTGGACTAAAGGGCATGAAGCTAGACATCAACATTGGTGGTATGTTAGCTAGAGCACTGGGCGGCACAAGCGTTATGGGTAAATTAGGCAGCTTAGTTAACTCCATGGGTCCAAACCTAAAAGGGTTAGAGAGTAGCCTAAAGAACTTTATTGGTAGCTCCAACATCATTGGGACACTCAATGGTGTAAAGTCTTTTGTTAGTTCCTTTAAGTTTGATTCATTGTCTAGCTTAGGGAAAGCTTTGGAGACTATCACTGGTGGCGCTTTAGGTTTAAATATAAACGACATTCAATCTAAAGTGAAGATGTTTAGTGGTCTTATCAAAGACGCTATCTCTCTTGGGGTTGGCGGCGTGTTCGGCGGGCTAATGGCTACTGTTAGTGATAACAAGGTGGTCAGTGGTGTACTAAGTGACATACTTGGTTTTATAATAGGTAAATCAGATTGGAGAACTTTAGCCGATATAGCCAATGACCCACTAGCTTCCACCATGATCAAAGGTAAACTCCCTGGGACTGTGGCGCAGTTTGCAGCTAACTTTAGGTTAGATGAACAATACAGAGGAAAGAATGCTATTGAGATTGGTAAGTCAATACTGGATAGCTTTGCTAAGATCAATCCTAGCTGGGCTATAAAGAAACGTGTTGGTTACGCTGAGACTTGGAATGCTGTTAACATATCAGAAATAGCACAGGGCTCTGCCGATTTCATTATGGTTATCACTAAAGCCATCAAAGAAGGCGGCGCTGGAATTAATCCGTACATGGGATTGATAAATGGTTTTAGGTCAGGTAGCGTGCCGAGATCTTTGAATAGGGACTTTCCTTTAACTGTGGTAAACGTTATTGGATACAGTTCCCCTTTAGACACAACTGTGACACCTTAGGGCATAGCTCCACCACTGAAGACAGCTTTGGTCTTCAGTGGTGGAGTGTATGACTCATTCTTCTGTTTCGCCTGAGGTGACGTTATTTATCTTTCTAGCTATCTCGTCGGGGTCTACTGACGTTCTAGATATCTCTAGCTGACCTGCTACTGGAACAAATGATGCATCATCAGGAGTCTGTGGTATTTCCCGCTGGTAAGACCCTGTGGGGTTCCTAATAGCTTGGAAGTCTGGCGACGTGAGGAACTTAACTATAGCTGCCGCTGTGTTCTTGTCATCAGAGTCAGCCTTCTTCTCGTCGGCCTTCATCTTCATCCTGGTAAGTGCCACTCTGTCCATGTCCGAGAGTAGTTTACCTAACAACTCTTTACTGCTATCAAAGTCAGGAACATCTCCTTTTATCGTCAGCTGTGTAACAGCACGAACTCGTTTATCATGAACATAGGCGAGTATGGATTCTTCATCCGGTAGTTGTGGAATTGAGTCGGTCATAAAAAAATCCTTAATCACTATATTGGTATAGCCATAGGCTAACAGTCTATATAATTTCACCTATATATCATAACCTTGGTGGAATCATTGAATGCTTATTCAAGGAGTATCATGCAAGAACTAATAGACAAGATAAAGAAGTATCTGATAGCTCTATTTATTCCTAAAGAAATAGAACCACCCACTTTAAGTGAACAGCTCGGGCGCATACAGACAGACAAATTTAAGTTTGTAAACCTAGTCAGGTTAAACACTGGTGAGATCAGTACGTACAGGAACAACATTAAAGACTTTGTGCTGTTACTCAAGGAGTACACAAAGTTTCTAAATTCCAAAAGAAACATAACGTCGTCGTTCTTTACACTATCGAAAACTGAGGTTACTTTTACTCGGTTTTTACTAGTGGCTGACGAAGGCTATGTAGATACCGCTGGCGAACTAGAAAAGTTCTGCCATGAGGCGGTGGTATTCCTCTCTACAGTGGAGACACTCACAGAGAAGGAAAGATTGACCCATCCTTGGATTGCGTCAATAACAGAGGAGATTGAGACAATCACCTCGAGACTACTATCAGTACAGGAAGTAATCTGATAGGATGAAAAAACTTATGTTAACCTCTGATAAATCTAGGAGATTAGATGAGTAAAAGAGAAGTATCCCGCATTCTGTCACATCAGAATAAGCGGGTAAACGAGCCTTCCAACACGGAAGGTATTTTAGCGCGGTTATTTAGGATGTTCTTGTTCTCCATGAATATTGGTGAACTAGAATGGGAACACCTGATGTACCGTTACATGGATGCGCGTAGCAAACTGACTTCACATAGGCCAGAGGTAGAGACTAGTGTACGGGGTAACCTCGTAAAGGCACTGGTAGACCAGAAGATGACCATTAAGAAGTTTAATCAAGCTGCAGCATTCTTAGGTTCCACTAGGATGGAGATATCGGTAACACTACACTTTAAGGGTAGACTACCAATAACACAAACTGTGGAAGTTTATCCAGGAGTAGATACTGACAACTTCGATGACGAGTTGGAGAATATCAACAGCGCACTGATGGGCCGCCAAGACTCAAACGGTGTTAAGATTTATCCAGCAGGACCAATTAATAATGGAGAAAAATAAATGACGTTCACTTCTTACAGCACTAGCGAAATGCTAATGCCTAGCGCCACACCAGAAACTGACATTCTGACTTGTAAACTGTCGGCAGTGTACAGTTACATAGTGAACAAATACAACGTCCCAACCGATGGAGATAAACCACCATCAGCCATAGCCTTCGCTAAGTTACTAGACATCATCTCATCAATTTCTATTATTGATATCTTTGAGATTAGTCCTGGTGACGAGGACACCACTAGGGCTTCGATACTGGCTGCCTCTTTGTTTACAGAGAGCGAGAACGCCGGTGCCAAGGAGACGGTGATTGGTAGACTAGTGGCCAGAATCCTACTAGAGGCTACTGCGAGGTTTCGCTTGGAGTTTAGCAGCGAGGCCTATGAGGAATTAATCGATAACTTAATCGTTTGTTTTCCACTTGGTGGCGATAGGGCTGATAACCTATTACCTGAGGAATTGATTTTCTCAACATTGAGACCGGAAGAGGCTTTGGGGATTCTCCGTGATAACCAATGGCTTGTGTTTCTACTGTACACATCTTTGCTGCGTAATAAAATCGACATCATTTAATACAAAAAGGAAGTAAATAAAATGACAACTGTAAACAAGAAAACTGTATCTAAGCGCGTTAATATTGATGGTAAAGACGCTATCTTTATTGGTAACGGTGCCACTACTACATTGGGTAAACTTTTATCCCCATACACAAATTACTCCATCCACATAGACGGCGTGGGCTTCTTCCCCACTATAGCTCATTACTGGGTATGGT
>SSFP01000049.1 GCA_008015455.1 Polynucleobacter sp. | reverse complement strand
TCACAAATGAAGAATTTTTCTTCAACAATGAGGAACCATAAAGAAATCAGGCATGTGGTACTTCCCACCAGCTTTTTATTCTCATCCGCCAAAATTGCATTTCAAAGCACGGCTGCAGTGAATCAGAAGATTGAACCGATTGGGGTGGATGCTGTTAGATCGAATGTCTCAGTGACGCGCAAACCAGAAATTTTGGTGGTGGTAGTAGGTGAGACTGTTCGGGCAGCTAATTGGGGCTTATCCGGCTATGACCGAGAAACAACACCGCGACTCAAAGAACAGTCTGTTCATAATTTTCCATTTGCTACTAGTTGCGGAACAAATACAGATACATCGGTTCCTTGTTTATTTTCGAAGGAGGGTAAGCATGGCTATGATGAAAAGAAAATTAGATCCAGCGAGTCATTGCTTCATATAGTTAATCGCGTCGGCTTTGGTGTTACTTGGATCGACAACCAATCGGGTTGTAAGGGAGTATGTGCCGGGTTGAATTTTGTTGATACGAAAGCTCATGCTGATCCTAAGCATTGTTTTGATGGGGGTTGTTTTGACGAAGCACTCGTTGATAATTTGGAGTGGCAAATTCAACATTCAGCCGGTAATCAAGTGATTGTCTTGCATCAGTTAGGGAATCATGGACCTGCCTATCATGCACGCTATCCCAAGGAATTTGAGAGCTTCAAACCAGCATGTAACACATCTGATTTGTCAAAATGTACTCAGCAAGAAATCATCAATGCCTATGACAACAGCATTCGTTACACCGATACTGTGCTTGCTAAAACCATTGATCTATTAAAAAAGCACAAAGATAAATCAACCTCTTTAATTTATATGTCTGATCATGGTGAGTCTCTTGGTGAGAATGGTATCTATCTCCACGGATTGCCTTATTCGATTGCACCAAAGCAGCAAACACAGGTTCCTTTCTTTGTGTGGTTGTCTGACAATTTTAAGAAAGATCATCCTCGCTTAGAAGATTGTTTAGTAGCTCAAAGTAAGCAGCCGGCTCATCATGACAACTTATTCCATACGGTTTTAGGAATGTTTGATATCAAAACTAGCGTTTATGAGAAAAGTTTTGATTTAACTGAGAAATGCCATGGCTAAAAGACCTTGGCTAATTCAGCAGTTGACCATTCTTGCCCTGACAGCTATAGCTTTATTGCTTATTTTTGAAACAAGTCATTTAGATATTTGGATTAGCAATTTTTTTTACAGTGCTGAAACAAAAACCTTTCAGTTAAGGAATCATCCTTTTCTAACCCAAGTCATGCATCATGGACTAAAAAGTTCAATGTATGTTTTAGGTGTTGGATCCATCTTAGGTGGCGTTGTACTTCTTAAGCAAGGTCGGAGTCTATTGCGGGCAAAACATCTAGCGGTTGGTTCTTTAGGCGTTATTTTTATACCTGCCTTGGTTGCACTCTTAAAGCACTTAACTAATAAGCATTGCCCTTGGAGTCTTGATATCTATGGTGGTCAGATCCCCTATGCGGGTCTTTTTGAGCCCTACGCGAGCAGTTTGGGGTCAGGGCAATGCTTTCCTGCAGGCCATGCTGCTGGAGGCTTTATGTGGTTTGCTTGGTCGATAGCATTGATGTCGATATATCCAAAATTGGCAAAAGTGATTTTCTATTTTGCGATTGTCATGGGGTTTGCTTTGGGTATTTCTAGGATGATGCAAGGAGCTCACTTTTTGTCACATGTTTTATGGACTGCTTGGTTTGCTTGGCTGATCAGTTTATGTTTAGCGGTTATATTTAAGCTTATTCCGGATATTCAATCATCTAATCGTCTGTTTTATGCTTAATCAATTAAGTCATCTTTTTCGCCGCCGTATCTTAAACACCCTGAAGTTTTCATGGGATGGTTTAATTTCAGCTTGGAAATCTGAAGAAGCTATTCGAATTGAAGTTTTGCTATTTCCTTTGGTAGTCCTGGGGGCGTACTACTTGGGACCCACAAAAGTAGAGCAGATTTTGATGGTGTCTAGTGCCGTTCTGATCATCATTGTTGAACTTCTCAATACAGCAATTGAAAAGACCATTGATCGTATTTCTGCTGAGCAGCATCCACTTTCAAAGACTGTGAAAGATGTGGGTAGTGCAGCTGTTTTACTAGCGATTATTAATTTCGCAGTTATTTGGATTTATATCCTAATCTAGTTATTCCAAACAGCAGGTTTCTTAGCTGCTTTAGCTAAACCTTCTAAATAAGCCTCGTGCGCTTCTTTTTCCTCAATGCTAGCTAATTGCACCACTAGATTGGTTGGGAGAGGTTGACGCTTGGCTTGTGCGGCAGAGCTTTGACTGTGCATGTCATCCATTAAAAAATCTTCTTGACCACGCGTCATTGCTAAATAAACTTCAGCCAGTAACTCAGCATCTAATAAAGCCCCGTGAAGCGTTCGATGTTCATTACTAATGCCAAATCTTTCGCATAGCGCATCTAAAGAGTTACGTTTGCCTGGAAACATCTCACGGGCATTCTTTAATGTGTCAACAATCAAGCCTGTGTGGTCAGTCAATTTGCCACGCTTAAGAAGTCCTAACTCCATATCTAAAAAGCCCACATCGAATGGGGCATTATGAATAATGATTTCAGCATCTTTTAAGAAGGCGATAATCTCTTGAGCCACATCTGCAAAGACAGGTTTATCAGAAAGAAACTCCACCGTTAAACCGTGAACTGCGACAGCCCCAGCATCAATATCTCGCTGTGGGTTGATGTAATGATGTAGCTTGGCACCTGTTAAACGACGGTCAATCATTTCTAAGCAGCCGATCTCAATGATGCGGTCGCCCGTTAAAGGATTTAAGCCTGTGGTTTCTGTATCAAGAATAATCTGACGCATCGATATCTCTCTAATTAATCTTCCAACATCTCAGCTGGGATTTGCATAGGACCTGTGCCGCTGTATTTATCGAGGTAGAGATAAATGACTGGCGTAATTAATAAGGTCACGACTTGTGACACTAATAAGCCACCCACAACAGCAATACCCAGTGGTTGTCTTAGCTCAGCACCTGCACCTAAACCTAAGGCAATCGGAAGGGCTCCCATCAAGGCGGCTAGGGTAGTCATCATGATAGGTCTGAAGCGAAGCAAGCATGCTGAACGAATCGCTTCACGAGGTTTCATATTCTGATTGCGTTGTACCTCAAGTGCAAAGTCAATCATCAAAATCGCATTCTTTTTCACAATACCAATTAATAGCAAAATACCAATGATCGCCACGATGGTGAGCTCAAGGTTAAATATTCTCAAGAAGATAAGAGCACCAATTGCTGCTGACGGAAGACCTGCCAAGATGGTTAATGGATGAATGTAGCTTTCATATAAAACACCTAAAAGAACATAAATAACCAAAACAGCCGCCAATAACAAAATCACTTGGCTTGATTGTCCGCTCTTAAATACCGCAGCATCGCCACCATAGCTGGTGATGATCGATGGAGGTAATTGAAGCTCTTTGACATACTGCTCTAATTTTTTGGTCGCCTCACCCAAGGCAACATCAGGAGCTAAGTTAAATGAAATCGTAACGGCTGGTACTTGTCCTTGGTGGTTAACCGCAGTCGGTCCAATCGTGCGACGGAAGCTTGCAATGCTTGAAAGAGGAACTAGCTTGTCACTCGTTCTGCCGCGAACATAAATGCCACTCAGATCGGTTTCATATTGCTTGTATTCAGGCGCTGCTTGCAGGATGACTTGATAAGTATTCACACTGGTATAAATGGTGGATACCTGGCGTTCACCGTAAGCTGAATAAAGTGCATTACGAATCTCCGCTACAGTTACGCCTGCACTAGCGGCTTTTTCACGATCAATGTCGATTTGAGCTTGCAAACCTTTTAACTGAGAGTCTGTTGTAATGTCTCTAAAGATATCGCCATCAGCACGCATTCTTTCAGTGACTTTATTAGACCATTCATTAATGCCTTCAAAGCCCACGCTCTGCAAAATATATTGATAGCGACTCTTCGTCACTTTGCCGCCTAATTGAAGGTTTTGAATCGGGCGTAAGTAGATGGCTAGTCCAGGAATATTTTTCAAATCAGAGCGTAAGCTCTCTAAAACCTGTTTCATCTTGGCGCGTTCGCCACTCGGTTTTAGATTCACAAACATACGACCAGAGTTGGTGCCAGAGTTAGCGCCGCCGCCAATGATCGACACTAAGCCTTCAACGTTAGGGTTTTGACGCACAATCTCAGCAGCCTGAGATTGAAGTTCCACCATCGCATTAAATGAAACATCATCAGCGGCTTCAGTTGTCACAAATTATTGACCAATATCTTCCTCTGGGAAGAAGCCCTTGGGACTCCAGATAAAAAGCGCAATCGTGATCACAAACGTCGCTAAAGCACCCTGAAGAACTTTCTTTTGATTATTTAAAGCCCAATCAAGTGCGGTTTCATAAGTCTTCAGAACTTTGTCAAAGTAGTAATCAAACTTGATCGTGATCGGGTACTCTTTAGCAACTGTATGAGCTTTTGGTAGGAAGCGGCTACATAGCATCGGCACCAGTGTTAAAGACATCAGAGCTGATACCAAGATGGATAAGGATACAACCACTGCAAATTCTCTGAATAACAAGCCGATGGGGCCTGGCATAAAGAAGATCGGAATAAATACAGCCACTAGCGAAATAGAAATTGAGATGATCGTGAAGCCCACTTCACGGCTACCCTTTAGGGCTGCTTTGAGTGGATCCATGCCATCTTCAATGTGACGCATGATGTTTTCAAGCACTACGATCGCATCGTCAACCACTAAACCCACCGCAATCGTAATACCTAGTAGAGAAATGTTGTCTAAGCTATAACCCAGCCAATACATCAAAGAGAATGCGCCGATTAATGAAATTGGCAAACTCAATGTTGGAATGATGGTGGCTGATAAATGTTTTAAGAATAAGAAAATCACCATCACCACCAAAGCGATGGTGAGTAATAAAGTGAAGTTCACATCATGAATCGATTCGCGAATCGATTTTGAGCGATCAATCAGTAAGTTCAATTTGATTGATGCTGGCATCTGTTGTTCAAATTGAGGCACCATGGCTCTAACAGCATCCACCACTTTGACTGAGTTAGCCGTTGGTTGACGCAAAATAGCCAAAGCAATGGAACGTTCACCATTAAAAGCCGCCAAAGTCTTCACGGACTCATAACTCTCTTGAACATCCGCCACATCTCTTAAGCGAATCGGTAAACCATTACGTTGCGCAACTACCAAATTGGCATATTCGCTAGCTTTGACCATCTGAGGGTTGGCGTAGATCGTTAATTGCTGGCGTGGGCCATCCAATACGCCAACAGGTGTGTTGGAGTTGGCGTTGTTGATCGCTTTGGCTAAATCATCAATCGTGAGATTTTTAGCACCTAAAAGACCCGGGTTGACTTGAACGCGAACAGCGTAACGTTTTTGTCCGTAAACTAAAACCTGAGCTACACCATCAATGGTTGAGAGGGTGGGGGAGATTAAGTTTTCTGCGTAATCGCTAATCTGTGACAAATCCATCGATGGTGATGTCATTGTCATGATCAGTACCGGCGCATCTGCAGGGTTCACCTTACGATAAGAAGGTGGATTGGTCATCTCAACAGGTAAACGCTTTTGTGCTCTCAATAAAGCCGCCTGAACGTCTACCGCAGCTTTATCAATGTCACGGTCATTATTAAATTCCAGGGTGATATTCGTGCTACCCAGGGTATTGGTTGAGCTAATGACGGTAATGCCATCAATCGTTGAGAATTCTTTTTCTAGGGGCAGCGCAACCGAAGAAGCCATGTTCTCTGGACTGGCACCTGGCAAGTTCGCACTCACCTGAATCACAGGTGTATTAAAGCTAGGTAGAGCAGCTACTGGAATCTTTAGATAAGCAAGTGTGCCGGCAGCAACGGTGGCTAATGACAATAGAACCGTCATCACCGGACGGCGTATACATAACTCAGAGATGTTCATTGCTTTTTGGCTTTCTCAGCGCTTTTGGTTTCTCTAATTTGGCCGTTAGGTCTTAAGTTCTGTTTGCCTTCAACCACAATCTTGTCATCCGCATTCACACCAGTCACAGCGCTTTGTCCTTGATACTGATAAACCACCTTGATAGGTTTCAAAGCAACTTTATTGCTGGCATCCACAACATATAAGAAGTCACCTTTAGGATTAGTAACAACAGCATGCGTTGGAATGATCAAAGCATCTTTGAGAGTTTTAGCTTTCAATTTGATTCTGACAAATTGACCAGGAATCATGAAGCCTTCTTTGTTGTTTAACTCTGCTTTCACGCGAACAGCACCAATGGCGGGGTCAACTTGGTTATCGACCACATACACTTTGCCTTCCACTGGTTTATCTGCGCCATTCACTTCAACGCTAACTGTTAGCTCATCACCTTCAGTGCGCTGACCCAAAATGAGAGGAATCTCTTTTTCAGAAACCGTGAATTGCACATTGATAGGATCTAGTTGAGTAATGGTGACCATCGCACCAGTTGTGGTGGTGGATGTTGCACTGCTGGTAGTAGAAACGTTGGTGCCAGCTTGCACGAGGCTACCCACAAAAACGTTGATCACGCCAGCTCGACCATTGATGGGTGAGCGAATGTGATCAAAGCTCAAAGCGACTTCAGCAGCTCTTGCATTGGCTTTCGCTGATTCCATATTGGCTTTAGAGGTGTCGGCTGCTGCCTGAGAAATGAATTTACGTTCAATGAGCTCAAGAGAGCGCTTGTATTGGCGTGCAGCATCATCAGCCAGAGCTTTTGCTTTATCAAAGTTGGCTTTACTGGCTCGGTCATCTAGAGTGAAGAGTAAATCACCCGCTTTAACGGTTTGACCTTCTTTGATGTGAATCTTGCTCACCACATTGGTGGTTTGCGGACGAATATCAACAATATTCTTCGCAACAATATTGCCAGTTGCTTCAAGAATCACTGGAATATCTTTTTTCTCAACAAGAGTTGTCGTCACTAATTGTGGTGGTGCTTTCTTTCCGGTATCAGGAAAGAAATAGTTATATGCATAGTTCAAGCCGTATAAAACAATCAAACCAAGAATGATTCGTTTCTTATGCTTCATGCAAAACGCATAGGTTTTTGCAAGATCAATTTTCTTGATGAGTGCAATCATTCGCTTGGCTAATTGGCAAAGCCAAGTCATTAATTTGGTTTTCATTTTTTCAATTGCTTGCATAGCTGAAGGGGCTGGAGGGAACCCGCTATCTCCTTATGTTTTATAGGATTATTCTCGCACATTTATGTGGAAATAGCCGAGAACTTAAATGGCGCTGAAACTGAGGTATTCAGTGCTTTTGAAAGCTGCTAGGTTTGAACTTATTTAGAACTTATCAGCCTGGTTTTTCATGTGTTCTTCAACACCCTTATTAGCGAGTGCATCAGCTAGCTCATTGCCGGGGTGTCCGGCGTGTCCTTTGACCCAATGCCAGGTAATCTCATGAGTGCCTAAAAGGCTGTCTATTTCTTGCCAAAGATCGATGTTTTTTACGGGATCCTTGCCGGCTGTTTTCCAGCCTCGAGCCTTCCAACCGCTCAACCATTCCGTGACCCCCTGCATGACATATTTAGAGTCTGTGTACAGGCTGACATGACAAGGCATTTTGAGCGCTTTTAACGCCTCAATCACGGCAGTCATTTCCATACGATTATTGGTGGTGAGGGTCTCACCACCATGTAGATGTTTTTCTTTATCCCCAGATTTAAGAACCACCCCCCAGCCGCCAGGTCCTGGATTACCTTTACAAGCCCCATCTGTATAGATCGTGACTTTTCCTAAAGTGGTGGGTGCAGGCGAGTTCATGAATTCTTTTTCAATGGTGATGATTTTGGGTGGCTACTTAAATTAGTGGCAGTGCTTAGTTGCGGTGCTGGTTTTGCTTTGGAGAGATCTATTCTGCCAACCATTGTCAGGCTAGAGACTCGTTTAATCGCTGAAACCATAAAAACAGATCCTAAAACTGGCCACCAGCGATCACCAGCTTTTTCTAAAAAAGCCATTTTAGACATACCCGAAGCACTTCTTAAAGGGAGTCGATAGCACCCAAAGCGTCCTCGATCAACTGAAAAATCGAGCAACTTGAGCCAGTCCTTGATTCTAAGTAAGTCAATGAATTGACCTTCCCGAGGTAAGTAGGGTTGCCCAATGAGATGGCTGCAATATTGGCGCAGACCCCATAGGCTTGCTGGGTTAAATCCTGAGATGACCACTCGCCCTTCAGGCATTAATACGCGATTAACTTCTCGTAAGACAGCGTGTGGATCTTCAGCAAATTCAAGGACATGCGGCAATAAGACCAAGTCAACGCTCTGGCTGGCGAAGGGGAGTTCGCTAGGTAGCCCATGAATGGTGTGCCAATTTTCAGGCTGATGATCCATGGGGCGATCATGGGGTGCTCGCAAAATCATTTGCAAGGGCATGCGATTTTCTTTGAGAGCTTGGAGCTGTGGCAAGCCTATTTGAAGTGCGTGGTATCCAAAAATATCGCTAACAATGTGGTCAAATTGAGCCTGTTCCCATTTCAGGACATATTGTCCTGGAGGCGAGTTAAGCCATTCATCCCAGGATGTCCAGGGTGAAGACTTGGTTTGTTGGGGCTTAACTCGAATCATGGTTGTTATTGAAATGCCAAAAGATTTATTACAAGTACGACCGATAGCTGCTTATGACGATAACTATATTTGGTTATTGTCCGACAGTCATTGTGCCGTAGTTGTGGATCCAGGTGATGCAGAACCCGTCATTGCTTATTTGAAGGCTAATCACTTAACCCTACAAGCTATTTTAATCACTCATCACCATGCTGATCATATGGGTGGTATAGCTGATTTAGTTGCTTGGGCAAAAGATTCTCATCAGTTAACCCCTACGGTTTATGGTCCAGCCAATGAGGCCATTCCTGGGGTTACTGATGCCTTGATGCAGGGGGATAGCCTGCATTTAGATAAGCCGGACTTAACTTTTTGGGTTTTGGATGTGCCTGGTCATACAGCAGGACACATTGCTTATTACGTTGAGGCTGGTGATCAGCAACACCTCTTTTGTGGGGATACTTTATTTGCTTGTGGGTGTGGGCGACTTTTTGAGGGAAGTCCTGCGCAAATGGTGTCTTCATTGGAAAAGTTTAAGAAGTTGCCAGACAGCACCTTGGTTTACTGTGCCCATGAATACACCTTATCTAATATAAAATTTGCTCTGACTGTAGACCCGCATAATCAAGATTTAAAAGATTGGAAGAGTCGAGCAGAGTCACTAAGGCAGGTAGGTAAGCCAACCGTTCCTACAACGATCGCTCATGAAAAGTTAGTGAATCCATTTTTAAGATGTGATTTTTTGCCGGTGATTAATTCAGTTAATCGTCATAGCGCACTAAAAAGCAAGGAGCCTGTTGATGTATTTGCGGGTCTTCGTGCATGGAAAGATGTTTTTAAATAATGTTTAGTTCAAGTCAGGCAATTCAATCAATCTCTCAGCAAGTTAAAAGATGCTGGCGTTTAGGCGCCATCATTTCTTTGGCATGTTTGATGACTGCCTGCGCATCGCTGAATGGTGAGTGGACCAACGAGCCTACCAAGGTTTCGAAAACCGGTAAGGCTAGTCGTGCACCTCGGGTTAACGTTGATAAAGATTCTGTTGGGGCTTTAAGTGCCCCTTATAACGATTTATGGGATCGAGTCATTGATGGCTTTGAGATGGAAGAATTGGATAGTCCTCTTGTGATTAAGCATGTCCGTTGGTATGCAGATCGACCAGAATATGTTGATCGCATGATGTCCCGTTCATCACGCTATCTTTTTTATATTGTTGAAGAAGTCGAGCGTCGCAAGATGCCGATGGAGTTAGCACTTCTGCCATTTATTGAAAGTGCATTTAATCCGGAAGCTTTCTCTCGTGCTAAGGCATCGGGTATGTGGCAGTTCATGCCTGCTACAGGAAAAGACTACAAACTTACTCAAAATGTATTCAGAGATGAGCGTCGTGATGTGATTCAGTCCACAGATGCTGCATTAGATTATTTACAGCGTCTCTACAAAATGTTTGGTGATTGGCAGTTGGTTTTAGCTGCCTATAACTGGGGTGAGGGCAATGTTTCAAAAGCTATTAAACGTAATCAAGCAAAAGGTTTGCCGACGGATTATATGAGCTTGCAGATGCCGGATGAAACACGCAACTATGTCCCGAAGTTAATGGCAGTAAAGAAGATTGTTTTAGATCCCAAGTCATTTGGTTTGAAGTTGCCAGAGTTACAAAATCACCCATATTTTGTGATTGTGACAACTTCCAAAGATATTGATGTTGAGTTAGCTGCAGAATTTGCGCGTATGACTTTGCCTGAATTTAAGGCGATGAATCCATCATTCAATAAGCCTGTGATTTTGGGAGCAAGTGATCCGCAAATTTTGTTGCCATTCGGACTCGCTGAGTCTTTCCAAGAAAACCTCAATAACTACAAAGGTCGACTGTCATCATGGACTGCGGTCCAGCTGGGGGCACGTGAGACTGTTGATAAATTAGCTACTCGATTAAATGTGGATGCTAATCAGTTAAGAGAGATCAATGGCATTCCAAGAGGGATGAGGATTAAACCTGGTTCCACAGTCATTATTCCTAAGACCGCTAAAAATAGTGATGTGCCAGTGCACCTAGCTAACAATGCTGCTTTGATGTTGGAAAAAGAAGTGGCGCAGAAGAAAGCAAAATCTAAGCAGGCTAAGGGTAAGAGCGCTGGCAATAAAAAAGCACCTGTGAAAAAAGCCCCTGTGCAAAAAGCCCCTGTGCAAAAAGCCCCTGTGCAAAAAGCAAATAATGATGGCTCTAAGAAGTCAAAATCCACAACTTTGGCCCAAAACCCAAAAAAAGCTAATTAAAACAAGCAAATTTGCTTAGAAAATGGTGGATACCTAAGGGCAATCCCTAGGGTGTCAGACACGAGTCAGCCTAAGCTTTGATCCTATTTCGATTATTTAAAACAACTTCACGTTATTTCGGGGGAAAGTATGTCTGCTTACAAAGCATTCCATGAGCGTTCTGTAAAAGATCCACAAGGTTTTTGGGCTGAACAAGCAAAGTTAATTGAATGGCAAAAGCCTTTTGATCAAGTATTGGATTACAGCAACCCCCCATTTGCAAAATGGTTTGTAGGCGGCAAAACTAATCTTTGTCACAACGCAGTTGATCGTCATTTAAAAGATCGTGCAGATCAACAGGCTTTAGTAGCTGTTTCAACAGAAACAGATCAAGAGAAAGCCTATACATTTAAAGAGCTCCATGCCGAAGTTAATCGTATGGCGGCTATTCTTAAAGCCAACGGTGTGGCAAAGGGTGATCGCGTATTAATTTATATGCCGATGATTGCAGAAGCTTGTTTTGCTATGTTGGCTTGTACTCGTTTGGGCGCCATTCACTCAGTGGTGTTTGGTGGTTTTGCTTCTCACAGTCTTGCATCCAGAATTGATGATGCAAAACCTAAGATGGTGATCTTGGCTGATGCGGGTGCGCGTGGCGGTAAGCCAGTACCTTATAAGCCTTTGCTTGATGAAGCGATTACCCTATCTGCTCACAAGCCAGCTAAAGTTTTATTGATCGATCGCAAATTGGTGGAGTACGCCAAAGTTGAAGGTCGTGATTTGGACTACGCTACTGAGCGTGCCAAAGTGATGGATGCACAAGTACCTTGTGAGTGGTTGGATGCTACTGATCCTTCTTACATTCTTTACACATCTGGTACTACTGGTAAACCAAAAGGTGTGCAACGTGACACAGGTGGATATGCTGTAGCACTTGCTTCATCGATGCGCCATATTTATGGTGGTCAACCAGGTGAAGCGATGTTTACGACTTCTGATATTGGTTGGGTGGTAGGTCATAGCTACATTATTTATGGTCCATTGATTAATGGTATGGCGACCATCATGTACGAGGGCACACCTTTGCGTCCGGACGCAGGTATTTGGTGGAAGTTGGTTGAGAAGTACAAGGTCTCTGTGATGTTCTCAGCACCAACAGCTGCTCGCGTGTTGAAAAAGCAAGATCCGGCATTCTTAACGAAATATGATTTATCTAGTTTGCGCGCAGTTTTCTTGGCGGGCGAGCCGCTCGATGAGCCAACGGCAACATGGTTGCATGGCGCCATTAATAAACCAATCGTTGATAACTACTGGCAAACGGAAACAGGTTGGCCAATGTTGGCTTTGCAACGTGGTATTGAAGTGATGCCGCATAAGTTTGGTTCACCAGGCGTGCCTGTTTATGGTTACAACATGAAGTTGTTGGATGACTCAACAGGTGCAGAGTTAGGCGCTGATCAAAAGGGTGTGGTGGCGATTGAAGGTCCATTGCCTCCAGGTTGCATGCAAACAGTGTGGGGTGATGACGAACGTTTTGTTAAAACCTATTGGAATACTGTGCCAGGTAAATTGGTGTATTCAACATTTGACTGGGGTATTAAAGACAAGGACGGTTACTACTTCATCTTGGGTAGAACAGATGACGTGATTAACGTTGCGGGTCACCGTCTAGGTACCCGTGAGATTGAAGAAAGTATCTCTAGCCATCCAAACGTTGCTGAAGTAGCGGTGGTGGGTATTGAGGACAAACTCAAAGGTCAGGTGGCGATTGGTTTTGCTATTCCTAAGGATGCTAACAACGTAGCGACTTTAGAAGCTGAGATTTTGAAAACTGTTGATTCTCAGTTGGGTGCTGTGGCTAGACCAGCTCGTGTTTATATTGTGACTGCCTTGCCGAAGACCCGTTCTGGCAAGATCGTGCGTCGCTCTTTACAAGCGGTAGCAGAAGGTCGTGATCCTGGTGACTTGAGCACTCTTGATGATCAAAGCGTTTTGACAGCGATTAAGGCATTGTTTACGGCTTAATTACTTTTGAAAACTTAGATCTTCGCCATCAGTGTTGGATCAAAATAAGGGCTCTTCGGAGCCCTTATTATTTTATAAGTTATTGATTTGTATAT
>SSFP01000033.1 GCA_008015455.1 Polynucleobacter sp. | reverse complement strand
TATCAAGATAGTGCTTTTTTGATCAGCTGTCTTTTTAAGAAGGCGCTACGGTTGACGATTCCCATGCCTACATTTCTAACGGTTTTAACTAAAGCACTGTTACTAGAAAACATTTTTTGTAGTTGATCGGTGGTAAATAGCAACATATCTGTGTCACCGTGTCTGGCGCGTTCATATCTGCGCAAGAGTACAGGGTCATCAATTGCTCTGAATGCCTCTTTATCTTCAAAAATTTTTCCAAGAGTCGCTACATCTCGTAAACCTAGATTAAGTCCTTGACCTGCCAGTGGGTGCATCACATGAGCAGCATCACCGATGAGGATAATTCTTGGATGCGTATCTGGAGCAATGATGCGTTTTGCTCTCATTCTTCTTAACGGAAATCCCTGTGGGGGGGTCAGCATTTTGAGTGACCCTGTGCGCTTGCGCACAGAGCCATCTGCTGCAGCTTGAACAGCGGCGCTCAAACTAGAAGCATCCATGGCTTTTAATTGCTCAGCATGCTGAGGTTGTGCAGACCAAACCATCGATAATTTTTTATTCGGCAACGGTAAAAGTGCCAAGATCTCCCCGTTAGCTAAAAACCATTGGCAAGCAGCACCTTGGTGATCTAGTTCACATTCAAAGTTAGCAACGACGGCGGTTTGCTGATAGTCATTAAGAGGTGTTTCAATTTGTAACTTTTCTCGTATGGATGATCTTGCTCCATCAGCCGCGAGCAGTAATTTGGCGGTATAGATTTGCCCTGTTTGGGTGGTAACTGTCACAGCATCAGCTGCAGACTTGAAATCAACCACGCTATCGGTGATGCGTTGAATATTGCCTTGGAACTTACTGGCGGTATCTAAAGTTCTCTCAATATGGCTAGACTCCACAATCCAAGCTAATTGAGGAACCGTGGCACTATAAGCAGAGAAGTGCAATTCGTCGTGATGTTGACCGCGATCTCCCATCACGCGCATATCACTGACCACTTGAATGCGCTTGTGATCTAAAGCTTCCCAAACATGAATATCAGCTAACAACTGTTGAGTACTAGAAGAAAGCGCATAAATTCGGCTATCCCAAGTCAAATCATCATTACAATGGACGCCTGGATCGAAATTCGGTGCTATGTGCAACATTTTTAAGCCCAACTGGGCTAAACGAAGCGCGGTTGCCTTACCGGCAATTCCAGCACCAACGATAATAAGATCATAACTATTCATATTTGGAATAATAACTCGCTATGTCATTGAAATGCGGTATCGTCGGCCTTCCTAACGTGGGCAAATCAACATTATTTAATGCCCTTACCAAGGCTGGTATTGCGGCAGAAAATTATCCTTTTTGCACAATTGAGCCCAACGTTGGTGTTGTGGAGGTTCCAGATCCTCGTTTAGCGAACCTAGCTGAAATTGTTAAACCAGAGCGTGTTTTGCCAGCAGTGGTCGAGTTTGTTGATATTGCAGGCTTAGTAGCGGGCGCATCCAAAGGCGAGGGTTTAGGTAATCAGTTCCTAGCCAATATCCGTGAGACTGATGCCATTACTCATGTGGTCCGTTGTTTTGAGGACGGTAATGTGATTCACGTGGCAGGTAAGGTTGATCCAATTTCAGACATTGGTGTGATCGATACAGAATTGGCTTTGGCGGATTTGGGTACAGTAGATAAAGCGTATGCGAGATATTCCAAAGCTGCTAAATCTGGTAACGATAAAGAAGCTAATGCTTTGGCGCCTTTACTGGCAAAAGTACAGACTCATTTAAATGAAGCTCAACCCGTGCGATCAATGGGCTTGAGCGAAGAGGATTTAGCTTTATTAAAGCCATTTTGCTTAATCACAGCCAAACCCGTGATGTATGTAGCTAACGTGAAAGAGGATGGTTTTACTAACAATCCTCATTTAGATGCTGTGAAAGCGCATGCAGCGAAAGAAAATGCCCCAGTCGTAGCAGTTTGTGCAGCTATTGAAGCTGAGATCGCTGAACTTGATGATGAAGACAAGAAGGCATTCTTGAGCGATATGGGGATGGACGAGCCAGGTTTAGATCGTGTGATTCGTGCTGGTTTTAGTCTTTTAGGTTTACAAACTTATTTCACTGCAGGCGTCAAAGAAGTCAGAGCTTGGACCATTCATAAGGGCGACACAGCTCCTCAGGCGGCTGGAGTGATTCATACCGATTTTGAGCGCGGCTTTATTCGTGCGCAAACTATTTCCTATGAAGATTTTATTACCTATAAAGGTGAAGCTGGCGCTAAAGAGGCTGGCAAGATGCGAGCCGAAGGTAAAGAATACATTGTTAAAGATGGTGATGTATTGAACTTCCTTTTTAATGTTTAAATCAATTCATTCACTGTTTATTAAATGACTAGTCCTGTTATCAGAGTTGTTCATAGCCGAACAAAAGAGGGTTGCCAGCCTGCTTATGAAGCCTTAATTCTGGGAATGTTTGAGTCAATGAAGCACTTTCCAGGTTTTCTAGGATCTGAGTTATTGCCGCCATTAGCTAGTTCTGATGACTATCAAGTGATTGTTAAATTCTCCTCTCAGGAGCATTTGGATCAGTGGGATGGATCTTCTCAGAGACAAATGTGGCATGCTCGTTTTCGACCATTATTAGCAGGTGAGCCTGAGTACCATTTGTTAACAGGATTGGAAGCATGGTTTTCTTTACCTGAAGTGCCAATCGGTAAAAAGCCGCCTAGAAATAAAATGGCATTGATCACTTGGATAGGGATTTGGCCAACTGCTTCATTTTTTCTATATTTCTTGGCGCCTTATATCGAGCCCTTACCTTATTTAGTTCGCACAGCGATAGTCACTGGTTTGGTTGTTTTAACCATGACTTATTTGTTGATGCCACGTTTGGTTCATGTATTTAAATCTTGGTTAAGTCATTAATCGAAATTAGTATGCTTTTAATTAGGGGTTTACACTAAATCTCGAGAAAGTTAACTTATTTCGGGAATAATTGGTTTAGGATGTTTCTTTGGCTTAAAAGGAGATATCGATGAAACTTTATTACACGCCTGGTGCTTGCTCATTAGCAGTTCACATCACACTCTGCGAATCAGGTTTACCGTTCGAAAAAGAATCTGTTGATTTAGCAACGAAGAAAACTGCAAGTGGCGCTGACTTTACAACTATTAATGCAAAGGGTTACATCCCGGCATTGCAACTTGATAGTGGTGAGTTGCTCACTGAAGGTCCAGCAATTAACCAATATTTAGCTGATTTAGTCCCTGAAAAAAAATTGGCACCTGCCAATGGAACTTTAGATCGTGTTCGTCTTCAGTCATGGTTGACGTATATCGGTACTGAATTGCATAAATCATTTACACCACTTTTCCATCCAAGTTCGGATGATGTCAAAGCCCAGGCAAAAGAAAATATTGCTAAACGATTGGGTTATGTCAATCAACAGTTGGCTGGTAAGCAATATTTAGTGGGTGAGCAGTTTTCAATTGCAGATGCCTATTTGTTTACTGTGGTTGGTTGGATGGGTTTCTTAGCGATGCCAACGGATGCTTATCCGAATGTTCAAGCATTGGTTGCTAAAGTGGGGGCACGTCCTGCTGTTCAGGCAGCCATGAAAGCTGAAGGCTTAATCAAGTAAGCAACAACAGATGAACAAACTTGCACCTATCGCCGCTGTATTGTGCGGATTACTTTTCAATCTCAATGCTCATGCAGCTGGCGAGCAAGATGTTCAAAATAGCTTTAATCCCTATAACAAGGGGTTTCCTCAATTCCCGGGGTTAAAACCTGGTTTGGTCATCAATAAAGCAAATTTAGAACAATTTAAAGCGGTTTTAGACCCTGGCTTGCAATACGTGATCGAGAATGAGTGGCACCAAATTAAAGTTGGCGCTACTACTCAGTTTCTGATCAATCCTCAATTTATTGAGATGACTCAGCAGCATTTAAATAAAACGAAATTAGGGCAAAGAACTGGCGATATTGAAAATTACATTTCAGGTAGACCATTTGTTGAAGAGCCAGACCTCAAAGATCCTCGTGCAGGAGAGAAGTTGGCTTGGAATTTTCGAGCTGGAGCAGGTATTGGCGATAGTGGGGTGATTTACCCTTTTTATTGGCGCTATAGAGATTTAATGAGTGGCAAGATTGAGAAAACGGTTAAGTTCTCTTTCAATATTCTTAAATTTAAACATCGGATTGATGAGCCAGCCCCAGAAATAAAGCCTAACCCTGCAGATTTGACAGCAGCTATTTATGCCAAAGTTTTTGAACCGCAAGACTTAAAAAATACACAGTTATTAATCTTGCATGCCGATGATGATCACAAGCCGCAAGACGCCTATATGTATTTGGGCTTTCAGCGGCGAGTGCGTCGTATGGCCCCAGGTCAATATACCGATGCATTTTTGGGTTCAGATGTGATGATTGAGGATTTTGAGGGATTTAATGGTCGTATTTCAGATATGAAATGGACTTATAAGGGTGCTCAAAATTTGTTATTACCTATGTTTAATCATCGTGAGATGAAGTTGGCAACAGATTTACCAATTGAGAAAGATGGGTATCAATTTATCGATGTGAATGGCCAAGGAGGATGTTTCCCAGATATCACATGGCAATTAAGAAAAACTTATGTTTTGGAAGTTGAGCCACTAGAGGCTAAGCACCCTATTAGCCGTCGCTTGTTTTACCTAGATGCACAATCAATGCATATCGTTAGAACTCTGATTTACGATCGCAAAGGGCAGTTGTGGAAAGTTGGAACCTTAGGAAAAACTCATCCAGATGCTCATTTGCCAGACAACAAGAATCTGGGAAGTCCAGTAGATGATATTTTTTCAGCGGTGGATGTACAAACTAAACATTGCACAACAGGTCAATTTAAGGCTAAGGTAGACCACAAAGCTAATCCTGTTTCTTTGTTTCAGGTGCAAAACCTCAGAGGTAGCGACTAAAATCGAACTATATTTGATGCAGATCTAACTACCTAGGGTAAACCATCATTTATGGACCTCTTAATCAGGAGCAATCTAAGCTGAGGTCTTAGTGCTTACCCTTAAATCTCGAGAAATTTGAAATATTTCGGGAAAATTAAGATAATATTTAGCCTGACAATTTATCTCTTTTAGTGAGTGATAGTGATGACAGAAGATTTTGATACTTCAAAACGTTTTGTGCGCTTAATTGAAAAGCGTGCAGATGGTTTTATTGAATTTGAATTTGCTGTAGGTGAGCCTGAGATCTTTGCTGAAATGATGTTAGCTGAAGAGGATTTCATCAAATTTTGTCAAGATCAACACGTTGTGATGATCGATGAGAACTCTAATCCTATTGATCATGACAGTGGGTTTGGGTGGCGCTTGCGGGATGCTGCTCATAAGAGAATTTAATTTTTTAGTTTAGGAACAATATGTCAAACGTATTTATTGCATTTCAAGCCAACCAAGAAAGCCGCTACATTGTTGAGGCGATTATTGAGGATAACCCTGGTGCTATCGTTGATGAACAGCCAGCTATGGTTAAAGTGGATGTGCCTAACAAAATGGTTATCAAGCGTGAAACAATTGCTGAAAAAATGGGGCGTGATTTTGAGTTACAAGAAATGCACATGCATTTAATTACCCTATCAGGCAACGTTGATGAGGATGATGATCAATTTGTCTTAGAGTGGAAGTCTTAATTTTTAGACAATATTTTTAGCACTTATATAAAGTTTCAAATACCTACGAGTTTTTATGTCATACGAATTAACCATTGAACCACTTGGCCAGACAATTGAAGTAGAAGAAGGTCAGACCATCTTAGATGCTGCCTTAAGAGCTGGTATTTATATTCCTCATGCTTGTTGTCACGGTTTATGTGCAACATGCAAGATTCAAGTGATTGATGGTGAAATTGAACATGGTGAAGCTTCGGGTTTTGCCTTAATGGATTTTGAGCGTGAAGAGCAAAAATGTTTAGCTTGCTGTGCAACACTGCAAAGTGATGTAACGATTGAGGCTGATATTGAAGAGGATCCTGATGCGCGTGTTATTCCAGTTCAGGATTATGAAGGTACGGTTTCAAGAATTGAAAATCTAACACCTACAATTAAAGGGATTTGGATCAAGCTTGATGGTGGCAATAAGATTGATTTCCAAGCCGGTCAGTACATCAATCTTGATATTCCAGCTATTGGGCAAAGCAGGGCTTTCTCACTCGCGAACTCCCCACAGCAAGATGAAGTTGAATTAAACATTCGTATCGTTCCAGGTGGTGTTGTAACAACTTGGATTCACGAGCAATTGAAAGTCGGTGATAAGCTTAAGTTGAGTGGTCCTTATGGGCGCTTCTTTGTTAAGAAATCTGCCAATGTGCCGATGTTGTTTGTTGCTGGCGGTTCAGGTTTATCCAGTCCTAAGAGCATGATCGAAGATTTGCTCTTTGAAGGTTGTGAATTACCTATTACATTGATGTATGGTGCACGATCACAAGATGAGTTGTACTACCATCAAGAGTTTATGGACATGGCTGCTAAGCACTCAAATTTCACATATGTGCCAGCGCTATCTGATGAGCCTGCTGACTCTGGTTGGACTGGCGCGCGTGGTTTTGTTAATGAGGCTGCAAAGGCTCATTTTAATAATGACTTTAGTGGTCAGAAGGCATACTTATGCGGCCCGCCTCCAATGATTGATGCCGTGATTTCTACTCTGATGCAGGGTAGTCTTTTTGAAAGAGATATCTATACGGAGAAATTTATCTCCGCAGTTGACGCTGCTAATACCGTGCGCAGCCCTCTCTTTAAAAAGATTTAAGCGGTTTTCTGACTGAAAATACTTTCAGGGAGCTTTGATACCAAATCGTAGGTTAGTTTGATATGTTGACCTAATAATTTGGTACAAAGCTTGATATCTCTATTAAGGGCGGCAGTTTTCAGTGCTTCGTGCTCTGCGTGAACGTCTCTTTCATTGTCTTTTCTGTAGTGCATTGCAATGCGACGGTAGCGTTCGGAATGATGATAAATAATCCCAATAAATTGCAAAATCCACTTGGAAGGGCATGCTGAAACAAGAGCTGAGTGAAACTCCTCATTTCTTTGCTCCCATTCATGAAAGAAATTATCTTCTTGCGAGTCATCTGTTTTACCTAGTTTTTTTTCAGCAAGCGTTAGACGGTGATAGGCTGCAATAACATCAGCCTCCCATTTGTCAGTTCCGCTTCTCATTGATTGAGAAAGTGCTTCCATTTCTAGCATGACTCTCATTTCCGTGATGTCTAGAAAGTCAGCCAATGACATGGGGCTAACCGTAAAACCTTTTTGACCTTGTGTAAAAACCAAGCTATCCGCCACTAAAAGAGCTAGAGCTTCCCGTAGTGTGCCCGCTCCAACGTTATATCTATCTTTTAAGTGTTCCACCCTTAGCTTAGTGGAGGGTGGGTGAACGCCATTAATGATATCTCTACGAAGTGCTAAATAAGCCCCTTCAACTAGGGTTTTAGGCTCAGGTGCTTTAGGAACAAAGGAGGATTGAGGAACTAAATGCATGATTTTGAAGAAATATCTTATTTTTTATAAATTATCGATATTTTGCCGTGGATTGGGTCATTTGAGTAAAAAAAACACCTCTTTTAGGGGAAAACACTCATTGTGATAAATCTTCAGGTATTTCAAAATAATCTCGAGATTAATAGGTACAATCGAGAAAGTAAATGCCCCACAAAGTATTGATTGAAGATACTCAAGAAGAGTATAGCTGTCGCGAAGATCAGCATTTACTAGCTGGAATGGAAGCGCTTGGGCGTAAAGGGATTCCGGTCGGTTGTCGTGGCGGTGGGTGCGGTGTTTGCAAGATAGAGATTACGAGTGGTCAATTCACTAAACGAGTGATGAGTCGTGATCATGTATCTGTAGAGGAAGAAGAAAAAGGATGTGTATTAGCTTGTCGAGTGAAACCTCAGTCAGATATTCGATTGAAGGTGATTGGCAAGATGAAAAAGAATGTTGTTCGTGGTGTGACGAAATAAATTAAAGAGTAGTGATGACTAAATATCAGAAAGATTTGAAAGGGAGAAAATAATGGCGATGACGGGAGTTTTGCGTCCAGGGCACGCTCAAATACGTGTATTGGATATGGAGGAATCAGTAGATTTCTACACTAACGTGATGGGATTGAAAGAGACAGGTCGAGATAAGTCTGGCCGTGTGTACTTCAAAACATGGGATGAGCGTGATCACAATAGCGTGATTTTGCGTCAAGCAGATCGAGCGGGTTTGGATTTCTTTGGTTTCAAGGTTGAAAGTAAAGAAGAATTGGAAAAGCTTGATAAAGCTTTGCAAGCTTATGGTGTTGTAACAGAGCGTATGCCAGCAGGTGAGATGTTAGAAACAGGGGAGCGTGTTCGATTCAAAGCGCCAACTGGTCATACATTTGAGCTTTATGCTGAAAAAACTTACATTGGTAATGGTCTGGGAGAGGTTGCTCCAGAAGCTTGGAATCCTGATCAAAAAGGAATTTCTCCCATTCGAATGGACCATGCTTTGTTATACGGTAAAGACATTGATGGCACAAGAAAGCTATTCGAAGATGTTCTAGGTTTTAGATTAACTGAGCGGGTTAAATTAGAAGATAAAACAACTGATTTAGCTGCATTTATTACTTGTTCAACTAAAGCTCATGATTTGGCTTTAGTTCGCCATGGTGAAGATGACAAATTACATCACGTCTCTTTCTTCTTGGAGTCTTGGGAACAAGTTTTACGCGCTGCAGATATCATGAGTATGAATCGAGTATCTATTGATATCGGACCGACTCGTCATGGTATTACTCGTGGCGCCACCATTTATTTCTTTGATCCATCCGGTAATCGTTTAGAGACATTCTGCGGTGGTTACGAATGTTATCCAGATATGCGTGAAATTGTTTGGCCAATTGAAGAAGTAGGCCGTGCAATTTTCTATCATGATCGAAAACTCAATGAAGCATTTTTGTCAGTGGTGACCTAATGACAAGCTTTGTTTCTCAAAAAATGGTTAGTTGTGAATCTGCTGCAAAGATAGCTCAAGGAGCAGTAGAAAAAGCCAATGAACTTGGTATCAAAATTAACGTTGCCGTTACGGACTCCAGTGGAGTCCTAATGGCATTTTTGAGAATGCCAGGAGCATTTCTGCACTCGATAGATATTTCAATTGATAAGGCTTATACAGCAGCTAGTTTTGGGTTTCCTACTAGTCAATGGATGAGCATCATTAAAGATGATCCAGCTTTAAGAGAAGGAATCGTTCAAAGAGAGCGTTTGGTGATCTTCGGGGGTGGCGTGCCTATACACATTGATGGCGATTTGATTGGAGGCGTTGGTGTGTCAGGTGGTTCTGCAGAAGAAGATGAGATTTGTGCTCTAGCAGGAATTTCAAAAATTAAATAATTAAATAAATAATTAATAAGCGAAAAAAGAAAATGAAACAATTTCTAAATTATATTAACGGCGAATTTGTTGCAACAGACAAAACATTTGAAAAGCGTGCTCCAGTCAGCAATCAAGTGATCGGTATGGTTCACGAAGCTGGGCAAGCTGAAGTCGATCAGGCTGTAACAGCTGCACGCGAAGCTCTCAAGGGTGATTGGGGTAAGTTAACAACAGTCAAAAGAGTTGAAATGTTATATGCCGTTGCCGACGAAATTAATCGCCGCTTTGATGATTTTTTAGAAGCTGAGATTGCCGATACTGGTAAACCAAGATCTTTAGCATCTCATATTGATATTCCACGTGGTGCAGCTAACTTTAAAGTATTTGCGGACATTATTAAGAATGTGCCCAATGAAACTTTCCAAATGGATACCCCAGATGGTGGCAAGGCCATTAACTACGCTATCCGCAAACCGTTAGGTGTGATTGGTGTTGTTTGTCCATGGAATCTTCCATTGCTATTAATGACATGGAAAGTGGGTCCTGCTTTAGCTTGTGGCAATACAGTTGTTATTAAGCCTTCTGAAGAAACGCCAGGAACAGCCACATTGCTTGGTGAAGTATTTGAAAAAGTTGGAGTACCTAAGGGCGTTTATAACGTGGTTCACGGTTTTGGCCCTAATTCAGCCGGTGAATTTTTGACTAAGCATCAAGGTGTCAATGGTATTACTTTCACGGGTGAAACTCGCACTGGTGAAGCGATCATGGCTGCAGCTGCAAAAGGTGTACGCCCTGTCTCGTTTGAATTAGGTGGCAAGAATGCAGCGATTGTTTTTGAAGATTGTGATTTTGAAAAGGCAGTTGCAGGTGTAACACGTTCAGCATTTGAAAATTGTGGTCAAGTCTGCTTAGGTACTGAGCGTGTTTATGTTCAAAGACCTATTTTTGATAAATTTGTTGCTGCTCTCAAAGCCAAGGCTGAAGGATTAAAAGTGGGACCCTCTAATGAGCCAGGAGTTGGACTTGGGCCATTAATTTCTGCTGAGCACAAACAAAAAGTAACTTCTTACTACGCAAAAGCAGTGGCTGAAGGTGCAACAGTTGTAACAGGTGGTGGTGTTCCTAAGATGGCTGATGAATTCAAAGATGGTTATTGGGTGCAGCCTACTATTTGGACAGGCTTACCAGAAACTGCATCAGTTATTCGTGAAGAAATTTTTGGACCTTGTTGCCACATTGCTCCATTTGATACAGAAGAAGAAGCAATTGCATTGGCTAATAACACAACCTATGGTCTTGCAACTTCTGTTTGGACAGAAAACTTAGGTAGAGCTCATCGAATGGCTGAGGCAATTGAAGTTGGCTTATGTTGGATTAATAGCTGGTTCTTACGTGATTTGAGAACTCCATTTGGTGGCGCAAAAGGCTCAGGTATTGGTCGCGAAGGTGGAGTGCATTCACTTGAGTTTTACACTGAATTACGCAATGTTTGCGTCAAACTTTAATTAGCAATAAGGCTAAGAAATAAAGAGATAAATATGGCAATGGATAAGAAAATTATTACTGAATTAGGCGATGAACTTTATAACGCCCTAAAAAATCGTCAAGTGATTGATCCTTTGAGCAGTCGCTACCCAGATATGACTGTTGAAGATGCGTATGCAGTTCAAGAGCGAATGATTGCTCGTCGGATTGAGGCTGGCGAAAGAATCGTTGGTAAAAAGATTGGCGTTACTTCTAAAGTGGTGATGAATATGTTGGGCGTTTATCGTCCTGACTTTGGTTATTTATTAGATGGCATGATTTATAACGAAGGTGAATCAATTGAGTTTGATAGCATGATTCAACCTAAAGCTGAAGGCGAAATCGCTTTTATTTTGAAAAAAGATTTGATGGGTCCTGGTTTGAGTAATGCAGATATCTTGGCTGCTACTGAATGTGTGATGCCATGCTTTGAGATTGTTGATTCACGGATTCGTGATTGGAAAATCAAAATCCAAGATACCGTTGCAGATAATGCTTCATGTGGTGTATTTGTTTTAGGTGATAACGCGGTTGATCCTAAGAAAATTGATCTGAATACTTGCGGGATGATCTTAGAACGTAATGGGGATATCTTTGCAACTGGTGCTGGTGCTGCCGCTTTGGGTTCACCTGTCAATTCAATTACTTGGTTAGCAAATACCTTGGGTAGCTTGGGTGTTGGTCTTAAGGCAGGTGAAGTTGTATTGTCTGGTGCTTTAGCGGCAATGGCGCCGATTGCTAAGGGTGATAACTTTAGAGCAACTATTGGTGGTCTTGGTAGTTGTTCAGTTCGATTTAGTTAATCCTATGGACTTAAAGATTGCTGGCAAAACTGCCATAGTGACCGGTTCAACAGCTGGGATTGGTTTTGCAATTGCTAAAACATTAGCTGAGAATGGTGCGCACGTTATTGTTAATGGGCGCTCACAAGCCTCAGTTGATCAAGCGATTGCTAAATTATCTGAAAGAGTGACTCCAAGTTTATTACATGGATGTGCCGCTGATTTATCCACTGCAGAAGGAGTGGAAAAGTTAATTAATGCTCATGCTGATGCAGATATCTTAGTTAACAATTTGGGTATTTTTGATGTTGTTCCATTCGCCCAAATTTCTGATGCTGAGTGGTTACGTTTTTTTGAAGTGAATGTCATGAGTGGCGTACGTTTATCACGTCATTATTTGCCTTTGATGCTGAAAAAAAATTGGGGGCGCATTATTTTTATTTCAAGTGAATCTGGTATTTGTCCACCGGGTGATATGGTTCATTATGGGATGACAAAGACTGCCCAGCTCTCAGTATCTAGAGGTTTGGCTGAAGTGGCTGCTGGAACTGGGGTGACAGTGAATTCTGTTTTACCAGGCCCCACTAAAACAGAAGGGGCTGCTAACTTTTTTGCCTCAATGGCTAAAGATCAAGGTATCACAATCGAGGAAATGGAACGCAAATTCTTTGCTGAAGGGCGTCCTACTTCCCTATTAAAGAGATTTGTTTCTCCAGAAGAGGTTGCTTCAATGGTTGCTTTTATTAGTAGCCCTCTATCTGCCGGTACTACCGGGGCGGCATTACATGTTGATGGCGGCGTCGTTAGAAGCATTGTTTAAGTAATATTTAAAAGAAGGTGTTTTCAAATGAAAAAAATTAAATGTGCATTGATTGGACCAGGCAATATTGGTACCGATTTGTTGGCTAAGTTGCAAAGAAGTCCTTTTCTTGAGCCTGTTTGGATGGTGGGTATTGATCCAGAATCTGACGGATTAAAGCGTGCTCGTGAAATGGGCATCAAGACAACTGCAGAAGGTGTTGATGGTTTAGTGCCACATGTTAAAGCTGATGGTGTGCAAATTGCTTTTGATGCGACATCTGCTTATGTTCATGCTGAGAACTCACGCAAGTTAAATGAGTTAGGTGTTTTAATGATTGACTTAACACCTGCAGCGATTGGTCCTTTTTGTATTCCACCTGTGAACTTGAAAGAGCACTTAGGTAAAAAAGAAATGAACGTAAATATGGTGACTTGCGGGGGTCAAGCAACGATCCCAATGGTTGCCGCAGTTTCAAGAGTGCAAAAAGTAACTTATGGTGAAATTGTTGCGACTGTTTCTAGCCGTTCAATTGGTCCAGGCACGCGTAAAAATATTGATGAATTTACTCGTACTACTGCTGGTGCTGTAGAGAAGGTTGGTGGCGCACAAAAAGGTAAGGCGATTATTATCGTTAACCCAGCTGAGCCCCCATTGATGATGCGTGACACGATTCACTGTTTAGTGGAAGGTGAGCCAGATCAAGAAAAAATCACTGCCTCAATTCATGACATGATCAAAGAGGTACAAAAGTATGTACCTGGTTATCGTTTAGTCAATGGTCCTGTGTTTGATGGTAATCGTGTTTCAGTATTCATGGAAGTTGAAGGTTTAGGAGATTACTTGCCTAAATATGCAGGTAACTTAGACATTATGACTGCCGCAGCTGCAAGAACTGCAGAAATGTTTGCTGAAGAAATGTTATCTGGCAAGTTGGTTTATTAATCAAACCAAATTAAAGAATTCAGGAATAAAGGAATAAAAAATGAGTAGCTTAAAAGGTAAAAAAGTCACTGTTCATGATATGACTTTGCGTGATGGCATGCATCCTAAACGTCATCAAATGACGTTGGAGCAGATGGAAACGATTGCCTGCGGTCTAGATGATGCTGGCGTGCCTTTGATTGAAGTCACACACGGTGATGGCTTAGGTGGTTCATCAGTGAACTATGGTTTCCCTGCACATACTGATGAAGAATATTTGTCTGCGGTCATTCCAAAGATGAAAAATGCCAAAGTGTCAGCTTTGTTATTACCTGGTATGGGTACTGTTGATCATTTAAAAATGGCTCATGAATTAGGTGTTCACTGTATTCGTGTCGCTACCCACTGTACAGAGGCAGACGTCTCTGAGCAGCACATTGGTATGGGTCGTAAGCTAGGAATGGATACAGTTGGTTTCTTGATGATGGCTCATAAAGCTTCACCTGAAAAATTAGTTGAGCAAGCCAAGTTGATGGAATCTTATGGTGCAAATTGTGTTTACGTCACTGACTCAGCGGGTTATATGTTGCCTGACGATGTTAAAGATCGTTTGAATGCAGTTCGTCAAGCTTTAGATCCAAAGACTGAATTAGGTTTCCATGGTCACCACAATATGGCAATGGGTATTGCTAACTCATTGGCAGCTATTGAGTGTGGTGCAACTCGTATTGATGCTGCAGCTGCTGGTTTAGGAGCTGGTGCGGGCAATACACCAATGGAAGTCTTTATTGCGGTTTGTGATCGTATGGGTATTGAGACAGGTGTAGACGTTTTCAAAATTCAGGACGTTGCAGAAGATTTAGTAGTGCCGATCATGGATCACGTGATTCGTATTGACAGAGATTCATTAACACTTGGGTATGCAGGTGTTTACTCTTCATTCTTGTTGTTTGCCAAACGAGCTGAAAAGAAATATGGTATTTCAGCACGTGAATTATTAGTTGAGCTAGGCCGCAAGGGTATGGTGGGTGGTCAAGAAGACATGATTGAAGATACGGCAATGACACTTGCAAAAGCGCGTGGATTAATTAAATAAGACCTGATTAGGGTTAAAAGGAATCATATGAAGTTAGATCAAGCAACAATTAAAAAATTAGCTGAGCATCTTGAGAATTGTGAGTTGAATGCACAAGATACGCCAAAAATTACAGATGATCATCCTGAAATGGATTGGGATGATGCTTATGCGATTCAAGATGAAATCAAGCGTCGTAAATTGGCACGAGGAAATAAGATTGCAGGCTTAAAGGCAGGTTTAACATCGCATGCCAAAATGAAGCAAATGGGTGTTGAAACACCTTGTTTTGGTTTCATGGCTGACTACTATGCTTTGCCTGATGGCGGTGAATGCAAGGTGTCGGAATTGATTCATCCAAAAGTTGAGCCGGAAATTGCTTTTGTTTTAAAGAAAGCACTTAAAGGTCCAGGATGTCATATTGGTTCTGTTTTGGCTGCAACTGATTTTGTGTTACCAGGAATTGAAGTGATTGACTCTCGTTATCGCGATTTTAAATTTGATCTTAAAAGTGTGATTGCTGACAATACATCAGCAGCCCGTTTCGTGATTGGTGGCAATCCTGTTGCCGTATCAGATGTTGACTTGAGAACGGTAGGTATTGTTCTTGAGAAAAATGGTGAACCTGTTGCCTTCGGTGCTGGCGCTGCAGTGTTAGGACATCCTGCTGCTGCTATCGCGATGATGGCTAATCATTTGGGTGCACGTGGAGAAGAAATCCCTGCTGGAACTTTAATTCTATCGGGTGGCGTGACAGAGGCGGTGGCGGTTGCTGCTGGTGATAATGTGACTTTGAAAATTCAAGGCATGGGTAGCACTAGTTTGCGTTTCATCTAATAACCAGATAGATACACTTAAAGGAATAAAAATGCCATTTGCTCAAATATATTTGATGGAAGGCCGCACTGAAGAACAAAAACGTGCTGTGATTGAAAAAGTCACTCAAGCTCTTCATGAGGCAGTTGGAGCGCCTAAAGAAAATGTTCGCGTTTGGATCCATGATATGCCAAAAGAGAATTGGGGTATTGCTGGTAAGACCGCTAAAGATTTAGGTCGATAAGTTTAATAGGGTTAAACATGTCTACGGTTTCAAGTAATCCAGAAATTGGGCAATCCATTGTTGCCGGTGGCATTAAGACTAATTATCAGGATCATGGTCAAGGAGATCCAGTTTTCTTGATTCATGGTTCTGGGCCAGGCGTGACAGCTTATGCTAACTGGCGTTTAACCATGCCTGTGTTGGCTGAGAAATTTAGAGTAGTCGCGCCAGATATGGTTGGTTTTGGGTTTACTGAAAGACCTGATGGCATTCAGTACTCGATGGATATGTGGGTGTCACATGCATTGAGTTTGATGGACGCTCTCAAAATTGAGAAAGCCCATTTGGTGGGTAATTCGTTTGGTGGTGGCTTGGCGATTGCCTTGGCTCTTAAAGCACCTGACCGAGTTAATCGACTTGTATTGATGGGAGCCGCTGGTACGAAGTTTCCATTAACGGATGGCTTAGATGCTGTTTGGGGATACAAGGGAACTCTTGAGCATATGAAAGAGCTCATTAATCTATTTGCCTTTAATAAAAATTTAGTCAATGATGATTTGGCTAAATTGCGATATGAAGCAAGCATTCGTCCAGGTTTCCAAGAGGCATTCTCAGCGATGTTTCCTGCGCCTCGTCAGCGATGGGTGGATGCTTTAGCAAGCGATGAAGAGAAAATTAAGGGATTAACTCATGAAACCTTGATTATTCATGGTCGAGATGACGCAATCATCCCGCTGTCAGCTAGTTTGCGTTTACATGATTTGATTGCAAAATCACAACTCCATGTTTTTGGGCAATGTGGTCATTGGACTCAAATTGAGCATGCTGCAAGATTTAATCAGCTATTATTGAATTTCTTCTCTGAAGCTAATGCTTCATAGTCTTTTATATTGATTGGTGGGGATTCAATTGCGCTCAAAAAATATCATTCATTCTTTCATGGTTCTCATGCTAGGAGCCATATTCTCTTCAAATGTCTTAGCTGATGCTAAGCCAACTGCTCGTGAAGAGATGAACCAAGAATATAAAAATCGAGGTATTGGTGGTAAGCGTTTTGAAATTGAGAGAAGCCCGGTGGGGTCTTTTGATTTTTACATGGAGCGATTAGATGCTACCAAGAAAAAATTGAGCATTACCAAAGAGCAACAAGCCTTATGGGCTGATTATGAAAAAAGTCTCATTTCATTATTTTCTGATTTAAAGAGAGCTAAGGGTCGCGTCGGTGGTGCAACTGCTGTTCAGCAAATAGGGCAGGTTCTTGGGGTCACTCAAAATCGATATGCTGCCATGGAGCAAGTCTATGATTCGGCTAAGAAGTTGTACGATGGTTTAAGCGATAGTCAGAAGAAAACGGCAGATGAGTTTTTAATTACAACAGTACCAAGTTTTGATTGATGTCTTCAAGACTGTTTAAAAAAACAAACCCCGTAAGGGGTTTATTTTTTTGGGATCATCTGTTCATCAAAATCATCTAAGCTTGGAAATTTGAGGGGTTCTAGGTCGTCAAGGTGAGTTAGATAATTCCGATACTTTTCTAGCATTAAATGACGTTCGGCATCGCTGATATAAGGCACATGCCAGCCAATAAATGGCGGAAGAACGGAGAGCCCAACGTAAGCCATTGTGCCCCTCAGCAAAGGTTGAAGCATCGTTTCCATCTCACCATGAATTTTGTCTTCACCAAACATATGTTCACGTCCACCTAAAGTAAACGAAAGCATTCCCCGTTTACCTTTTAGACCACCTTGATCGTAAAAGCGTTTTCCGCCGTAGCAATATCCAGAAATAAGCACACGGTCGATCCACCCTTTAAGGATGGCAGGAACAGAGAACCAATACATCGGGAAATTAAAAATCAGAACATCACACCATTTCAGCTTATCGATTTCAGATTGAATATCGGGCGCCATTTTTCCATTTTTATAAGACTCTCGTTGTTCTAAAGCATAGACTAGGTAGTCTGGTTGACTTCTTACTTGAAAATCATTTGCGCTGGCAACAGGATTCCAACCCATCTCGTAGAGATCTGATACTTGCACATCATGGCCTAGCTCTTGAAATGTTTCGACAGCGGTATTTTTCATGGCTGTACAAAAGGATTGTGGTTCTGGATGAGCGTGAATGATGAGTATTTTCATAACTTCTTCTGAGTCGAAAAGCATCTTAGATGTTGACTATTGATAGGTATCGTCGCCCATTTTCTTTAGGCTTTCCAAATCGGAAACTTCTACTTCGCCATAACTAATCTTGATATAGCCTAGAGCCTCTAATTTTTTTAGAGCCATATTCGTTCGTTGTCTTGAAAGGCCTGTTAAAAATCCAACTTCCTCTTGAGAGAGTTTGAGGGCAGTGCTTTGCCCTGGGTAGAGATGTTGGTTGAATAGGCCTGAAATGATCTTTGCGACTCGAGAATTGGTATCTAGGAATCTTTCAGACTCAATCATGGATATGAAATGAAAGAGTCTTTCATTAATTTGATTAATGATGTAATGGTTGAAATGGATATTTTTATTTAAAAGCCAATGAAAGGTATCTTTTGGTAGACAAATCAATACAGAGTCACGCATGGCAATTGCATCATATGATCGAACCATTTCTTTTCGGACCAAGGGACTTTCACCAAACCAGCTGCCCGATGGAATAGCCATGTATGTAATGGATTTTCCTCCCTGAGAAACGTTGGTTGCCTTAATCAGTCCAGAGATGACACCATACCAAAATTCTGGCATTTCGCCTTTGCGACAAACGTATTCATTTTTGGCTATTTGTTTAATGGTTAAGTCCTGATGAACTCGACTGAGTTCATCAGGTTCTAAACATTCTAGCCATGGAAAGTTATTCATAAAGCTATTACTGAGCATTGCCTAATCCTAACCCTCTATGCAAATTCAATCAATAAATCTTTTGCATCGACCTGGTGGCCAGATGAAATATGAATTTTTTTAATTGTGCCTGCATCATTGGCGGTAATCATTGTTTCCATTTTCATAGCCTCAATTGAAACCAGCGGCTGCCCTTTTTGTACTTGCTGCCCTTCTTTAATCGCTATCGTTGCAATCATGCCTGGCAGCGGTGCTGCTACATGTTTAGCGTTATCAATTTCAGCTTTGATTCTGCCAACTTTAGTCGCCGTCGCACCTATTTTTTTCACTTTAACTGTACGAGGTTGGCCATTCAATTCAAAGAAAACTCTCACAATACCTTCTTCATCAACAGGTGTTGTTCCTTGAAGTCTGATGACTAAAGTTTTTCCAGGGTCAATTTCAATGGCAATTTCTTCCCCAGTATTTAAGCCGTAAAAGAAAACAGGTGTTGGAAGTAATGAAACATCACCATTATGTTTATAGTGGTCTGCAAATGTAGTAAATACTTTTGGATACATTAGGTAAGAGGCTAACTCTGTATCACTGATGTGACGGTTAATTTTCTCTTCAACTTGTTTCTTTGTTCCCTCAAGATCTGTTGGAGGTAGATGGGCTCCTGCTCGACCATCAATCGCAACTTTATCTTTCAAAATCTTTTTGCCGAGTGCTTTAGGAAAGCCGTCAGCAGGGTAGCCCATTTCTCCGCGGAATAATGAAATAACTGATTCGGGGAAATTAATTTCTTTAGCGGGGTCTAGTACTTGATCTGGCGTTAAGTCATTCGTGACCATATATAAGGCCATATCACCAACAACTTTTGAGCTTGGTGTGACTTTAACAATATCACCGAATAGTTGATTAACGTCAGCATATGCTTGAGAAACTTCAGGCCAACGTTGATCGATGCCTAGAGATCGAGCTTGCTCTCTCAGGTTGGTGTATTGCCCACCGGGCATTTCGTGAAGGTAAACATCTGATGTGCCTGAGCGAATATCAGCTTCAAAAGGAGAGTAGTACTTTCTAACACCCTCCCAATAACTGGATACGGGTCTAATTTGATTGAGTGAAATACCTGAGTCACGGGAAGATCCTTCTGTTGCAGCAATAATCCCACCAAGACTTGGTTGAGAAGTTAAGCCACTCATTGAGTCCATCGCACCATCCACTGCATCTACGCCAGCTTCAATAGCCGCTAATACCGACGCAATTGAGGCACCACTTGTATCGTGGGTGTGGAAATGAACAGGCAAACTAACTTCATCCTTAATAGCTTTTACAAGAGCTGTAATGGCAAGAGGTCGGCAAACGCCCGCCATATCTTTAATACCAATAATATGAGCGCCTGCTTTTTCAAGCTGTTTAGCCATATCAACGTAATACTTTAAGTTGTACTTCGCTCGGTTAGGGTTAAAGATGTCACCCGTGTAGCAAATAGTACCTTCACACAAAGCGTTGCTTTCAATCACAGCGTCCATGGCAACGCGCATATTTTCTACCCAATTAAGAGAATCAAATACACGGAATACATCAACACCGTGTTCGGCTGCTTGGGCAATGAAATATCGAACTACATTATCGGGATAGTTGGTGTATCCAACTGCATTAGAAGAGCGTAATAACATTTGTAACAAAATATTAGGAGCGGCTGCTCTAATTTTTTTCAAACGTTCCCATGGATCTTCATTCAAGAAGCGCATCGATACATCAAAAGTTGCACCACCCCAGCACTCTAAAGAGAAAAGTTGAGATAAATTTTGCGCATAGTAAGGCGCAATTTTTATCATGTCATCAGTTCTCATGCGTGTAGCAAAGAGTGATTGATGGGCATCACGCATAGTGGTGTCAGTTAAGAGAATGCGCTTCTCATTTCTCATCCATTCACTAAACTTTTTAGGACCCATCGCTGTCAAACGGTCTTTGGTACCAAGATCTAAAATCTGTTGGTTTTGAACCGCTGGCAGTAAAGGTCTGCTCAAAGGTAATGAGGGTAATGATCTGCCAGCAACTTCAGGGTTGCCGTTAACAATAACGCCACTAATAAAGTTAAGTAAGCGAGTAGCGCGGTCCCTACGTTTCGGGAATTTGTACAGCTCTGGTGTGTTATCAATGAATCGTGTGGAGCACTCTCCTGAAATAAAGAGAGGGTGATTAATAACATTTTCTAGAAATTGCAAATTAGTACTTAATCCACGAACTCTAAATTCTCTTAAGGCTCGATCCATGCGAGCAATCGCTTCTTTAGAGTTAGGCGCGGATGCTGTAACTTTTACAAGTAAAGAATCATAGTAGGGGGTAATCACTGCGCCTGCATAGGCGGTTCCTGCATCTAAACGAATACCAAATCCAGCAGCACTTCTATAAGTAGAAATTTTTCCATAATCAGGTGAGAAACCATTTTCAGGATCTTCTGTTGTTACTCGACATTGAAGTGCATGACCATTCAAGTTAATATCTTTTTGCAATGGAATGCCAGATTCTGGAGTGCCAATCTTTGCTCCTTCACTAATATGAATCTGCGCTTTGACAATATCGATCCCTGTTACTTGTTCGGTGACTGTATGTTCAACTTGGATGCGAGGGTTGACTTCAATGAAATAGAACTCGCCAGAATCCCCATCCATTAAAAATTCAACAGTACCGGCATGGGTGTAATTAACAGCTTTCATTAAGCGAATCGCTGACTCACATAATGCTTGTCTTTGAGCGTCGTTCAGATACGGAGCAGGTGCTCTCTCAACAACTTTTTGGTTACGTCTTTGTACAGAGCAATCACGTTCAAATAAATGCACAACCTGGCCATGTTTATCGCCAATAATTTGAACTTCAACGTGGCGAGCATTGGTCACAAGTTTTTCTAAATAAACTTCATCGTTACCAAATGCTGCTAGTGCCTCCCTTCTGGCAACTGGCAGTTCTGTTGCCAGTGCTTGTTCATTTTCAATGACGCGCATGCCACGCCCACCGCCACCCCAGCTAGCTTTTAACATTAATGGGTAGCCGACTGCTTGAGCTAATTCCTTGGCTTGCGAAAAGTCTGCTGGAAGTGGTTTAGTTGCGGGCATCACTGGAACGCCTGCAGCTACCGCAGCATTTCTGGCATCTACCTTATTACCCAAAGTGCGCATCACGCTAGGATCAGGGCCGATAAAGATAATGCCATTTTTGCGACAAGCTTCTGCAAACTCAGGGTTTTCTGATAAAAATCCATAACCCGGATGAATCGCATCAACATTGGCTTTCTTAGCGATTCGCAGGATATCTTCGATATCAAGATATGCTGAGATAGGTTTTTTACCTTCTCCTACGAGATAACTTTCATCAGCTTTGAAGCGATGAAGTGCAAAACGATCTTCGTTGGCATAAATACCAACAGTTCTAATGCCTAGCTCATTAGCGGCTCGCATCACGCGAATAGCGATTTCCGATCGGTTGGCAATCAGTATGCTGCGGATTTTTTTCATGACTTCTCTCTTATCAATTAATTAAATCTGTTTCTAGCGCGAGTGCTTATGCAATGAAAGGATCTGGTAGATGGTCTGTATTTTTATCAATTTTTT
>SSFP01000030.1 GCA_008015455.1 Polynucleobacter sp. | reverse complement strand
TCTTTATTTGATGAAGTCATATTGATCTTTATATATGAATCTTTATTAATGGCTCTAATTTTATAAACGAACAGGGATACCCTGTTGCGCCATGAGTTGCTTAGCTTCTCCCACGGTATGCTCGCCAAAATGGAAAATACTCGCAGCCAAGACTGCATCAGCATGACCTTTGGTAATACCGTCTGCTAAATGTTGCAAATTACCCACTCCGCCAGAAGCAATGACAGGCACAGGGACTGCATCACTCACCGTTCTGGTTAATTCCAAATCAAATCCGTTTTTAGTACCGTCTCGATCCATGCTCGTGAGAAGAATTTCTCCTGCACCACGCTTGGCTACTTCAATAGCCCAATTGACTGCATTAATACCTGTATTTTTTCGTCCACCATGGGTAAAAACTTCCCATAAACCTGGAGCTGTTTGTTTGGCATCAATCGCCACCACAATACATTGCGAACCATACTTAGCCGCCGCATCCGAAACTAAATCCGGATTGGCAACTGCTGCAGAGTTCATGCCCACTTTATCGGCGCCCGCATTTAATAAGCGACGCACATCTGACACCTCTCTAACGCCGCCGCCCACAGTCAAGGGAATAAATACTTGTGATGCCACATCTTCAATAATGTGCAAAATCAAATCACGCCCATCGGATGTGGCAGTGATATCTAAGAAAGTAATCTCATCTGCGCCCTGCTCGTCATAGCGCTTAGCAATTTCTACAGGATCACCAGCATCTCTTAACTCAACAAAGTTCACACCCTTCACCACACGACCGGCAGTGACATCTAAGCAAGGAATGATTCTTTTGGAGAGCATGAGGTTCTGTTTTTATTCTTCTATTTTTATTTCTTGTATTGATCTGCGTACTTTTGTGCTTCAGCTAACTTGAGGTCGCCCGTGTAAATTGCACGTCCTGCAATTACACCCATGACGCCTTCAGACTCAGCGGCACACAAAGCATCAATGTCTTTCATATTGGTTAGGCCACCACTGGCAATAATCGGAATATTCACAGATTGAGCTAATTTCACAGTGGCATCCATATTGATACCTTGCAACATGCCATCACGACCAATATCTGTGTAGATGATCGCTTCAACACCGTAATCTTCATACTTCTTGGCAAGATCGGTCACTTCGTGACCAGTCAATTTGCTCCAGCCATCAGTTGCCACTTTGCCATCCTTGGCATCCAAACCAACGATGATGTGTCCACCAAATGCAACGCATGCATCTTGTAAAAAACCAGGGTTTTTTACAGCAGCAGTACCAATAATGACGTAGCTAATACCGTCATCCAATAAGCGTTCAATGGTTTCTAAATCACGTATGCCACCACCCAACTGAACAGGGATGTCATCACCCACAGCTTTAAGAATCGATTTAATTGCTGACTCATTCTTAGGTTTACCTGCAAATGCTCCATCCAGGTCAACCAAGTGCAAACGGCGAGCACCTTGCTCAACCCAATGCTTAGCCATGGCACCAGGATCTTCGGAGAAGGTCGTTACCTTATCCATATCGCCTTGCTCTAAACGAACACAGTGTCCTTGCTTAAGATCAATTGCTGGAATTAACAACATGATGAATATTCAATAAGTAATAAATTAAAAATTAATGAGTAATGTCTAATAACTGATGACTAATAGTTAATCAAGGTTGCCAACGAGTAAAGTTTTGATACAAACGCAAACCTAAATGTGCACTCTTTTCTGGATGAAACTGTGTTGCAAAAATATTATCCTTTGCAACAGCACAGGTAAATAAAGTGCCATAGTCAGTTGCACCTACAGTATGCAAAGAATTATCAGGTTGTGCATAGTAGCTATGCACAAAATAAAAACTACTATTGTCAGGAATACCGTCCCAAACAGGATGTGCTTGAACTTGTTGCACTTGATTCCAACCCATATGCGGCACTTTGAAGTGCGAGCCATCCGCCTGAGATTTACCAGCCAAGTCAAACCGTATCACCTTACCCGGCAATAAACCCAAGCCTGGGGTAGCGTCTGTTCCAGTAGGGGCATCAAAACGTATCTCAGCACTGCTATCAAATAGCATCTGCTCACCCACACAAACTCCCAACATGGGTTTGTTTTTAACAGCATCCAGAACGGCGTCCAATAAACCCGAGTCTTTTAAGTGAGACATACAGTCTGGCATGGCACCTTGCCCTGGCAAAACCACACGATCGGCTGCTTTTATTTGCTCTGATTGAGAAGCAATCGTCACCGTTGCTTCAGGGGCAGCATGCATCAGAGCTTGCGCCACTGAGCGCAGATTACCCATTCCGTAATCAACAATAGCAATGCTCGGTGAGTTGTTAGACAAGGTATGAACCTAATGCAAAAGATGAGTGAAGGATGGCTGCTTACAAGCTACCTTTAGTCGATGGCACAACACCACTTGCACGAGGGTCTAGCTCTAATGCCATACGCAGTGCACGTCCAAAAGCTTTAAACACCGTTTCAATTTGGTGGTGAGCATTAATGCCACGCAAATTATCAATGTGCAAAGTTACACCCGCGTGATTAACAAATCCGCGGAAAAATTCAATGGTGAGATCCACATCAAAATCGCCTACACGCGCACGCGTGAATGGCACATGGAACTCCAAACCTGGACGACCAGAAAAATCGATCACAACACGTGACAAAGTCTCGTCTAATGGCACATAAGCGTGTCCATAACGTGTGATTCCTTTTTTATCACCCACAGCTTTAGCAATCGCTTGACCTAAAGTGATGCCCACATCCTCAACGGTGTGGTGATCATCAATGTGCGTATCACCTTTAGCCGTCACAGCGAGATCAATCATGCCATGTCGGGCAATTTGATCGAGCATGTGATCTAGGAAAGGCACCCCAGATTGAAGTTGAGCTTTACCCGTGCCATCTAAATTGAGGGCAATCTGAATTTGGGTCTCTGAAGTATTTCTTGTGACATCTACTTGGCGCATGCCGTCATAATATCACCGTCCTCATGAAATTCCACCCCGTGGTACCCTTCTAAGGACACTGATTTTTAAAGAAATTAGCAAAAAACAATCGAAAATATTCAGAAAACAAGGTAAGAGATCAAGATGAGCCGTTTTTGGAGCAAGACAGTCAAGGAATTAACCCCCTACGTACCCGGGGAACAGCCAAAACTTAGCCAACTCATCAAACTCAATACCAATGAGAGCCCTTACGCCCCCTCCCCTCAAGCCCTAGCTGCCATTACCCAAGCCAATAATGAGCAATTGCGCCTTTACCCAGACCCAAACTCTGATAGCCTGAAACAAGCGATTGCCAAGGTTCATGGACTAGAAGCTCGGCAAGTATTTGTCGGAAACGGCTCAGATGAGGTACTAGCCCATGCTTTTTTAGGCTTGCTGAAGCATGAAGCGCCAGTTCTATTTCCAGATATCACTTATAGCTTTTATCCGGTCTATTGCAATCTATACGACATTGCTTTTGAAACCATTCCCCTTCGAGACGATTTCTCGATCAACGTTCAGGACTATGGGCGTAAAAACGGAGGCGTCATTTTCCCTAACCCTAATGCCCCAACAGGTCGCGCATTAGATCTGACTGAGATTAAAAAGCTCTTAGATAGCAACACTGAGAGTGTTGTTGTGATTGATGAAGCATATGTTGATTTTGGAACTGAATCAGCTGTGTCACTAGTGAATCAATACCCCAACCTATTAGTCACGCATACCCTTTCTAAATCGTATGCCTTAGCAGGCCTTCGTGTGGGTTACGCAGTAGGTCACCCAGACCTGATTGAAGCGCTTGAGCGCGTCAAGAATAGTTTTAACTCTTACCCCATTGATAAATTAGCACTTGCTGGTGCAGTAGCTGCTATTGAAGATCAAGACTATCTTCACAATATCAGCCAAAAGGTCATCACAACAAGATCACAACTCGTCAAAGATCTTGAGCAATTAGGTTTTTTAACTATCGAATCAAAAGCTAATTTTGTTTTTACAAAACATCCAAAGAAAGATGCCGCAGCGATTGCCGCGGCATTGCGCGAAAAACATATCATCGTGCGCCACTTTAAGTTGCCACGCATTGATCAGCATCTACGCATCACAATTGGAACTGATGAACAATGCGCTGCACTTATTAAAGAGCTTAAAGCGATAGTCTAAATACTCAAGATAAGTATGCTGGCTTTAGAAATGTCATAGGTACTTATCTAGAAGTATCACCACACTGGCGGTACCCACTACTATGGCGCCAACTTTATTAGTCAATCGGTGCTCTAAGCATTTCATTTCATATCTGAGATCTTTTAAATCTGTTTTTGTTGCAAAATCACAATAAAAATTTGATTCTTTGAGAACATAAGTAATTGCCTCTGAATGAGATTCTGAAATCCCAGCTTTCTTTAAATATGAAAAAATCTCCAAAGTATTCATCTTCTCAAGCCACCTTCGCCACTAACGCAATAAAGCCAATACAAATTGAGATATAAGCCACTATCAAACAGCCCAGACGAATAAATAGTCGGCTTGTTAATACATCAGTCATACAATGAATCTTCTCTTCTAGATGGAATAACTTACTGTCCAAGTCATTAATTTTTTTATCTAAATCCGATAACCTGCACTCTAAATAGTTAAAAGCTTCATCAATCTTTTGATTGAGTTGCTCTCTAACTTCATACAACTCTTTTTTCGTTGCAAAGTCTTGCATTGCGTGATGTTGAATGCCAGAACCCTCAGCTATTGCTTCTGCCTGAGCAGCATTAAACCCAACTGCTTGTAAAGATTTAGCGTACTGAAGAGTGCTCCATGCGGTATTGCTCATTGTGATCTCCACTTAAAACAGAATTTTATAGTTTTTATAAGTAGTTAATCAAATCAACAAAAGTAATGGCACACAGTTTGTGTGCCATTAGGTGATGTATGAAACTTTATTGTTGGTATTTTTTGATTTTTAACTTTTCAGTCTTAACTCAGCGGCTCGTGCATGAGCTTGAAGACCTTCACCATGGGCGAGCGTACTAGCGATCTGCCCAAGATGCTGGGCACCTGCGCCGCTCACCTCAATCATGCTAGAGCGTTTGATGAAATCATAAACACCCAATGCTGATGAGAAACGTGCTGTTCTCATCGTGGGTAATACGTGATTAGGACCTGCGCAGTAATCCCCTAGAGACTCACTGGTATAAGGTCCCATAAAGATAGCGCCTGCATGACGAATTAATTCTGCCCACTGGCGTGGATTTTCTGCTGAGATTTCTAAATGCTCAGCAGCAATTGAATTAGCAATCTCACAAGCCTCTTGCATATCTTTGACCAAAATCATCGCGCCACGATCTTGCAATGATTGACGAATCACTGCTTGTCTTGGCATTTCTGGCAAAAACTTTTGAATACTTGCTTGAACTTGATCGATAAATGATTGATCAGGACATAACAAAATAGATTGCGCTAGCTCATCATGCTCTGCTTGAGAGAACAGATCCATAGCAACCCAATCTGGATTGGTCTTGCCATCACATAAAACTAAAATTTCAGAAGGTCCGGCAATCATATCGATGCCGACCGTGCCAAACACTCTGCGTTTGGCTGCGGCTACATAGGCATTACCTGGACCCACAATCTTATCAACAGCAGGGATTGTTTCTGTACCATAGGCAAGTGCGCCGACTGCTTGAGCACCACCAATAGTGAAGGCACGATCAACCCCAGCGACTGCTGCGGCTGCTAAAACTAATGGGTTACGAACACCATCGGGTGTTGGCACCACCATGATGACCTCGCCAACGCCCGCCACTTTAGCCGGAATAGCATTCATCAAAACAGAAGATGGATAAGCTGCTTTACCGCCAGGCACATACAAACCAGCACGATCTAAAGGTGTTACTTTTTGACCTAAACGCGTACCATCCTCATCGGCATAGTCCCAGCTATGGCATCCAGATTCTGCCTTTTGACGCTCGTGATAACTTTTTACTCGAGCAGCCGCTGCTTCAAGAGCCTCTTTTTGTTCTTTTGGCAAAGCATTTAAAGCTGACAATAAATCTGCTTTTGAAATTTCTAATGCTTTGACTGAAGGGGCTTGATCTTTATTCAAGCGATCAAACTGTTGTGTGTACTCTAGTACCGCTTGATCACCACGGGCGCGTACATCTGCCAAGATCTTAGCCGCCGCCGAATCAATCGCTGCATCATCTTCAGCAGAAAATGCCAAAAGAGCTTTCAGCTCTTTTGCAAAATTAGCATCTTGGCTGTTGAGTTGACGAACGGCTTTGAATGGCGTGCTCATTGATTACACCTTAGCGAAGGCATCAAGCAATGGTTGAAGATCATCACGACGGCGCTTGTATGCCGCTTGATTGAACACCAAACGAGAACTAATTTGTCCAATGACTTCTACTTCTTTGAGGTGATTTGCTTTTAGCGTGTTGCCTGTAGAAACCAAGTCAACAATCGCATCTGCCAAGCCTACCAATGGACCCAACTCCATCGAGCCATATAACTTGATAAGGTCAACGTGCACACCTTTGTTAGCAAAGTGTTCACGAGCTTGTTGTACGTACTTAGTCACGACTCTTAAGCGTGCGCCTTGACGCACCGCGCTAGCGTAATCAAAACCTTCACGTACAGCTACCGATAAACGGCACTTAGCGATACCCAAATCAATTGGTGCATATAAACCATCCATGCCGTGCTCAGCTAAAACGTCGTATCCAGCAACGCCCAAATCAGCGGCGCCATACTGAACATAAGTTGGCACATCAGAAGCTCTAACAATAATGACACGTAGGTTAGGGCTAGAGGTGGGCAGAATTAATTTGCGAGAAGACTCAGGGTCCTCTGACACAGTGATGCCAGCCTTAGCCAACATCGGCAAGGTTTCATCAAAGATACGCCCTTTAGAGAGGGCTAAGGTAATCATATTAGACATAGCTCTATTATTTCACGCGGACGATTTGTGCGCCTACTGCCGCTAATTTTCTTTCCATACGATCATACCCGCGATCTAAATGATAGATACGATCCACAATAGTCTCACCTTGGGCAGCTAAGCCGGCAATCACTAAGCTTGCTGAAGCTCTTAGATCAGTTGCCATCACCACCGCGCCAGACAAGCTCTTTACTCCCTCGGTAGTCGCCGTATTACCCTCAATCACAATATTGGCGCCCAGTCGATTCAATTCTTGAACGTGCATGAAACGATTTTCGAAAATTGTTTCGGTGACTCTTGAACTACCTTCTGCAACCGCATTCATTGCCATGAACTGCGCTTGCATATCAGTTGGAAATGCTGGGTACTCAGAAGTCTTAAAGCTCACCGCTTTAGGACGCTGGTTCATTTTCACGTGTATCCAATCTTTACCAAGTTCAATCTGAAGACCCGCTTCACGCAACTTATCAATCACGACATCTAAAGTGTCAGGACGGGCATTCTTAATCAGTAGGTCAGCACCGATCTCACCCATGGCGCCAGCCGCGCACATAAATGTACCTGTCTCAATCCGATCAGGAATGATGCTGTGTTCTGCGCCATGCAAGGATTTAACACCTTGAATAATGAGGCGATCGGTACCAAGACCCTGAATCTTTGCACCCATCTTAATCAAAAGTTCCGCAAGGTCAGTCACCTCAGGTTCGCGAGCAGCATTTTCTAAAACAGTCTCGCCCTCAGCTAAAACAGCAGCCATCAATAAGTTCTCGGTGCCAGTGACCGTGATCATGTCAGTCAAAATTTTGGCACCTGTCAGAGCTTTTGGATTTTTACCAAATTTAGCTTCAATGTAACCATGCTCAATATGAATATCAGCACCCATCGCTTTTAAGCCCTTGATATGCTGATCTACCGGACGCGCACCAATCGCACAACCGCCTGGTAAAGATACTTTGGCATGACCAAAACGTGCCAAAAGTGGTCCCAATACCAAAATGGAGGCCCGCATGGTTTTGACTAAATCATAGGAGGCTTCTGGCGTGTGAATATCCGACCCATCCAAAATGACCACAGAACGATCATCAGGGTTGGGGAAGCTGACTTTCAGACCCATTTGGGCTAAGATTTTTAGAATTGTTCGAACATCTTGCAGATCAGGCAAGTTACGCAAAGTAATCGGCTCTGGGCTCAAAAGAGCCGCGCACAGGATTGGTAGGGCTGCATTCTTAGCCCCTGTAATGGTGACTTCACCCTTTAATGCGCGCCCACCCTGAATCGATAACTTATCCACTATAGCTCTCTAAAACTTTCTTTGATGTCGACCAATTTACAAGTAATTCGTTTGAATTTAATAACACTTTAAAGCAATCAAACCCTTAACTCTTACTTTGAGCGTATTCAGCTGGTGTTAGCGCTTTAAAGGAGAGTGCATGGATTTCCGCTTTCATGCGATCACCTAAAGCCGCATAAACTTTTTGATGACGTTGTACTAACCGCAAGCCTTCAAATTCTGGGCTCACAATGGTTGCAAAAAAATGTTGTCCATCACCCTCAACGGCAATGAAATCACAAGCAATACCTTGTTCGATATATGACTGAACTTGCTCTGGACTTGGCAACATTTTTTAACCCTTTGAATAGCTATTTTTAGTGGCGTAACTTGTAACCAGAAGCCAACATTCTTAAAGCCACAATAGCGACCCCCACTAAAAATGCAGCAATCACACACAAACTAAACCAAGGTGAGATATCTGACTCACCAAAGAACCCATATCTAAATCCATCAATCATGTAAAAGAATGGATTGAAATGAGAAATACTCTGCCAGATAGCTGGCAGAGTATGAATCGAATAAAAAACACCTGACAACATCGTTGCCGGCATGATGAAGAAATTTTGGAATGCCGCTAACTGATCAAATTTTTCTGCCCAAATACCACCAATCAAACCTAAGGATCCTAAAACTGCAGAACTCAGTAGCGCAAATGCCAAAATCCAAAGGGGGTATTCAAAAGAGATATTAGTAAACCAACAAGTAGCTAAGAAAACCCCCAAGCCAACGACGATGCCACGAACCATGGCAGCTAAGACATAGGCTGAGAAAAATTCGAAATGTGACAAAGGTGCCAATAAAACAAAAATCAGATTGCCGGTAATTTTTGATTGAATGATGGAGGATGAAGTGTTCGCAAAAGAGTTTTGCAACAAACTCATCATGACAAGACCTGGAATCAAGAAAGCGGTATAGCTGATCTTGTCATAGACCTTCACATGGTCTTCAAGCACATGGCCAAAGATCATGAGATACAGCAACGCTGTTAGTACCGGAGCGGCAACGGTTTGGAAGCTAACGCGCCAAAAACGCTTCACCTCTTTATAGAACAGCGCAAAGAACCCGCTTGTTTGTGTAAAGCTTTGCTGAGGAATCATGCTGCGTGATCCTCATTCATGATTTGCATAAAGACGTCTTCTAGATCAGCATCCTTGGAATCTTTACCATCTTTGCCACCCTTACTTTGCACACGACTGAGCAAATTAGCCGTTGTATCTAGAGCAACGATTTGTCCTTTTTTCAGCATCGCAATACGACCACATAATTGCTCTGCCTCTTCAAGGTAATGGGTTGTTAAAACAATCGTGTGACCTTCTTGATTGAGGCGACTAACGAACTTCCATAAAGACTGTCTTAACTCAACATCGACTCCCGCTGTGGGCTCATCAAGCACAATCACAGGTGGGCGATGCACCAAAGCCTGAGCCACCAAGACACGACGCTTCATGCCACCAGATAATGCACGCATGTTCTTATCTGCCTTGTCGCTTAAACCCAAGTTGTGCATGATTTCATCAATCCAGTCTGAGTTATTTTTAATACCAAAATAACCAGATTGAAACTCTAGCGCTTCACGCACATTAAAAAAGGGATCAAAAACGAGCTCTTGTGGAACAATCCCCAAAAGACGGCGAGCAGCTCTAAAGTCTTTTTGAACATCATGACCCATGACTTTAGCCACGCCAGTTGTTGGCTTGCAAAGACCTGCCAGGATAGAAATTAAAGTTGTTTTACCAGCGCCATTAGGCCCCAATAAACCAAAGAACTCGCCCTCTTGAATCTCTAGGTTGATATGGTCGAGGGCTCTCAAAGATCCATAGTTCTTACTGAGATCTTCAAACGAAATAGCGCTCATGACAAAACAATATCAGCTAGATCATAGACACGAGCTAAGCTCGCCAATTTTTCTGGTACAGCCACTAATTCAACAGTCACTGATGCTTTGGCTGCCCTGCGTTTAAGAGACAAGATGACGCTTAAAGCACTTGAATCAAAACTTTGTAATGATTGACAATTAATGACCCAAGCACTTCCTGCTGGCAATCCTTTTAGAGAACGCTCGCCAGCAGCCAATACCTCTTCCGCATTCTCATGCGAAATCTGCTGCGGTAATTGATAGGTATCGCTCATGAATAACTAATTACTTATTAGTCGATAAAGCCGTATTGCGGTCTTGTAAGAATTTAACTAAACCGTCAATGCCACCTTTACTGACCTGATCATTAAATTGGTTTCTATAAGACTCAACTAACCAAGCGCCCAAAATATTAATGTCGTAAACCTTCCAACCGGCAGCTGTTTTTTCTAAACGGTAATCTAGTTGAATAGGCTCACCTTTACCCACAACGACAGTTTTAACAACTACATCAGTTTCATCTGCAGCAGCTCTAAATGGCTTGTACTGAACCTTTTGGTCTTTGACTTGAGCTAATGCACCACCATAAATACGAATCAATAAAGTTTTAAATTCTTGTGTGATTTGAGCTTGCTGCTGAGGTGTTGCTTTCGCCCAATTGCGCCCCATCGATAAACGAGTTGTTTTTTGAAAATCGCTATAAGGCAAAATCTTTTGATCAACCAAAGCATTGATTTTTCTTAAATCACCAGACTGAATAGCTTTGTCATTTTTAATGGTTGTCATGACATCTTCAACCACAAACTTCACCAAGCCATCAGGTGTGTTTGTATTTTGAGCATGAACTACACCGACAGCCAAAAAAGCAGCCTGGAGCATCAATACGGTCTTAAGCAATAGTGCGCGCATAGGTCTTAGTTTCTTATCAAAGGAATACTGAATTGTATTAGTTATTAGCCCAAAAGGCTTTAACGCCCTTCAACCCTATGAGGTAGTTATTCTTCAGGAATTGGAGGCGGCTCGCCATCATAGACTTGGCTACGGCGGCGCTGAATATAGCCATCACGTACAAAACTATATTTATCAAAGGCGGCGTCTTCAAGCAACTGACCAGCATCTAGTAAATCCGCACGGGGATTGATCACTCTCAAGCCATTCACGGCTAATTTTTCATCACTATCCAACTTATTGGTGTTGAGCATAAAGTCAGTTTCAATATCCACGACTAAACCCACTGTATCTCTTGCATTGCTGGCACCAAAGAAAGGTAGCACCATATAAGGACCATCAGCGACACCCCAAACACCCAAGGTTTGACCAAAATCCTCACGATTTTTATCCAAACCCATATCTGTTGCGACATCAAATAAACCCAAGATACCAATTGTGGAGTTCACCAAAAAGCGACCAATATCACTTGCCGCATTACTTGGCTTACCTTGCAATAAATTATTCGCCGCAATTAGGACATCGTTAATGTTGCTAAAGAAATTGGTAACGCCCGTTCTAACAAACTCCGGCAGAACAAATTTATAAGCTTCTGCAACAGGCTTGATGACATATTCATCTGCAGTTTCATTAAAGGAGAACACTGCACGGTTAACCCTTTCAAATGGGTCAATCTTAGCTACTCGCTCCGTTTGCTGGATAGAAGCACATGCAGTCAAAAGAACAGTCAAGAGCAACAGGACGCCCTTAAAAAAAGATTTAGTTTGGTTACTCATCATGGTTCTTTTAGTTAACTCTTTAATTAATTTTTATTGTTTTTTATTTCTGTTTTTTACTTCTTGTCAGCAGGCGCGGCATCTGATGCCTTGCTATATAAGAACTGGCTGATTAAATTTTCCAAAACAATCGCTGATTGTGTTTGGGTCAACTTGCTACCCTGACTAATCATCGTCTCATCACCACCAGCCTCAATACCGATATATTGCTCACCCAATAAACCTGATGTCAAAATCTTGGCGGAGCTATCTTTAGGGAACTTATAACGAGACTCAAAGTTCATCACAACCGTAGCTTGATAACTTTGATCATCAAATCGAATTTCAGCAACACGACCCACCACCACGCCAGCACTTTTCACTGGCGCCCGAGGTTTTAAGCCACCGATATTATCGAACTTGGCGCTCACTTGATAAGTTGGCTCAAAAGTAAAAGCGCTCATATTGCCTGCTTTTAGCGCTAAAAATAGCAAGGCTAGCAAGCCTAGCGCTACAAATAAACCGACCCAGATATCTAATGATTGTTTTTTCATATTTTTCTAAAATTTATAAGACTTTATCAGCTTGAGAACATCACTGCTGTTAATAAGAAATCTAACGCTAAAACTGCTAATGAAGCAATCACCACCGTACGGGTTGTTGCTCTAGCAACTCCCTCTGGCGTTGGCTTGGCTTCATGTCCTTGGAATAAAGCAATAAAAGTCACTGCAACCCCAAACACCATGCTTTTTAAAACGCCATTACCAATATCTTTTCCCACATCGACACCAGCTTGCATCTGAGCCCAAAATGCGCCGTCATCCACACCAATCAGTGGCACACCTACTAAGTAACCACCCATGATGCCAACAGCACTAAAAATAGCTGCTAATACAGGCATGGCAATAATGCCCGCCCATAATCTTGGTGCAATCACACGAGTCAACGGGTCAACCGCCATCATTTCCATCGCACTGAGTTGCTCACCGGCTTTCATCAAACCAATTTCAGCTGTTAAGGAAGTTCCCGCACGACCAGCAAATAACAATGCCGTGACCACGGGTCCTAATTCTCGGACCAACGATAAGGCTACTAATAAACCTAAAGCTTGTTCAGAGCCATAACGATTCAGGGTGTAGTAACCCTGAAGACCCAAAACAAAACCAACAAATAATCCTGAAACAGCAATAATGACAAACGAGTAATTGCCAACGAAGTGAACTTGGTCAGTGACTAAGCGTGGTCGCTTTAATAAGAATGCTGAACGACGCATAATCGTTAAGAACATTCTCGTGGCATAACCTAAACCCGCTAGATTTTCTCTAACAAAAGCACCTAAGCTAGCTAAAGTATTAAGGACAACCATCATGCTGTTGCTCCAAAATCTTCTTGCAAAGATTTTCCTGGGTAGTGGAATGGCACAGGACCATCAGGTTCTGCTGAAACAAATTGCTTCACAAATGGATCTGAGGAAGCTCTCAGATCATCGGGGGTTCCTTCTGCAGCAATTTTGCCGTTGGCAATAAAGTAAACGTAATCAGCAATCTCAAAAGTCTCTGGAATATCGTGAGTCACCAAGATACTTGTGGCGCCTAGCGCTTGATTCATATTTTTAATGAGGCGAGCTGTAATACCCAAAGAGATCGGGTCCAAACCAGCAAACGGCTCATCGTACATAATCAAAGGAGGATCCAATGCAATGGCACGAGCAAGAGCCACACGTCTTGCCATACCGCCAGAAATTTGTGAGGGCATTAAATCTCTAGCGCCACGCAAACCCACTGCATTTAATTTCATGAGTACTAGGTCACGCAAAGTTTCTTCGCTGAGTTTTGTATGCTCTCTTAAAGGGAAAGCGACATTTTCAAACACACTCATGTCGGTGAAAAGTGCGCCAAACTGAAACAACATGCCCATACGACGACGAGCACTCATCAACTGAGCAGTGCTCATCAAGCCGATATCCTGACCTTCAAAAAGAACTTGTCCTTTTTGAGCATTGACCTGCCCACCAATTAATCTTAGTACAGTTGTTTTGCCACAACCCGAACCACCCATCACAGCAATCACTTTGCCGCGGGGGAACTCCATATTTAAGCCAGAGAGAATAGTTCTTTCCCCAGGCGCATAAGAGAAGTCGACGTCTTTAAGAGATACGATGGAATTTGAAGTTTGCATACTTCTAAATGATTCTGCCACTATGATTCCTTATCTGGTCATAGTGGCAGTTTATCAACATCAAGTGAATTCAGCTAATTAACGTGGTAATACACTGCTACCCATTAAAAACTCATCGACAGCACGAGCACACTGACGACCTTCACGAATAGCCCACACGACCAAAGATTGACCACGGCGCATATCGCCTGCCGCAAAAACTTTTGGTACATTGGTGTAATAAGCTTTTTCACCTTCAGTGCTAGCTTTCGCATTACCACGAGCATCTTTTTCAACACCAAAGGCATCCAATACTTGCTGCACTGGTGAAACAAAGCCCATTGCCAAGAACACTAAATCTGCTTTCATTTCAAATTCGCTACCAGGAACTTCTTGCATCTTGCCGTCTTTCCAATCAAGACGAACAGCAATCAATTTTTCAACTTTACCGTTCTTGCCTTCAAAACGTTTGGTGGCAATTGACCAATCACGATCACAGCCTTCATCATGCGATGAAGAAGTACGCAATTTAGTTGGCCAATATGGCCAAACCAAAGGTTTGTTCTCTTGCTCTGGAGGTTGTGGCAAAAGCTCAAATTGAGAAATCGACGCCGCACCGTGACGGTTAGAAGTACCCACACAGTCTGAACCTGTATCACCACCACCAATCACAATCACATGCTTACCATCAGCGCGAATTTCATTTTTGTTATCGCCAGCAACTTCTTTATTTTGAGGAATTAAGAATTCCAAAGCGTAATGAATGCCTGATAACTCACGTCCAGGAACTGGTAGATCACGTGGTTGCTCTGCACCACCAGAAATCACCACTGCATCAAAATCTTTTTGAAGCTGTTCAGCTGATACAGTTTTCTTAGAATAATTTTTTACTTCTTTACCTGGTGCTTCCTTACCAACAAAAGTACCTGTTTCAAACTTAACGCCTTCGGCTTTCATTTGCTCTACACGGCGATCGATCAAACCCTTCTCCATTTTGAAGTCAGGAATACCGTAACGCAGCAAACCACCTACACGATCATTCTTTTCAAATAAAGTCACATCATGACCAGCACGCGCCAACTGTTGAGCCGCTGCCATACCAGCAGGACCGGAGCCTACAACAGCCACTTTTTTGCCTGTTTTTTGCTTAGCGATTTGAGGCTTCACCCAATCATTTGCCCAAGCTTTATCAATAATGACATGCTCAATTGACTTGATACCAACAGGCTCTTCATGAATACCTAAGGTACAGGCAGCTTCACAAGGTGCTGGGCAAATACGACCGGTGAACTCAGGGAAGTTATTCGTTGAATGCAATACATCAATCGCATTCTTCCAATCTTGCTGATAAACCAAATCATTGAAGTCTGGGATGATGTTATTTACAGGGCAACCATTGTTACAAAATGGAATACCGCAATCCATGCAACGTGCACCCTGAACTTTTGCCTCGTCATCTGTCAAAGCCATGACGAATTCTTTGTAGTGTTTTACACGTTTCTTTGGCTCCTCATAGTGCTCGCTGAGGCGCTCATATTCCATAAATCCAGTGACTTTTCCCATCTTTATTCCTTTAGTCCTTTATCTCTTGATCTATCACTTAAACAGAAGCCGCTTGCTTAGAACCTTGAGATTTCTCCCAAAGCTCACCTAAAGCGCGCTTGTATTCAGTTGGGAATACTTTGACAAAACGTGCACGTGACTTTTCCCAGTCAGCCAAAATTGCTTTTGCACGCTCTGAACCTGTATGTTTAAAGTGACGCTCAATCAAGCCTTTCAAGATAACTTCATCTGTTAAACGCTCGCCACCTTCTTTTACTTTAACTGGCGCATGCCACTCAGATTTTGGCAATTTAGCTTCTTGTTCTGCAGAAGTTAATACCGGCTCAAGTGTTGCCATGCTGGTGTTGCAACGTTTAGCAAACAAACCATCTTCGTCATAAACATAAGCAATACCGCCACTCATACCAGCCGCGAAGTTTCTGCCTGTTAAGCCAAGAGCGACTACCGTACCGCCGGTCATGTATTCACAACCATGGTCGCCCGTGCCCTCAACAACAGCAATTGCGCCAGAGTTACGAACAGCAAAACGCTCGCCAGCAACACCGTTGAAGAATGCTTCACCAGCAATCGCACCGTAAAGCACTGTATTACCAACGATGATGTTTTGTGATGTATCGCCACGGAACTCATGGGGGGCACGCACAATCACGCGACCACCAGATAAACCTTTACCAACGTAGTCGTTACCGTCACCCACCAAGTCCATCGTCACGCCATGCGCCAAGAAAGCAGCAAAGCTTTGACCAGCTGTACCGTTTAACTGAATATGAATGGTGTCATCTGGCAAACCTTCGTGACCATAACGCTTAGCCACTTCACCTGACAACATCGCACCCGCTGTACGGTTCACGTTCTTGATTGGTTGAATAAAGGAAACACGCTCACCTTTTTCTAAAGCGGCTTTTGATTTTTCAATCAAGGTATGATCAAGGGCAGTTGCCAAACCATGATCTTGTGTTTCCACTTGATAACGTGGAGTAACTGCCTCAACTTGAGGAGTTTGGAAGATCTTTGTGAAATCTAATCCGCTAGCTTTCCAGTGCTCCACACCTTTCTTAGTATCTAAGAATTCAGTGCGGCCAATTAACTCATCAAATTTGCGAATACCTAACTGCGCCATGATTTCGCGAGCCTCTTCTGCAATAAAGAAGAAGAAGTTCACAACATGCTCAGGCTTGCCTGAGAACTTTTTACGCAACTCAGGATCTTGTGTTGCCACACCCACTGGGCATGTGTTGAGATGACACTTACGCATCATGATGCAACCCTCAACAACCAATGGTGCAGTAGCAAAACCAAACTCATCAGCACCTAAAAGAGCACCGATCACCACATCGCGACCAGTCTTCATTTGACCGTCGGCTTGAACACGAATACGGCTACGTAAACCATTGAGTACTAGCGTTTGCTGAGTTTCAGCCAAACCTAATTCCCATGGGCTACCAGCGTGCTTGATTGATGACAAAGGTGATGCACCTGTACCGCCATCATGGCCGGCGATCACCACGTGATCTGCCTTCGCTTTTGCTACGCCAGCGGCGACTGTACCCACACCTACTTCAGAAACTAACTTCACTGAAATATCAGCTTTGCTGTTCACGTTCTTCAAATCGTGAATTAACTGAGCCAAATCTTCAATAGAGTATATATCATGGTGTGGCGGTGGAGAAATCAAACCAACGCCTGGCACTGAGTAACGCAACTTACCAATGTAATCAGAAACCTTGGTACCAGGTAGCTGACCACCTTCACCAGGTTTTGCACCTTGAGCCATCTTGATCTGAATTTGGTCAGCAGAAGTTAAATACTCAGCAGTCACACCAAATCGACCAGACGCCACTTGTTTAATCTTCGAACGTAATGAATCACCTTCACTCAAAGGAATGTTGGCTTCAATGACATCATCGCCAAGAATGCTTGCAAGTGTTTCACCCTTCTTAACAGGGATGCCTTTTAATTCATTGCGATAACGTTTGTTATCTTCACCGCCCTCACCTGTATTGGATTTACCACCAATACGGTTCATCGCAATCGCTAAGGTTGCGTGAGCTTCAGTAGAAATAGAACCCAAAGACATCGCACCTGTTGCAAAACGTTTAACGATTTCTTTTGCTGGCTCTACCTCATCCAATGGAATAGCTTTAGTCGGATCAATCTTGAACTCAAATAAGCCACGCAAAGTCATATGACGCTTAGTTTGGTCATTGATGATATTGGCGTACTCTTTATAAGTTTGGTAACCGCCTTTTTCTGGACCTTGACGAGTTGAGTGTTGCAACTTAGCGATTGAATCTGGTGTCCACATGTGGTTCTCACCACGAATACGGAAAGCGTACTCACCACCAGCATCCAACATATTGCTTAATGTAGGGTCACTACCGAAAGCCAAACTGTGCATCTTCAAAGCTTCTTCAGCGACTTCAAAAATACCAATACCACCAACGTTTGAAGCTGTACCTTTGAAGTACTTGTCGATTAATTCTTTATTTAAACCAATCGCTTCAAAAATTTGTGCACCGGTGTAAGACATGTATGTAGAGATACCCATCTTAGACATGACTTTTTGCAAGCCCTTACCAACTGCCTTAGTAAAGTTCTTCACTACTTTTTCAGCAGATAAATCACCCTTCAAGCCTTTAGCCATATCAACTAAAGTTTCCATTGCTAGGTATGGATGAACAGCTTCAGCACCATATCCCGCTAACAAGGCAAAGTGATGTGTCTCACGTGCGCTACCAGTTTCAACAACTAGACCAGTACTTGTACGTAAACCTTTTTCTACCAAGTGCTGATGAATCGCTGAAGTTGCTAGTAGTGCTGGAATGGCTACGTAATCAGCAGCTACCTGACGGTCACTGATGATCAAAATGTTGTAACCAGAGTTCACAGCATCAACTGCTTCAGCGCAAAGAGATGCAAGACGCGCCTCAATACCATCTTTACCCCAAGCCGCTTCATAACAAATATCTAATTCGTAAGAACGGAACTTCCCACCTGTGTAGTGCTCAATGTGACGAATCTTGGCGATGTCATCAAAATCTAAAATTGGTTGAGACACTTCCAAACGCATCGGCGGGTTGATGTTATTGGTATCTAATAGATTAGGTTTTGGTCCCACAAATGTCACCAATGACATCACCATGTTTTCACGGATGGGATCGATCGGTGGATTCGTTACTTGTGCAAACAACTGCTTAAAGTAGTTGTAGAGAGTTTTGTTCTTATTAGATAAAACAGCCAATGGGCTATCGTTACCCATTGAACCAATCGCCTCTTCACCTGAAGATGCCATCGGAGCCATCAAGAATTTCAAATCTTCTTGTGTGTAACCAAATGCCTGTTGGCGATCTAATAAGTTAGCAGCAGGACCAACTTTTTCTGCGTCTGCTTTTGCATCAGCTTTAGAAACATCAATTTCATCTAACTTAATACGAACCGCATCAATCCAGCTCTTGTATGGCTTCGCTTTTGCTAAAGAATCTTTAAGTTCAACGTCGTCAATGATGCGACCTTGCTCCATGTCGATCAAGAACATCTTGCCTGGTTGCAAACGCCACTTCTTAACAATCTTGTTTTCTGGGAAAGTTAAAACGCCAGCTTCAGACGCCATGATCACAAGATCATCATCTGTTACGTAGTAACGTGCAGGACGTAAACCGTTACGGTCTAGTGTTGCGCCAATTTGGCGACCATCTGTAAATGCAATCGCAGCAGGACCATCCCATGGCTCCATCATAGCTGCATGGTATTCATAGAATGCGCGACGGTTGTCATCCATCAATGTATGTTGTTCCCATGCCTCTGGGATCATCATCATCATGGCGTGAGCCATTGGATAACCAGCCATGACCAATAACTCTAAGCAGTTATCAAAGCTGGCTGTATCTGACTGCCCTGGATAGATCAAAGGCCAAAGTTTTTGTAGATCATCACCCAATACCGGAGAGCTGATCGCGCCTGTTCTGGCGTTGATCCAGTTAACGTTACCCTTCACAGTATTAATCTCACCGTTATGAGCAATCATGCGATACGGGTGTGCTAACTCCCATGCTGGGAACGTGTTCGTTGAGAAGCGTTGGTGCACTAAAGCAAGAGCTGAAACAACACGAGTATCTTTTAGATCTTCGTAATAGGCGCCCACTTGATTAGCTAATAGCAAGCCTTTGTAAACAACGGTTCTTGCTGACATAGATGTCACAAAATATTCTTTACCGTGTTGCAATTGCAAAGCTTGGATAGCATGGCTACCTGTTTTACGAATCACATACAACTTACGCTCAAGTGCGTCTGTTGTCATGATGTCGCGACCGCGACCAATAAAGATCTGACGAATAACTGGTTCAGTTTTACGTACTGTTGGCGACATCGGCATGTTCACATCAACAGGCACATCTCTCCAACCTAAAACCACCTGTCCTTCATTACGAACAGTTCTTTCTAATTCTTGTTCGCATGCCAAACGTGATGCACTTTCTTTTGGCATAAAAACCATACCCACACCGTACTCACCGAATGGTGGCAAAGTAACACCCTGCTTAGCCATTTCTTCACGGTAGAACTGATCTGGAATCTGAATCAAGATACCAGCACCGTCACCCATCAATGGATCAGCACCAACTGCTCCACGGTGATCGATGTTTTCTAGAATCTTTAAGCCTTGCGTCACTATGTCATGGCTTTTTTTACCTTTAATATGGGCAACAAAACCCACGCCACAGGCGTCGTGTTCATTAACTGGGTCATAAAGACCTTGCGCTGCTGGGCGCAATGAAGTCGAAGTAGTCACGGAATATTCCTTGGTAAGTAAATGCTTTGCCTTCTTATAAGGTCAAAGCCCACCCCAACAACGGGGTTTTAATGAACTATAGGGGATTACCCGTGTACTTGCAATAGAAAATAATAGGTGTCTGTCACCAATTATTTTCTATTGGGATTTGTTCTTCCTATAATTGGGGACATAGTCAATCTATTTGGGAATCTCTTAGGATCGAATTTGGTGCAGCTTTTTTAAACCTTGGGTGGTTTTTTAGGGCGACCAGCTCTTCGAGGCACTAGTGGTCTGTTTGATTTTAGGCTCATTAAGTCTAAAAATTCTGGGGAAGCCATAGGCCAGCCATAATTTAAGTGATCACTTACTTTTTCTTGATCGCTTTTATTTATTTGATCAGAAACCAACTTTTGCCAAGCTAGCTGCCTTTCAAAAGGCGTATTACCCAATCCCCAATAAATAGGGTGATCGGATATCCAAGGTACAGTTTCGGCGCCCACGTGATGACGGTAGCTCGACCATAACCAGTCTTCAGATCTTTGCACCAAGCCGGCTCTTACTGGATGTTGCTCGATATATTGCTGGCAAAGCAGGAAATAAGCCTGGGGCTCAATCACAGTTGATTTGAAACGCCCTTCCCAAATAGACCCAGTTCTTTGATAGTTTTGATTAAACAACTGAGCATATCGACGACCAACAGATTGCATCGTTCTTGATGCGCTCAGACTGGTTTTAGGTGTCGCCAAGAGATGAACATGGGTAGGCATCAAGACATATGCATGAATCGCCAATTCGTATTCTCTAGCAGCATCCCTGAGCCACTCTAAATAAGATCTTCTATCTTCATCAGATAAGAAAATTTCTTGAGAGTTATGCCCCTTCACTGATATGTGAAGTGGATAACCTGGAAAAATGACTCTTGGTAGTCTTGCCATAGTGGCTATGCAATGAGTTTTTGAAACTCTTTATTGGCATAACGATCTGTCATACCAGCGATATAGTGGGCGATTCTTCGGTGCAACTCGTCATCGGGTCGAAAATCAAACGGCAAGTCATTAGGATGATTTTCATAATGATGGAATAAAGCAACAATCATCTCACTAGCCTCTTTCGTCATTTGATTAACTTGTGGATGACGATAAAGATTCTTAAATAAGAAACGCTTCATTTCTGTCGCTTGTGCACGCATTGCCTCAGAGAACCCTACTAAAGGATTTGCATTTCTGACATCTGCCACCGACTGAGGCTTAACTTGATTAATACGATGTTGCGTTTCTTTGACCAAGTCATCAACGAGCACATGAATGATATGACGCACCACTTCGAATACCAGGCGACGACCATTGAGCTGAGGGAATTGATTCAATACTTTTTGTTTTTGATCGCGCCACAAACTAACTTCGTCCATCTGCTCAATGCTCAGTAAACCAGAGCGAATGCCATCATCAATATCGTGATTGTTATAAGCAATTTCATCAGCCAAATTAGCTAATTGAGCTTCTAAACTAGGTTGCTTATTTTGAAGGAATCTTTCACCCAACAAGCCCAGCGTTTGTGCATTCTTCTGAGAGCAATGCTTCAGGATACCTTCTCGAGTTTCAAAGGATAAGTTAAGACCATCCCAAAGAGCGTAGCGCTCCTCTAAAAAATCCACCACCCAAAGACTTTGCAAATTATGCTCAAAGCCGCCATACTCTTTCATACACTCGTTGAGCGCATCCTGCCCTGCATGACCAAATGGTGTGTGGCCCAAATCATGCGCTAAGGAAATAGCTTCTACTAAATCTTCGTTGAGCTCCAAGCGTCTAGCAACTGCACGACCTATTTGCGCTACCTCAAGACTATGAGTCAAGCGATTACGAAAATGGTCACCTTCATGATTTAAGAAAACTTGTGTTTTGTATTCCAAGCGACGAAAAGCTGTGGAATGAATAATACGATCTCGATCGCGCTGAAAAGGACTTCGCCCTGACTGAGTTGGCTCTTCTGGTTCAGCATGAACTCGCCCCAGTGAGGCATTAGCTTGAACAGCGCAACAAGCTAGTGTCATGAAACTTAAACAGCCCCAGTAGCTTCTAGTGTTTGAGCCACCAATTGATCGTCAACCGCTTTAATCGTTGAACGTCCAATACCATTGAGCAAGATATAGCGAACTTCTCCACCCTCTGCTTTTTTATCCACACTCATTAAGTCCATATAACGCTCTAGACCTAAACGAGGAGGCACTGTTGGTAACTTCAGTGCAGCCACTAATTTCTTAAGACGCTCTGCCTCATCTGTGGTGAGCTGCCCAACGCGCACAGATAAATCTGCTGCCATCACCATCCCGCAACCAACCGCCTCTCCGTGCAACCACTCACCATAACCCATCCCAGCCTCAATCGCGTGACCAAAAGTATGTCCGAAATTAAGCGTGGCACGCACGCCACCTTCTTTTTCATCTTGAGCGACTACATTAGATTTAATTTCACAAGAACGTAGCACAGCATGTTCCATTGCTTTTGGATCACAAGCATTGAGTGAATCAATATTGCCCTCAAGCCATTGGAAGAAATTAGCGTCAGCAATTGCACCATGCTTAATCACTTCAGCCAAACCGGCTGCAAGCTCTTTGGGCGGTAATGTTTGCAATGTATCTAAATCTGCAATCACTGCTTGCGGTTGATAAAACGCGCCCACCATATTCTTACCTAGCGGATGATTAATACCCGTTTTACCACCCACAGATGAATCAACTTGTGACAAAAGTGTCGTTGGAACTTGTATGAATCGAATGCCTCTCATATAACAAGCAGCGGCAAAGCCTGTCATGTCACCAATCACACCGCCACCTAAAGCCACTAATGTACTTTTACGATCAGCGCCGCTTTCTAATAAAGCATCAAAAATCTTTTGGAGCGTTTCCCAGGTTTTATAAACCTCGCCATCAGGTAAAACTACCAAACGTACTTTTTGCCCTAGACTCTCTAATGTTTTAACAACACGGTCTGCGTATAAAGGCGCCACTGTTTCATTGGTGACGACAGCCGTAAAAGAGCCTTTTATATGTTTTTTGTATAGCTCGGCTTGATCAATCAGTCTTGATCCAATATGTATCGGATAACTACGTTCACCTAGTTCAAGTTCAAGTGTTTTCATTTTGATAATTCAAATTGCATCATTAATGTGTTGACCAACTGAGAAACACTTGGCTTACCAGTGTCAATCGTGTGATGAGCTGTTTCGCGATACAAGGGATCGCGCACCTCATATAACTTTTCTAATGTTGCTTTTGCATCGCCATTATTGAGTAGTGGGCGACCTTTATCATTGCGAGTACGCACCCAAAGCTCATGAGGATTAGCGCGCAAATAAAAGACAACCCCACGATCATGAAGGTGCACTCTGTTTTCTGGAAGAAGTACTGCTCCTCCCCCCGTTGCTAACACCAAATCTTTTCCTTGCGTTAACTCATCAATCACTTGCGCCTCACGCTTACGAAACCCTGCTTCGCCTTCCATTTCAAAAATGGTGCGGATTTTGACTCCACAGCGTGACTCAATCTCATGATCAGTATCAATAAAACGTCTGCCCAATTTCTTAGCCAATAGTCGTCCCACGGTAGTTTTACCGGCGCCCATTAAGCCTACTAAGAAAATATTGTCAGCAATCGTATTCACAAGTGAGATTCTACTGAGGCTTTTGACTAGAAACCAATGTTGGCGTTAAAAAAATTAATAATTCTGTTTTATCCATTGTTTTTGATTCTTGCCTAAATAAAGCACCTAAAAAGGGTATCTCACTTAAAAAAGGTGTTTTCGCCTTATCTTTTCTCTCAATATCTTGAAAAATGCCGCCAAGAATCACGGTGCCACCACTCTCAACCACGACCTGCGTTTTGACATGCTTGGTATCGATTGCAAATCCTTGATCTGTTTTAAGCCCCACACTGTCTTTATTGATATCAACATCCAAGATAATCATTTGATTTTTCTGAACTCGGGGGCGTACTTCTAATCGTAGATTCGCTTTCCTAAATTGCACCTTGGTAGCACCCTGACCCGCTGATGATTGATAAGGCAATTCTGTACCTTGCTCAATAAGTGCTTGAGAATTTTCAGCAGCTAAAACCCTTGGATTAGAAATGATGTTGCCCAGTCCACTGGATTCAAGCGCAGAAAGTTCAATTTGTAATGCCTTGCCTGCTTGCTTCCCCAACAAACTAATCGATGCAACCCCTGCCTCAAATCCATGTAAACCATTAGCTGCTAGCGCATTACTTCCAGAAAGATGACCTGACTGAGATTGATAAGCCAATTTTGCGCCCAGATTTCTTGGAAAGCGCCTTTCAGCCTCCACAATGCGCGCTTCAATCATGATTTGTCGTAAATCATGAAGATTTTGCTCAACATGCTGTGACTGCTTTTGCCTATCAAGAACTCTTTTTTCATGAGCCATAATTTCTTCATAAGGCGCTACCCACAAAACACCAGCTTCATATTGATGTGCCAGGGATCGACTCGCTAATACGGCATCAAAAATAGATTGCCAAGAAGCATTCTTCATATGAATGCTGGTGACCCCAGACACCTTGTCACTAATCATCATATTGATACCTTTGGCATCTGCGAGCATTTGAAGTAACTGCCTCACATCAATCGAAGCAAAACTTAAACTCATGAGTTGCTCTTTAGAAGCTAAGTTAGGTGCACCAATGGCATTGCTACTGACTAAACCACTTGCCACACTTCCCAAATAAGCTAGGCATACATATTTCAATAATTTGCGACGTTGCTTCATTAGCGCTGCTCCTCTGCCCATATCGTGACTAACTTACCGCCAATAGACTCAATCACTAGATATCGATCTTCTATGGCTTTAATGGTTCCAATCAACTCAATCACCTGCCCCACAGATACCCATTGAGTTTTAGACTTAGGCTGATCATTACTAAAACTGGCATGAGCAATTAATCCTCGGCGCGTCGTTCCTTCGTGGAAAGTCCCCAGATAATTAATTTCAGGAATAGGCTGATCAGATGCAAGCATTTCTTCAGGATTGCCTGATGACGCTATTTGATTCTTCGGCCAATCAGTTTTAATAGCACTGATCTCTGCTTGATGAAGCAGCAACTGCTTCTTAAATTGATTGAGTTGAGCATCTACATCATCTTGATATTGCAGATGAGAACCATAAGTGAATATAAATAAAAGACAGACGAGTGCTGCAAAAGCGCCATAAATATGTCTTTCATAGGGGGCTAGGATTTTTAAATAGTTTGCCCATTTCGAAAGATCTGAAATAGGCAAATCGTCGCTGCTTTGTGCACGCGTGGACGGCGAAATCTCTCTATTTTCTAAAGAAAATTGGTCAAATGCTTCTGGGCTTAAGGATCGTTTAAACATGCCCTCATTTTGCGAATAAATTTCATTTGAAAAAATCAGATATTTCTTATTTTTTGTATGCAATTTCTGAGTTTGGCGTCAGAAATTTCTGACATCATTTTTTCAAACTGAAACCTTCAGCTATCTCTATAATCAGCCCATGAGCTCATCACGCACACCTGTTCGTCCACCATCACGTCTTGGTGGTGGTAGAAATACAAGACACTCTCAAAGAGACTGGCGCCAGTACATGATTCGCTGGGGTATTTTCTTGGGTAGTGCAGGACTTATCTTAATTGGCTTAGTCATTGCCTATGCTCTGATAATTGCTAAACCGAATCTTCCTGATCTAGATACGATCACGGACTACAAACCTAAAGTTCCTCTAAGAATTTATACCGCTGATCATGCCTTGATTGGGGAATTTGGTGAAGAGCACCGCAGCGTGATGGCGATCCAAGAGATCCCTAGCTATCTAAAGAATGCGGTAGTTGCTATTGAAGATGAGCGCTTTTATGAACATGGTGGCGTGGACTATTGGGGCGTTCTTAGAGCGACGCTTGCTAACCTTCGTGGCAGACTCTCTCAAGGGGCTTCAACCATCACGATGCAAGTGGCTAGAAATTTCTTCTTAACAAATGAGAAATCATTTAGCAGAAAAATTTATGAGGTCTTACTAGCTTGGAAGATTGAAGCGAACCTTCCTAAAGATAAGATTCTTGAGTTGTACATGAATCAGATTTACCTTGGGCAAAGAGCTTATGGCTTTGCCAGCGCTGCACAAATTTATTTTGGTAAAGATGTTCGAGAAATCTCAATCGCTGAAGCAGCGATGCTAGCAGGCTTACCTAAAGCGCCATCTGCATATAACCCAGTGGTGAACTATCGCCGCGCCAAAATCAGACAAGAATATATTTTGCAAAGAATGCGTGATCTAAAAATGATCACGCCAACGCAATATGATTCAGCGATGGCGGAGACTCTCCATGTCAGAGGTGTTGGTAAAGAGTTTTCTACCAAAGCTGATTACGTCGCTGAGATGACTCGTCAATTACTCATCAGCGAATATGGCGATAGCATCTACACACAGGGCATGACAGTCATCACAACGATTAGAAGAGCAGAACAAGATGCTGCTTACTCTGCCGTTCGTAAGGGCATCATGGATTATGAGCTTCGTCATAAATACAGAGGTCCTGAAGGTTACATCACATTGCCTGTTGATACAGTTCAAAGGCAGCGAGCCATTGATGATGTCTTAGGCGACCACCCAAGCAGCGATGATCTATTAGCGGGTGTTGTGATCGATGCAAACCCTAAAGAAATTAAAGTGGTGATTGCTACTGGTGACACCATCTCCATCAAAGGAGAAGACCTCAAGCTTGGTAGCGTTGCCCTGTCAGAGAAAGCAAGTCCTAAACAACAAATTAAGCCTGGTGCGATTATTCGAGTTCTTCCCTTTGAAGGTCGCTGGTTATTAGCTCAAATGCCTCAAGTGGAGGCAGCATTTGTGGCCTTAGATACTCACGATGGCGGCATTCGTGCACTGGTAGGTGGCTTTGATCACAACCGCAATAAATTTAATCATGTGTCGCAAGCTCAAAGACAGCCTGGCTCATCATTTAAACCATTTGTTTATGCAGCAGCTATAGAAAAAGGCATCATGCCTAATACCGTAGTGAATGATGCCCCTTTATCTATCAGCGGCCTAGAAACTGGTGGACAGATGTGGGAACCAAAAAACTATGACGGCAAGTTTGAAGGTCACATGCGTTTACGCACTGCCTTGGCTAAGTCTAAGAACTTAGTCTCTGTTCGAGTCATTAGAAAAATTGGCGCCCGTTACACACAAAACTATATTCAGCGATTTGGCTTTGAGGCTGAGAAACACCCGCCTTATCTCACGATGGCACTTGGAGCAGGTTCTGTCACACCACTTCAACTAGCCACAGGCTATGGCGTATTTGCTAATGGTGGCTATCGCGTAGAGCCCTATCTAATTAGCAAGGTGATGGATGCAAAAGGGAATGTTTTGTTTGAGGCAACCCCCACCAAGTCAGGTGATAGCGAATTAAAGGTACTAGATTCTAGAACTGCGTTTGTGATGGATAGCCTACTTCAAGAAGTGACCAAAACAGGTACTGCAGCATCGTCTAGACCTGCTTTAGGTAGAAGCGATATCGCTGGTAAAACTGGTACGACGAATGAATCTATGGATGCTTGGTTTGCTGGATACCACCCAAGTGTTGTGGCTGTTGCTTGGATTGGATTTGATAAACCAAAGAGCTTGGGTGATCGTGAAACAGGTGGCGGCTTAGCACTCCCGATGTGGACTCGCTACATGAAAACGGCTCTCAACGGAGTTCCAGAAGCTCCTAGAACTCCTCCGCCAGGCGTTACTCAACAAGATGGCGATTGGGTCATACCTGAATTCTTGCCATTCTTTGGAAGAACTACGGTTCTTGAATAAAAAGCTCTTCTAAGCTTGGTAACTGACTTTTAGTGTAGCTTTTGCTTGCTGGCTAGCCAGACGCGAAAGCTCACTAAATAACTCAGCTCCTGTTTTGGTATCTAGCCATAAAGGGGTTTGCAACGTACCAGCCCAGCGGTAATGGAACCCACCCTCCTTGGCAGCGACCCAAATTTCTTGAAGAGGTGCTTGGGTGTTGACCACGATCACACTGCGATCAGCGAACTGAATATTGACAACATTACCGCCTTGGCGAGAAATATCTAGATCAAGATCAGTTGCTTGGAATGCTTCCTCAAGCGATAGCTCAATCGCTTTTAAGGTTTTTTCTGCAATCGCATAAAAAGTAGAATCTGTTAAGGTTTCGACAGTTGTTGAATGATTGTTCATATTTTCCTTATGACCCATGCTATAGTCAGCGATCACTTTTAAACTAATACATATATGCGTTTTATTGTAGCTAGGACTTCACTTTTATGTATAGCAATATCCCTGCTAGGATGCGGGATACGCGGTCCACTCACACACCCTAATATTCCAACCATGCCAACGCCTCCGGAAAAGGCTGAACCCATGGAAAAACAGTGGCCTCCTGCGCCGGTCGTGAAAGAAACAAAATGAGCCTCGTTCCTCACCTTAATGGCTTTTCTGTAAAAAATGGTCAGTGGCACGCTGAAGATGTGGCATTGAGCACAATCGCCCAACAATTTGGCACACCTTGCTATATTTACAGCAGAAAAGCCCTCACAGATGCATTTAATGCTTATGAGGCTGCCTGTGTTCGCCCTAATGGCCAACGTCGCGCCAGAGTTCACTATGCGATGAAAGCCAATAGCAACTTAGCCATTTTGAATGTTTTTGCAAAGCTAGGCGCTGGATTTGATATTGTCAGTGGCGGTGAATTAGCTCGTGTTCTAGCTGCCGGCGGTTCTGCCGATAAGGTGGTTTTCTCGGGCGTTGGTAAAAGTCGTGATGAGATGATCGCTGCTCTCAAAGCAGGCGTGAAATGTTTCAACTTAGAATCCATTCCTGAGCTAACTCGCTTAAATGAAGTTGCAGAGAGCTTAGGAATTAAAGCGCGCGTTTCATTACGCATCAATCCTGATGTGGATCCTAAAACTCATCCATACATTTCTACAGGACTTAAAGGTAATAAGTTTGGTATTGCTTATGACGATGTGATCGCAACGTATCAAGCTGCCACAAAAATGTCTTTCTGTGAAATCGTTGGAATCGATTGTCATATCGGCTCACAAATCACTGAAATGAGCCCTTATTTAGATGCTCTAGACCGCGTTTTAGATTTAATTAAGTCCCTCGATGATCTTGGCATCAAGATTCATCATCTAGATATTGGTGGCGGTTTAGGTATTAGCTACACCAATGAAACACCGCCTGCGATTACTGAATTTGCCAACACCTTGCTCAATCATATTGAAGCAAAAGGTTATGGTCATTTAGAGGTTTTATTTGAACCAGGACGCTCATTGGTAGGTAATGCTGGATTACTACTCACTACAGTTGAGTACTTAAAACCCGGTGAAACTAAAAACTTTTGTATCGTTGATGCAGCCATGAATGACCTGATGCGTCCTGCAATGTATGAGGCTTACCATGCCATCGTGGCAGTTAACGAACAAAGCGCTGCGCCAGCAGTGACCTATGACATCGTAGGACCGATTTGCGAATCAGGTGATTGGCTAGGAAGAGATCGTGCACTCAAGGTTGCTCCTGGCGATCGCTTAGCGATTCTCTCAGCGGGTGCTTATGGTTTTACGATGAGCTCGAATTACAACACCAGAGGTCGTGCGGCAGAAGTGATGGTCGATGGCTCAGCTGTTCACTTGATTCGTGAACGTGAAACCATTGAAAGTCTTTTTGCTAATGAGAAGTTACTTCCTGCTTAATCATCCTAATGATTAAGCAGGTTAGCTTTTATAAGCTGCCGTAGCTGTGTAAGCCTGATAAGAACATATTGACGCCGATAAAGGCGAATGTTGTCACTAGCAAACCCACTAAAGCCCACCAAGCAGCTACAACCCCTCTTAAACCTTTCATTAAGCGCATGTGTAACCACGCAGCGTAATTGAGCCAAACAATCAATGCCCAAGTTTCTTTAGGGTCCCAGCTCCAGTATCCACCCCAAGCTTCAGCCGCCCACAAAGCGCCCAAAATCGTGGCAATCGTAAAGAAGGCAAAGCCCACGGCGATGGATTTGTACATCACATCATCTAATAGCTCTAAGCTAGGCAAACGATCGACGAGAATATTTTTTGATTTCAGAATATATGCAATCGCCACCATCGCAGCTAAGGCAAAAGTGCCATAACCAATAAAGTTAGCAGGTACGTGAATCTTCATCCACCAACTTTGTAAAGCAGGAACTAATGGTTGAATTTGGTGTGCATCACGAGAAACGCTGTACCAAAAAATAAATGCAACTGCTGCAAAAATAATCCAAAGAACAAAAGCGCCCAAAGCTAAAGATTGGTAACGCGCCTCGTAATACAAATGGAAAAGTGCGGTAATTAAGCAAAATAAAATAAATACTTCATAAAGGTTTGAAATTGGAATATGTCCAATATCTGCACCCATCAAGTAAGACTCATACCAACGCACGAGCATGCCAGTTAAACCAATATAGACTGCCGCCCATGTTAATTTCGAGGCAGCAGGACCCATCGTGCTTGAGCGCAATGCAAAGTTGAGTGAGTAGAACAAAGTACTTAAAGCAAAGAAGACACTCATCCACAAAATGGCTGACTGACTAGAGAGCATGTACTTTAAAAAGAATGCCTGCTCAGCTCTTGCTAAAGATCCACCTTCGGGCGTTTGATAGAAATAAATAGCCAACAAACCCAGAATCGTTGAGCCAATCATGAGATTTCTAAGTGGTGACCAAGCCCAGCCCAAGATGGCTAATACAGGAACTGAGCAAAATAGAATAGCTTGCTCATAGCCATCCATGAATGCCGAGAATTTCATTTCAGCAAAAATAGCGCCAGCCGCTAAAGCTAGTGCAAAAATGTAATCAACCCATCGCAAGGACTTTAATCCGCCCAACAGATTCTGTTGTAGGTTTTGGAACCAGCCCCCTTGAACTGAACTTACATATTTAGTTTCCATGACTTAAGTCTTCCTGATATTTCTTAAATTCTTTTTCAAAATCCATGGTCTTGCGAGAAGTCGACATGGCAAAAAGATGGTGACCATTCTCCAAGCTTCTTACCCAGATACGACGCTCTGGCAAATAGAACATCGCAAAAATACCCAATACCAATAGTAAACAACCTAGATAAACCATGTTCTTACCAGGGGATCTAGTGACCTGAAATACGCTAGCTTTAACTTCTTCAAATTCTTCCAATTGGAAAGTCAGCGGCGCAGGGTAAAAATTAGCATCTGACAAAGCTGATGTAGCTGCCTGAATAAATCGCTGACTCTCTGGTGTGTTAGAGGCATTAGGTAAACCCAACTTTGCTCTAGCTTCTTGCCACAACTCCCACAACACCCCATTCAATACTTTCAGAATAACTTCAGCAGCTTTTTCTCGATCAGCTTCGGGAACAGCTTGATCAATAAAACCGCCTAATGCTGCAAAACCGCCAGGAAGTGTCCCCGCCTCTTTGGCTTGGGTCACCGCAAAATCACTGGCACCAGCAAATAATTCAATCGAGCGCATCGCGCTCTCACGCAATTGCGCTAATGCCTGTGGAGAATTTGCAAAATTAGATTGCTGCCCCAATGTTTGTGAAAAACGTTGTACCGCGCGTTGACGGGCACTTGGATCTTGCAAAACCGTGCGCAACATCAACCACTCATTCAAACTCAGTTGGGCATCTGCCGGAATTCTTAAATATCTAAACTCCTGAGCTGCACTCTCTCTCATACCCATCATGAACATCGGCATGCCATCGATGAAAAGAGGCTGCATGTAATTACTAAATTCGCGCGCCTGACCAGATGCATCGCGCAACTTGTATTGAATAGATGGTCCTACATTTTTTAGATTTGTAGTTTTGCTTGTTTTAGCACCAGAACCCAAACGATTATTTAGAGCTTTAGATAAACCGCTGTCTTGCTGCTGGGTTGCAACACCTCTTGCATCTACTTCTCCAGATGCATTGGCAATGTTTTCTACGTTGGTGGGTCTAAAGCCTACAAATTCAAGTGTGTAACTTTCACCACTGCTTGATTTCAGTGCGGTACTCTGACCTACCTCACCATTCACTATAAAGCTGGATTGAATGGAGTTACCTCGACCTTGTATCGGGTAAGCACGCAACTTAAGCTTAGATCCACCATCTTCAAAGCTAGACTGATAGATGGCAACTCCGCGATGGATTAAAGGCTCATTCACCTTAATCTTTGCTTCTAATTCTTTACCCGTATCTAAATCTTTAATCAGCACTTCACTCATAAAGAGCTTCGGCATACCGGTACTGTAATACTCAACATGAAACTTTTTCAAAGCAATTGAAAAAGGGAGCTCTTGAATGATGCTGCCACTAGTAGCATTTAATAAAGCGGTGGCACTGGTACCACCTTCAGGTACAAAAATATTGGCACGATAACTAGGATTGCTGGCACTTAATTTATGTTCACTAGGAATCTCAGAGATCAACATACCTTGAGTGCTTGGCGGCAATATGCTCTTTCCACCAAACCAAATTTGACCTCTTGTAAACAAATCACCATCTAATAAGCCACCCAAGCAAATTAAAACAATCGCGCTATGAGCAAGGATGTAACCCCATTTATTTGCCGCACCCTTCTTAGCCATGACCTTTGAATGATCATCAGCTATTTGAGTTTTAACTGCATAGCCGTCTTTAACTAAACGGGCAGCGATGCGTGCACTTGTCTCTTGATGGGATTGCTGGGTAGCAAATTCGAAATGATGATGTAGCGCACGCAAACCACCTTCTTTCACATGCTCTTTCCATGCACGAATATCTGCCAACATCTTGGGTGCATTGCGGAATACGCAAAAAGATACTGAAACGACCAAGAACGCCAGAATCAATAAAAACCACCAAGCTGTGTAAACAGCAAACAAACCTAAGCCATTAAAAATCTCAGCCCAGAATGGACCGAATTGATTGACGTAGTTGGCATAAGGTTCGCTTTGCTTAATCACCGTTCCAATCACACTAGCAATTGAAATAATGGTAAGCAGTGCAATCGCAAAGCGCATCGATGACAAAAGTTCTACGGAAGCCCGATTAAACTTTCTCAATGCACTCATGTCTGATGAAGATGTTGTCATACCCTAAATATAAAAAATAAAGCCCACAAACTAAGTTCGTGGGCTTAACGGATGCGAAAAAACTCTAAGTGTTTTTATTAACGCAAGCCTGCGATATAGTCTGCAACAGCCTTGATTTCGGCATCAGACATTCTAGAGGCAATCGCACTCATCTGCACGCTGTTCTTACGCTCGCCAGAACGATATGCAACTAATTGCGCTTCTGTGTACTCAGGCCACTGACCTGAGATGCGTGGGTACTGAGCTGGGATACCAGAACCATTTGGGCTGTGGCAACCTGCACAAGCTGCTACAGACTTTGCAGCAATACCACCACGATAAATCTTTTGACCCAACTCAATAGACGCTTTGTTTTTAGCTGTGCCTTGACCCGGAGTTTGCTTCTCTAGATACGCGCCTAGGTTAGCCATATCTTCGTCAGATAAAAGACCAGCAAATGCGCCCATGATGGCGTTTGGACGATCTTTACCAGCCTTGTAGTCTTTTAATTGTTTAACCACATAGCTTGCGTGTTGACCCGCTAGCTTTGGATAAGCAGCTGCGCCACTATTACCGTTAGCACCGTGACAGCTCACACATGCCACAATACCGCGTTTAGCGTCACCGCTGTTATAAAGCACATCGCCTTTGGCAGCATCTGGAGCTGCTGGCTTAGCTGGCTCATTAGCAAAGCTTGTACCTGCAATAGATAAGCCTAAAGTAATCACTAAAGTCTTGAATGTGGCTGAAATTGTTTGACGCATGTGCACTCACCCTATGTATATGATGCGAAAGATTTATTAATCTTTATTTTTAATTTAACAACTAATTATCAACGAGAGATTTTACAATAGGTCTAACCTTTTAAACACCTATGTCCACCTTACATCAAGCACAATTTGTCGTAACTATTAACCATTTGGTTGATTTACCCACCTGGGATATCCCTGAAGTGGCTTTTGCCGGTCGTTCTAACGCCGGAAAATCCACGGCTATTAATGTGCTTTGCCAACAAAATAGGCTTGCTTTTGCTAGTAAAACGCCAGGAAGAACGCAACATATCAACTTTTTCGGTATTTTAACGAAAGATAAGGTCAATTTAGCGAATTTAGTCGACTTACCGGGTTATGGCTATGCCCAGGTAGACTTCAAAACAAGGGCACATTGGGACAATTTGCTCTCAACCTACCTACAAACTAGACCCAACCTCAAAGGAATGGTCCTGATTATGGACGCCCGCCGTGGTATGACTGATTTAGACCAGCAAATGATTGAGTGGTTTACCCCTACAGGCAGGCCTATCCATGTTTTATTAACAAAATGCGACAAACTTAATCAGTCTGAAGGTCGCATGGCGCTAAAAAAACTGCAAAACAAGCTAAAAGAATTAAATCCGAATGGTCCTTATACCGCCCAACTCTTCTCCAGCACTAAACGAGTTGGCTTAGTGGAGGCTGATCGTATGGTTGCTGAGTGGTTAGGCATTGAGGCTTCTAGCGCACATACTAGTAATGAAAATAGAATTTCTAAGAACCTAAAACCCCAACTTTCTTCATAAGGTTTTATATGCAACTCTTCCATCGTCCCCGTCGATTACGCAGAACTGATTGGTCACGTCGCCTCGTTCAAGAAAATACTTTATCTGCCAATGATTTTATTTACCCTGTTTTTCTTCTTGAAGGAAGCAATCGACAAGAAGAAGTGAAGTCCATGCCTGGGGTGAGTCGATTGTCTTTAGATTTATTAATTCCAGTCGCGGAAGACTGTGTGAAGCTAGGCATTCCAGTGATGGCCTTATTCCCTGTGATCAGCGCCGAATTAAAAACAGCTGATGGAAAAGAGGCTCACAATCCTAATGGCTTAATTCCACAAGCGATTAAAGAACTTAAGAGCCGCTTTCCGAACCTAGGCATCATGACTGATATTGCGCTCGATCCTTATACAAGCCATGGCCAAGATGGGATTATTGATAGCGATGGTTATGTGATAAATGATGTGACCGTTGATGCATTAGTTAAACAAGCTTTAACGCATGCAAAAGCCGGTGCAGATATGGTGGCTCCATCTGACATGATGGATGGACGTATTGCTGCTATTCGTGATGCACTTGAAGCGCACGGATTTATTCATACACAAATCATGGCTTACTCTGCCAAGTATGCCTCAGCGTTTTATGGCCCATTCAGAGATGCGGTTGGTTCAGCTGGCAATCTTGGTAAAGGCGATAAGAAAACTTATCAAATGGATCCTGCCAACTCCGATGAAGCAATTCGCGAGGTAGCACTTGATATTGAAGAAGGTGCAGATATGGTGATGGTTAAACCTGGCATGCCCTACTTGGATATTGTGAGAAGAGTCAAAGAGGAACTTGGTCACCCTACATTTGCCTATCAGGTGAGTGGTGAATACGCCATGATCAAAGCTGCTGCCATCAACGGTTGGATTAATGGTGACGCAGTCATGATGGAGTCCTTGCTTGCATTTAAGCGCGCAGGCGCTGATGGCATCCTGACTTATTTTGCTAGAGATGCCGCTCGCTTATTACAAGCCAAGAACTAAATTAGTTTTATTCTAGGCGCTCTATAAAACGTGACGCCTTCATAAAGCCAATCACTCTCTGGGAGCTTCGTTCCTGACCTTGGCGATCAAAGAACAAAATAGCAGGCGGTCCAAATAAGCCATAGCGCTTTAAGATCGCTTGCTGATTGGCTGTATTTTTGGTCACATCCACCTGAATCAATTCATAAGTTTTTAACTTCTCAACGACTGATGGATCGCTAAAAGTTAGCACTTCCATTTCTTTACAAGTGACGCACCAATCAGCATAGAAATCTAAAAGCACTAATTTATTTTGGTCTTTAGCATTTCTTAACGCAGCATCTAATTGCTCGCTTGTCGTCACCACCTGAAATGTCAGACCTGAAGAGAGTTGATGGATACCCTGAGATTTTTCTGCAGAACTCTTCATAAACACAGGGGACACCACCCAAGCTGCTAGCGCAATCAATAACACACCAAATATTTTTTGGATTAGCAGCATCCATGCGCCAGTTTTTGGCAATAATCCTTTAGCACCAATGGCAAGAAGTAACAAAGGCAAGCCCATTCCTAGCGCCATCACAAACAATAAGACACCACCCCATGGCACTGAACCTGCATGCGCAATAAAAGCCAACACGCCGGCTAATGGAGCAGTCACACAAGGGCTGGCGATTAAGGTAGAGATGGCTCCCAACAAAAAAGCACCAATAACGCTACCACCCTCTTGCTTACCCGCTAAGCGATCAATTTTGTTATGAATAGCTTCTGGTAAACGTAGTTCATAAAGACCAAATAAACTTGCTGACAGTGCTAATAACATCAAAGCAAACCCAACTAAGACCCAAGGGTTTTGCAAAAAAACTTGGATGTTGGCTCCAAGAGCAGCAGTTATCATGCCGGCTATGCTGTACATGATCGCCATACCTAAAACATAGCTAATTGCCAGGATGGTTGATCGCAATTTTGATATCTCTTGGTGACGCTCTGTTTTTGCACCAAAGACCACACTAGACATGATGGGCAACATGGGAAGAACACATGGTGTTAATGCCATGGCTAAGCCAAGAATAAAAAATGCTCCTAACAAAATCCACGGGGAAATATTCTGCAGTAGATTGGTTAACTGACCGGCATCATCACGCGCTGACCACAAATCAGCTAATCCAGCAGGCTCAGATGGAACATCAGGCTCCTCAGCTAAAACGCCAGCAACACTGACATTGGGTGCAGCTAAAGTGAAGTTCAATTGCATGGGCGGATAACAAATTCCTTTGTCTGCGCAACCCTGCAACTCCATTTGAACGATGACCCCCGCACTTAATAATTTTTGCTGCGCAGGAACTTTGACCAAAAATTCCTTAGGGTATGTTTCTAAATTTTTGCCAAAATTCTCATCAAACTTAATTTTTCCCGGAGGCAATACAGGGACTCCTAAAACATCTTGGCTCACGCCCTGCAGACTCTTTAAAACTTTAAATTTGATGGATTCTTTATAAACGTAATAGCCCTTTTGAGGCTGAACTTGAAACTCTACAAACCCACTCTCATTTGATTGTGCAATCACTGGAAATGCTTTTTCGGGGGACAAGAATTCATTTGCCCGTGCCACGCCGACTACCAATCCAAATAAAGTCGCACCCAGAAGCAATAGCCGTTTAATCATTTTTTATTTTCTTTATTTGTTTGGTTAACAACCCATTCTGCGTAAGTTGTATCAACATCATCCACATCAATACAGACAATTTCAGGCACTTCATATGAGTGGTGCTCACGTATGAATTTCTTAAGAGCCTCTTTATTGGAACTCGCTGTTTTGATATGCACAGGATATTCTTGGGTTGTCTCCAGGACTCCCTCCCACTGATAGATGGAAGTACAAGGAGCCTGTATCTGAATGCAAGCCGCCAAATGATTTCCTACGACTAGCTTCCCAAATACTTGAGCTTCCTCAGCGCTAGGAAATGTAGTTATCAAAAGACAAATTTTGCTCATGGCTTATTATCTTCCAAACAAAAAAGCCTGGCAAAACCAGGCTTTTTTATAAGGTCTATCTGAGCAATTACTCTGCAGATGGAGCTTCTGTCGTTTCAGGACGATCTAGAAGTTCAACCAATGCCATTGGTGCATTATCGCCAACGCGGAAGCCAAACTTAAGAATACGCAAGTAACCGCCTGGGCGAGTTGCAAAACGTGGTCCTAATTCTGTAAACAACTTAGTCACCATTTCGCGATCGCGCAAACGATCAAACGCTAAACGGCGGTTTGCCAAGTTATCTTTTTTACCTAAAGTAATTAGCGGCTCTACTACACGACGCAATTCTTTTGCTTTAGGCAAAGTTGTTTTAATAACCTCATGTTGCAACAATGAATTTGACATGTTGCGCAACATCGCTAAACGATGTGAGGATGTACGATTTAATTTACGAAGTCCGTTTCCGTGACGCATGGTGGCTCTTCCTTTCTATTATTTCTCAAGACCAGCAGGCGGCCAGTTGTCTAGCTTCATGCCTAAGGTCAGACCGCGAGCGGCCAAAACATCTTTAATTTCATTCAATGACTTACGTCCAAGATTTGGAGTCTTTAACAACTCGTTCTCTGTACGTTGAATGAGATCACCGATGTAGTAAATGTTTTCAGCTTTTAAGCAATTTGCAGAACGAACTGTCAACTCTAAATCGTCAACTGGACGCATCAACATCGGGTCAACAGCTGGAGAGCGGCTTGGAGCTGCATCACCAGCAGCTTGAGTACCTTCAAGCTGTGCAAATACTACTAACTGATCAACCAAGATGCTTGCTGATTGACGAATTGCTTCTTCAGGCGTTAACACACCATTAGTTTCAATTGTCATAACCAAGCGGTCTAAGTCTGTACGTTGCTCAACACGTGCTGATTCAACAGCATAGCTTACACGGCGCACTGGGCTAAATGAAGCATCTAGCACAATACTTCCGATAGTCTTTGAAGACTCGTCTTGATATTTACGTACGTTACCTGGAACGTAACCACGACCCTTTTCAACTTTGATCTGAATATCCAACTTACCATTTGAAGATAAGTTAGCGATCACGTGATCTGGATTGATGATTTCAACATCATGTGGCAATTCGATATCTTTTGCTGTTACAACGCCAGCACCTTCTTTACGCAATGTCAAAATAACTTCATCACGTTGTTGTAGTTTGAATACGATACCTTTGAGGTTCAAAAGTAGGTTAACAACGTCTTCTTGAACGCCGTCAATTGTTGAATACTCGTGTACAACGCCAGCAATGCTGACTTCTGTTGGAGCACAACCTACCATGGACGACAAAAGCACACGACGCAAGGCATTACCCAAAGTATGGCCATAACCGCGTTCAAACGGTTCCATAACAACTTTCGCTTGGTTTTCTGCAAGCGCTTCAACAGAAATAATTTTCGGCTTCAGCAGTGTGTTTTGCATATATTTATTCCTTAAGAGGGCGACACATTAACGTGAATAAAGTTCGACGATCAAGCTTTCATTGATATCACCACCGATATCATCGCGATCTGGAACTTGCTTGAATGTGCCTTCTAATTTAGTTGTATCTACAGAAACCCAGCTAATGTCACCAGACTGAGCAACAAGACCTAAAGACTCTTGAATACGAGCTTGTTTCTTGGCTTTTTCACGAATAGCAATCACATCACCAGGACGAACTTGCATTGAAGGAATGTTAGCAACATTACCGTTCAACAAAATTGCTTTGTGAGAAACCAATTGACGTGCTTCAGCGCGTGTTGAGCCAAAACCCATACGATAAACAACGTTATCTAAGCGAGACTCTAAAAGGCTCAACAAGTTTTCACCTGTGTTACCTTTACGACGCTCAGCTTCTGCGAAGTAACGACGGAATTGACGCTCTAGAACGCCATAAATACGCTTAACCTTTTGCTTTTCACGCAATTGGTTACCGTAGTCAGATGTACGCGCACCAGATGTACGGCCATGCTGACCAGGCTTAGTGTCTAGTTTGCATTTGTCAGATAAAGAGCGACGTGTGCTCTTTAAAAATAAGTCGGTACCTTCCCGACGTGATAATTTGGCTTTAGGGCCTATGTAACGTGCCACGATTATTTCCTTTCTTTGCCTTCAGTCCGAAAACCGACGGTGAGTCCACCCTGTAAGAGCGATGGACGGTGGTCTTGATTAAAAAATTAGATACGACGACGCTTAGGAGGACGGCAGCCGTTGTGCGGAACTGGTGTCACATCCTGAATTTCCGTGATCTTGATGCCTAAAGCATTCAAAGCACGAACAGCTGATTCACGACCAGGGCCTGGACCTTTGATCTCAACTGATAAATTCTTGATACCACACTCAATAGCTGCACGACCAGCAACTTCAGCTGCTACCTGTGCCGCAAATGGTGTTGATTTACGAGAACCTTTAAAACCTTGACCACCTGATGTAGCCCATGACAACGCATTGCCTTGGCGATCAGTGATAGTCACGATAGTGTTATTGAATGATGCGTGAACGTGTGCGATACCGTCAGCAATATTCTTTTTAACTTTTTTACGGGCGCGAGCCGCGTTATTTTGTTGTGGTTTTGCCATTGTCAGCTCTTCCTAATTATTTCTTAAGTGCAATACCAGCCTTACGAGGGCCTTTGCGTGTACGAGCATTAGTACGTGTGCGTTGACCGCGCATTGGCAAGCCTTTGCGATGACGAAGACCACGGTAGCAACCTAAGTCCATTAGGCGCTTAATGTTCATTGTCACTTCACGACGCAAATCACCTTCTACAGTGAATCTGCCTACTTCTTCACGAAGTTTTTCTAAATCTGCATCACTTAGATCTTTAACTTTTTTATCAATAGCAACACCAGAAGCTTCGCAAATCTTGCGAGCCAATGAGTTACCAATGCCAAAAATAGCTGTTAGACCGATGACGGTATGTTGGTGGTTGGGGATATTGACCCCGGCGATACGTGCCATGTAACTTTCCTCTTTTTTGAGACGGCTGCTTTATTAACCCTGACGCTGCTTATGACGAGCATCTGATGAACAGATCACTCGAACCACGCGCTTGCGCTTAATAATCTTACAGTTGCGGCAGATACACTTAACAGATGCCAAAACTTTCATAATTAACCTCTTCTATACAATTAGTTACTACTTCGCGCGGAAAACAATACGCGCTTTTGACAAGTCATAGGGTGTGAGTTCCACAGTGACTTTGTCGCCAGGAAGAATACGGATATAGTGCATACGCATTT
>SSFP01000148.1 GCA_008015455.1 Polynucleobacter sp. | reverse complement strand
ATCGTCAACAACTGCATGATGATTGAAGCAGAGATATAAGGCATGATCCCCAAAGCAAAAACTGTAAATCTTGACAATGCGCCACCTGAGAACAGGTTGAACATACCCAAGATACCGCCGCTTTGGCTGTTAAATAATTGTGCTAACTGGTCAGGGTCAATACCTGGCACAGGAATATGCGCGCCAATGCGATAAACGACCAAAGCCAAAATCAAGAAGGTCAAGCGACGACGTAAGTCGCCAAACTTGCTTCCTGACTTTAAGCTAGATGCGTTTGGAGTAGCAAAGGCCATATTGACTTAATAAACCTTAAGCAGCGTCAACAAATTTACCGCCGGCAGCTTCAACAGCAGCTTTTGCACCAGCTGTTGCCAACAAACCGCGAACAGTAATAGCCATTGAAAGCTCACCAGTTTTGATGATCTTCACGCTCTTTGTTAAACCAGAAACTAGACCACTCTTCTTAAGAGTAACCAAGTCAACTTCAGCCAAACCTAACTTTTGCAATGCAGCTAAAGTTACTTGACCGTCAAATTGCTTGCTCAAAGAGATAAAGCCACGCTTTGGTAGACGACGATACAAAGGCATTTGACCGCCCTCGAAACCAACTTTGTGGAAGCCGCCTGAACGAGACTTTTGACCTTTATGACCACGACCAGCTGTTTTGCCTAAGCCTGAGCCAATACCGCGACCAACGCGACGCTTGGCGTGCTTAGCACCTTCTGCTGGTTTAATTTTATTGAGTTCCATAATCTATCCCTAAGTGTTACTTGATAACTTTAACCAAGTAAGACACTTTGTTAATCATGCCGCGTACTGCTGGCGTGTCTTGCAATTCAGAAACAGAATTCACGCGACGTAAGCCTAAGCCACGTACTGTTGCGCGATGATCTTCACGAGTAGCAATCAAGCTACGTACAAGTTGAATTTTTACTGTGCTCATATTTACTTTCCAGGCGATTAACCTAGGATCTCCTCTACAGACTTACCACGCTTTGCAGCGATTTCTGAAGGAGTGCTCATTTTGCGCAAGCCATCCAATGTTGCACGAACCATGTTGTATGGATTTGTTGAACCAAGTGATTTTGCAACCACGTTAGTAATACCCATCACATCAAACACAGCACGCATAGGACCACCAGCAATCACGCCAGTACCTTCTTTAGCTGGAGAAATCAACACACGTGATGCACCATGCTCACCAACAACTGTGTGCTGCAATGTGCCACTGCGTAGAGAAACTTTGAACATTTTGCGACGTGCTTCGTCCATTGCTTTTTGTACAGCTACAGGCACTTCTTTTGACTTGCCCTTACCCATACCGATACCGCCATCACCATCACCAACTACTGTTAGTGCAGCGAAACCGAGAATACGACCACCTTTAACAACTTTGGTCACTCGGTTTACAGCGATCATCTTTTCACGCAAGCCATCATCGCGCTCTTCAGATTGAACTTTATTTTGCATCTTTGCCATATTATTTCCTTGAGCCTCTGCGATCAGAACTTAAGACCGGCTTCACGCGCAGCCTCTGCCAACGCTTTCACGCGGCCATGGTAACGGAAACCAGCACGGTCAAATGCTACTTCTGTAACACCTGCCTTGATGGCGCGTTCAGCAATTGTTTTACCAATTTGCGTAGCTGCAGCACTGTTACCACCGTTGCCATTCAATGCCTTTTTGATATCGGCTTCCATAGTAGAAGCTGAGGCAAGAACTTTGGTGCCACATGGGCTGTAAAGCTGAGCAAAGATATGCTGATTCGAGCGATAAATCGTCAAGCGATGAGCCAACTGTTCCGCAATTCTGATACGGGTTTGGCGTGCGCGGCGAACTCGTGTTTCGTTTTTGTTCATATCTAACCCCGATTACTTCTTCTTGGTTTCTTTGAGGCGTACTACTTCTTCTACATAGCGAACACCCTTGCCTTTGTATGGCTCTGGCGGACGGTATGCACGAACTTCAGCAGCTACCTGGCCAACTTGTTGCTTATTGGCACCTTTAATAATGATCTCAGTTTGTGATGGAGTTTCTGCCTTAACACCTGCTGGCAAATCATGAATCACATCATGTGAGAAACCTAATTGCAATTTCAATGCATTACCTTGAACAGAAGCACGGTATCCAACGCCCACCAAGCTTAGCTTGCGCTCAAAGCCTGTTGTTACGCCTTTAACCATATTGCTTACTAAGGCACGCGTTGTACCTGATAAAGCATTTGATTCTGCTGACTCGTCATTGCAAACAACTTGCAATACGCCGTCTTTTTGTTGCAAACCAACTAGCGGATGCAAAGTGTGTGACAAAGTTCCCAATGGACCTTTAACTGTCACTTGGTTTGCAGCGATTTGTACGTCTGCGCCTTTTGGCAACTCAATAGGGCTCTTACCGACTCTAGACATCTTCGTTCTCCCTATTAAGCTACGTAGCAGATAACTTCGCCACCCACGCCGATAGCGCGAGCTTTACGATCAGTCATCACGCCTTGTGGCGTAGAAATGATGGCAACACCTAGACCATCCAAAACTTTTGGAATGTCATGGCGACCTTTGTAGATACGCAAACCAGGTGTTGATACGCGTTGAATGCGCTCAATAACTGGACGACCTGCGTAGTACTTAAGGCTGATATTTAATACAGGTTTAGCCGCTTCTCCAGCAATTTCAAAGCTGTCGATATAACCTTCGTCTTTTAGAACGTTGGCGATCGCTACTTTGAGCTTGGAAGAAGGCATGGCGACGTTTGTCTTCTGTACCGCTTGCGCGTTACGAATTCTCGTCAGCATGTCGGCGATTGGATCGCTGATACTCATGTGTTCTCCTAATCTTTCGCCGCTTACCAGCTGGCCTTGGTTACACCAGGGATCTCGCCACGGAAGGCGATCTCACGGATTTTGCTACGGGCCAAGCCGAACTTGCGGAACGTGCCGCGTGGACGGCCAGTTAATGCACAGCGATTACGCTGGCGAGTTGGACTTGCGTTACGTGGAAGCTGTTGTAATTTCAAACGTGCTTCATAACGTTCTTCTTCGCTCTTAGAGACGTCATCGATAATCGCCTTTAACTCTGCACGCTTTGCAGCGTACTTAGCGACAGTCTTGGTGCGCTTCTTTTCGCGTTCAATCAATGCTAATTTAGCCACGATGACCTCTTAATTGCGGAATGGGAATTTGAACGCTGACAACAAAGCTTTTGCTTCATCATCAGTTTTGGCAGTAGTGGTAATGCTGATATTTAAACCACGGAGAGAATCGATTTTGTCGTATTCAATCTCAGGGAAAATGATCTGCTCTTTAACACCAATGTTGTAGTTTCCACGACCGTCGAAAGCCTTACCAGAGATACCGCGGAAGTCGCGTACACGTGGCAATGCAACCGTAATAAAACGATCTAAGAATTCATACATGATCTGACCACGTAGAGTCACCATCGCACCGATTGGGTAGCCTTGACGGATCTTGAAACCCGCAATCGCTTTACGTGCTTTAGTAACTACAGGCTTTTGACCAGCAATCTTTGTTAGATCGCCAACCGCGTGCTCAATCACTTTTTTATCATTAACTGCTTCACCTAAGCCCATGTTCAATGTGATCTTAGTGATGCGTGGAACTTCCATAACAGATTTGTAGCCGAACTGTTTCATCAAGTCCGCTGCAACTTTGTCTTTATAGAAGCTTTGTAAACGTGCTGACATATTTATCTATCCTCGCTTAGGCTGCTAATACAGCGCCAGTTGTCTTGAGGTAGCGAACCTTTTTGCCGTCAGCTTCTTTGATGCCAACGCGTGAAGGTTTGCCGTTTGCGTCAACCAATGCAACGTTAGATACATCGATAGGCATTGTCTTATCAACAACACCACCTGTTGTACCAGCAGTTGGGTTTGGTTTAACGTTTTTCTTGTACACGTTAACGCCTTCAACGAGTAATTTACCCTCGAGAATTTGTGTCACTGTACCTTTTTTACCTTTGTCGCGACCGGTAATTACTACCACTTGATCGCCTTTACGAATCTTGTTCATATCGATCCCTTAAATAACTTCTGGCGCGAGTGAAACGATTTTCATGAAGCGCTCAGTACGCAATTCGCGTGTTACTGGCCCGAAAATACGTGTACCAATTGGCTCTAGTTTTGCGTTAAGCAAAACAGCCGCATTGGAGTCGAATTTAATTAATGAGCCGTCAGGACGGCGAACACCCTTGGCAGTACGAACTACCACGGCGTTATAAATATCACCTTTTTTAACACGACCACGCGGAGCGGCGTCTTTAACCGTCACTTTAATAATGTCACCAATGCTGGCGTAACGGCGTTTTGAACCACCGAGCACCTTGATGCACAATACTTCGCGGGCACCGGTGTTATCGGCAACCTCTAGTCTGCTTTCAGTTTGAATCATCTTTTTATCCCCAACTTGAGCGCCATAGGCAATCAGTCTTGGTTCCGTTGAGGGGTCTAGCCTTGCGGTTTAAACCCCGGATTTATACTTCTGAATCTATTTCTTTCCACAAACAATCCTGGAAAGCCCTCTACTATAACAGGCTCACAAATGGTTTGCAAGCCTGTTTTCTTAGTTTTTTAGATGCCTTTAGAAGCTTCTACTAAACGTGTCACAACCCAAGACTTGCTACGTGAAATTGGCTTAGATTCCGAAATTTCAACTGTATCGCCGTCTTTATATTGGTTAGTTTCGTCATGAGCATGGTATTTCTTTGATTTAGCAACATATTTGCCATACAAAGGATGCTTAACGCGACGCTCAACCAACACGGTAACCGTTTTTTGCATCTTGTCGCTAACAACACGACCGATCAATGTACGGCGTAATGGTTTTTTTGTAGTTTCAGTCATTATTTTTGGCTCGCTTTCTGGGCAATAACAGTCTTAACACGAGCGATGTCGCGCTTTACTTTGCCAAGTTGGCTAGTATCTGTTAACTGCTGAGTACCCTTTTGCATACGCAATTTAAATTGGGCTTTTAGCAATTCAGATAACTCGTTGTTTAAAGAGTTAACGTCTTTAGCGTGTAAATCGGAAGCTTTCATTTTGTCCCGTCCAGATTAGGCGCCAATTTGGCGCACAACAAATGTAGTTTGAATAGGCAACTTAGCAGCAGCAAGTCTAAAAGCCTCGCGCGCCAATACTTCGTCAACACCATCCATCTCGTATAACACTTTACCTGGCTGGATTTCAGCTACGTAGTACTCTGGGTTACCTTTACCGTTACCCATACGAACTTCTGCAGGTTTTTGTGAAATTGGCTTATCTGGGAAAATACGAATCCAGATACGACCACCACGTTTAATGTGACGTGTCATTGCACGACGAGCAGCTTCAATTTGGCGAGCAGTCAAACGACCGCGGCCAACTGCTTTCAAGCCAAAGTCACCAAAAGACACACTGCTACCACGTGTTGCCACGCCAGTGTTGCGGCCTTTTTGTTCCTTACGGTACTTACGACGTTTAGGTTGCAACATAATTATTCTCCAGCCTTCTCAGCAGGCTTAGTTACTTTGCGCACGCGTTTTACTGCTGGCTTAGCATCAGCTGCTGGCTTATCACCGTCTTCCTTAGCTTTACGTGGAGCACGTGTAGCTGGACGACGAGCTTTTTTCTCTTGGTTCTCTTCTGGTGAAGCAGGAACCACTGCGTTTACATCCGTACGACCCAATGTGTCGCCTTTGTAAACCCAAACTTTTACACCGATAATGCCGTATGTTGTTTCAGCTTCTGAAGTTGCATAGTCAATATCAGCCTTCAAAGTATGAAGAGGTACTCGACCTTCGCGGTACCATTCTGTACGAGCAATCTCAGCACCATTCAAGCGACCAGCACTCATGATCTTGATACCTTGGGCGCCTAAACGCATAGCACTTTGCATCGCACGCTTCATAGCGCGACGGAACATAATACGTTTTTCAAGCTGCTGTGTAATTGAGTCAGCGATTAACTGAGCATCAACTTCTGGCTTACGAATTTCTTCGATATTCACGTGAACTGGAACACCCATGCGCTTTTGTAATTCTTTGCGCAATACTTCGATGTCTTCACCTTTTTTACCAATCACAACACCAGGACGTGAGCTGTAAATGGTGATCTTTGCGTTCTTTGCAGGACGCTCGATAACAACTTTACTCACTGATGCATTTTTCAATTTCTTCTTAAGGTAGCTACGAACTTCAACGTCTTCTTGCAACATTTTTGCAAAGTCGTTGCTGTTGGCATACCAGCGTGAAGTCCAGTTGCGGCTTACCGAGAGACGAAAACCGGTTGGATTTATTTTCTGACCCATGTCTCTTCCTTAGTTGCTCAAAGTCACAGTAATGTGACAAGTTTGCTTTTCAATTTTGTTGCCACGACCCTTCGCACGAGCTGTAAAACGCTTGAGTGAAGTTGCCTTATCTACTGTGACAGCTTTTACCTTGAGCTCATCAATATCAGCACCTGAGTTGTGCTCCGCGTTAGCGATAGCAGACTCAACCACTTTCTTCATGATGAACGCAGCCTTTTTAGGGCTAAAAGTTAGGATATTTAAAGCGCGTGCAATTGGCAAACCACGGATTTGGTCAGCAACCAAACGTGTTTTTTGCGCAGAAATGCGGGCGCTGCGGTGAATAGCTTTAGATTCCATATCGTCCTCTTACTTCTTCGCTTTTTTATCGGCCGCATGACCTTTAAACGTGCGCGTTAGCGCAAACTCACCAAGCTTGTGTCCAACCATGTTCTCAGTGATGTACACAGGTACATGCTGACGACCATTGTGAACGGCGATTGTGAGACCAATGAAGTCAGGGAGAATGGTCGAACGGCGTGACCATGTCT
>SSFP01000118.1 GCA_008015455.1 Polynucleobacter sp. | reverse complement strand
CCAAACGCCATGTCAATTTCAGCAGATGGTTCTGTAAATGGGAAATAAGATGGGCGGAAACGAACATCAATCGCATCCGTCTCAAAGAAAGTTTTTAAGAAGTCTGTGTAAACACCTTTGAGGTCTGCAAAAGAAACATTCTCTGCAATCCACAAACCTTCTACCTGATTAAACATCGGTGAATGCGTCGCATCACTATCAACTCGATAAGTGCGACCAGGTGCGATCACTTTAATTGGTGGCATCACCGCATCTTTTGCGTGACGTGCGACATGCGAACTGGCGTAACGCACTTGCATAGGACTCGTATGCGTACGTAACAACAATGGTTTATTTTGCTCATCAACACCTTCTACATAGAAAGTGTCTTGCATTGATCTAGCTGGATGATTTTCTGGGCTGTTCAAAGCCGTGAAATTGAACCAATCATTTTCAATTTCAGGACCATCAGCCACATCAAAACCAATTGATCTAAAAATTTGTTCTACACGTTCCCAACTACGCATCACAGGATGCAAACTGCCCACATCTTGACCGCGACCTGGCAAGGTCACATCAATGGCTTCTGCACTTAAACGAGCTTGGAGAACGGCATCTGCTAAAGCTTGACGACGCTCATTGAGCGCAGCTTCTACAGCAGCTTTAACTTGGTTGATTTGTGCACCGGCAGCTTTGCGAGCCTCAGGCTCCAACGCACCTAGCGATTTAAGACGCTCTGTGAGTAATCCGGATTTACCGAGGTAGCGTGCCTTGGCGTCTTCGAGTGCCGCCGAATCGGCGGCATTCTCGAAGTCCCGCTTGGCATCCTCGACAACTTGGTCGAGTGAAACCATATGCGGGTCCTACTTACGCAGCAACTACTGTTTTGATACGAGCGACTAAAGCAGCGAACGCTGGTTTGTCGTTAATCGCCATGTCTGATAGAACCTTACGGTCTAACTCAACACCCGATTTCTTCATACCATTCATGAATACGCTGTATGTCACATCGTATTGGCGAACAGCAGCATTGATACGTGCAATCCACAAAGCACGGAATACGCGCTTCTTATTGCGACGGTCGCGGTAGGCATATTGACCTGCACGCATAACCGCTTGCTTAGCAATACGGAATACATTCTTACGACGACCACGGTAACCCTTGGCAGCATCGATAACTTTTTTATGACGGGCTCTAGCTGTAACCCCGCGTTTGACTCTTGGCATGTGATTCTCCTATTCGTCTGAGGTTAAGCGTAAGGCATCATTGTGCGTACTGATTTCACATCTGAATCATGTACATTCACAGCACCGCGAAGGTGACGTTTGTTCTTCGTCGTCTTCTTGGTCAAAATATGGCGCTTAAACGCTTGACCACGTTTGATAGAACCGCTTGCGCGAACTCTAAAACGCTTAGCTGCACCGCTCTTCGTTTTCATCTTGGGCATAACTGCTCCCTCTTCACTAATTTGTACGACTTAGGTGGCAATCGACGACTGCACTTCTATTACCCAGACATACTTCTTTATAAGACTTGCGTCTTTCTCCGGTCAGATTAATCCGCCGGGTTCCTACCAATTACCGTTGCCAGTAATTATTTCTTCTTGACGGGAGAAAGCACCATCACCATCTGGCGCCCTTCCATCTTTGGAAACTGTTCTACTTGCCCATAAGGCTCAAGATCAGCTTTCAATCGTTCTAACATGCGCGCACCAATCTCTTGGTGGGCTAATTCTCTACCTCGGAAACGCAAAGTGATCTTTGTTTTATCACCATCTTCCAAGAACTTCACAAGATTGCGCAACTTCACGTTGTAGTCACCATCATCAGTACCCGGGCGGAATTTAACTTCTTTCACCTGGATCACCTTTTGCTTTAGCTTTGCTTCGTGAGCTTTTTTAGCTTCTTGGTATTTGAATTTGCCGTAATCCATCACACGACAAACTGGAGGCTCCGCTGTTGGGGCAATCTCCACCAAATCTAATTCACTCTCTTCTGCCAGTCTCAAAGCCTCAGGTAGTTTTACAACACCTAATGGTTCACTGTCATTGCCAATCAATCGCACTTCAGGAGCAGTAATTTCCCGATTAATACGATGTGTTTTCTCAGTAGCTATTTCGCATTTCCTTTAAAAATTTTTAACAAAACCCTACACACCTCAGGCTAGCTGGGGTCCGACCTTCTGGGAAACATCCTGTTGGAGTCGGGCAATGAAGTCGTCGATAGACATAACACCTAAATCGACACCACCTCTGGCGCGTACGGCCACCGCATTTGCTTCAGACTCTTTATCCCCAACAACGAGCAAATAAGGAATCTTCTGCATTGCGTGCTCACGGATTTTAAACGTAATTTTCTCGTTCCGCAAATCAGACTCAGCCCTAAATCCTTGTTTTTTGAGGATTTGCTCCACTTTTTCGGCATATTCTGCTGTATTTCCTGAAATATTCATGATTATGCACTGAGTTGGTGCAAGCCAAGTAGGCATAGCGCCAGCATGATTTTCAATCAAAATACCGATGAATCGCTCTAAAGAACCCACAATCGCGCGGTGTAACATCACCGGAACTTTACGATCGTTGTCCGCTGATACATATTCAGCACCTAAACGTAATGGCATAGAAAAGTCGACTTGCATCGTGCCACATTGCCAAGAACGACCAATCGAGTCCTTCAAGTGATATTCAATCTTCGGACCATAGAAGGCGCCCTCACCTGGTAACTCTTCCCACTCTTGATTAGATGCTTGTAGTGCATTTCTTAATGCAGTCTCAGCTTTATCCCAAATCGCATCATCGCCCACACGTTTAGCTGGGCGCAAAGCCAACTTCACAGCCACTTCTGTAAAGCCAAAATCTTGATACACCGCACGTACTGCTTTATCAAAAGCAGCCACTTCGGACTGAATCTGATCTTCTGTACAGAAAATGTGACCATCGTCTTGAGTAAAGCCACGCACACGCATCAAACCATGCAAAGCGCCTGATGATTCATTACGGTGACACTGACCAAACTCACCAAAGCGAAGTGGCAACTCACGATAGCTATGAAGACCAGCGTTATAAATCTGTACGTGACCTGGGCAATTCATCGGCTTTAAAGCATAGGCACGATTCTCAGACTCAGTGGTAAACATATTGTCTTTATAGTTTTCCCAGTGACCTGACTTTTCCCACAAGGCACGATCCAAAATTTGTGGTGCCTTCACCTCTTGATAACCGTTCTCTTGGTAAACACGGCGCATGTATTGCTCCACTTGCTGCCAAATCGACCAACCCTTAGGGTGCCAGAAAATCAAACCAGGCGCTTCTTCCTGGAAATGGAATAGATCGAGTTGCTTACCTAATTTACGGTGATCGCGCTTTTCAGCCTCTTCCAACATGTGTAAGTAAGCTTCTTGGTCTTCCTTCTTCGTCCAAGCAGTACCGTAAACACGTTGCAACATTTCTTTGCTGCTGTCGCCGCGCCAGTAGGCGCCAGCAACCTTCATTAATTTGAAGACTTTTAATTTACCTGTAGAAGGCACGTGCGGTCCACGGCATAAATCAGTGAAGCTGCCTTCTGAATACAAAGACACTTCTTCACCAGCAGGAATACTTTCAATCAATTCTGCTTTGTAATGCTCACCTAAATCTTTAAAGAACTTAATCGCTTCATCGCGCGGCACCACTCTGCGCTCGACTTTTTCGTCTTTCTTAGCAAGTTCAGCCATACGCTTCTCAATGGCGGCTAAGTCGTCGGGTGTAAATGTACGACTGTAGGAAAAGTCATAATAGAAACCAGAGTCGATCACTGGTCCGATTGTGACTTGAGCTTCAGGGTATAACTCTTTCACTGCATACGCTAATAAGTGTGCAGTTGAATGGCGAATGACCTCAAGACCTTCAGGATCTTTATCCGTCACGATCGCAAGATTCACATCAGAGGTGATTAAATAGCTCGTATCGACTAACTGTCCGTTCACCTTACCTGCCAAGGCAGCTTTAGCTAAGCCAGCACCAATACTCTGTGCCACTTCAGAAACGGTCAACGCAGCGGGATACTCTCGCTTCGATCCATCAGGTAATGTGACAACCACCATATCAACTCCAAAAAAATCGGCGCGGCGCTCTGGGATCTTTTTGGAACCTAGGGCTTTCCGCGCCTATATCTATACATCTAATTCGTTGGTAGGCTCGATTGGAATCGAACCAACGACCTCTACCATGTCAAGGTAGCGCTCTAACCAACTGAGCTACGAGCCTATTAAGACCAACAGTTTATCACTTGTTGGCTACTTTCTTCTTGCTTCTGTCACACCAGAAACATCTAATAAGGCTGTAATAGCTGTTTGCAAACCTTCTGTCGAGGGGATCTCAATCGTGAACTGCATACTAGCCAAGCCTTTGCGTGACTGAGTTTTAACACCAGTGACATTAATCTTTAATCTTGAAAAAACCTCAGAAATATCTCGCAATAAGCCCTGGCGATCGAGCGCCATCAAAGCAATATCCACTGGGAAGAGTGTCTTACTAGACTGTTGGCTTTGGTCGCCCCACTCCGTTAAAACCACTCGTTCAGGAGCTCTTGCTAATAATTGCTTGAAAGTACTGCAATCGGCACGATGGATTGAGACCCCTCGCCCACGAGTCACAAACCCTCTGATGGCATCAGGCGGCACAGGACGACAACAACGCGATAGCTGAGTTAATAAAGAATCAACGCCCACCACCAACACATCACCATGCGTAGCTTTCGCCTTACTCTTACGCAAAATGATGTCGGGTAATTCTGGCTTAACTTCAGCCACTTCTTCTTTGACTGCTTCCCTGGTGTCTTTAGAAGCCTCATGCTCTGCCTGTTGCGCAGCAAACCAAGCGCGCACTTTACTTCTGGCTCGATGAGTCGCTAAGTAACCACGCTCCACATTTAACCAGTCTAAAGAGGGTCCACCTTGTTTGACAGAGATGATCTCAACCGTTTGACCATTTTTCAAACGAGTATCGAGTGGCACCATCGCACCATCAACACGTGCACCGCGACAACGATGCCCCAAATCGGTATGAACAGAATAGGCAAAATCAACGGGGGTCGCACCTTGTTGCAAAGGAATGACTTGACCTAAAGGCGTCAAAACATAAATTTGATCATCAAGCTCTTGTCCCTTTAATTGATCCCAGGCATCTTCTTTCCAAGCAATCAGCTGCCTTGCCCAAGCAATTCTTTGATCGTATTCATCTTTGGCGCTGATTGTGCCCGCATAGCCTTGAGCCCCAGCTTCTTTATAACGCCAGTGAACTGCCACACCATATTCAGCTAGTTTGTGCATCTCATGGGTTCTCACTTGCACTTCAAATGAAGTGCCTTCTTGATCCATGACCACTGTATGCAAGGATTGATAACCGTTGGGCTTGGGTCTAGCAATGTAATCATCAAACTCTTTAGGGATCGGTTGCCATACATGGTGAACTACACCTAAAGCCGTATAACAATCTTTGACATCATCGACCAAAATTCTAAAAGCTCTCACATCGTAGAGCTGAGCAAAGTCGAGTGCCTTGCCTTGCATTTTTTTCCAAATGCTATAGATATGCTTCGGACGACCTTGAACATCAGCAACAACACCCGCTTGCTTGAGCTCATCTTGCAAGCGCCCAATAATGTGAGCTACAAAGTCTTCCCGCTCTACCCGTTTTGAATCGAGTAACTTGGCAATCTGTTTATAGGTGTCTGGCGCTAAACAACGGAAAGCCAAGTCTTCCATCTCCCACTTAAGCTGCCAAATACCCAAGCGATTAGCTAAAGCTGCATCAACATCCAAGATATCTTGAGCCCAGTGAGCTGGCACTTCTATGCGTTGAGAGGTCACCCAACATAATGTTTGTAAAACAGAAGCTAGGTGCAACAGAACTACGCGAAGATCATGGGCAAATGCTAAAAGCATTTTTCTCAAGACCTCCACTTGGGCTTGAGCGCTCTGACCTAACTGACCCGATGACTGCCTTGCAATTTTTAACTGCGCTGCTTTAAGACCTCGATAACCAAGGATTAAGCTAGCAACCTCCTGGCCTAATTGTTTTTCCAGTGCCTCTTTATT
>SSFP01000122.1 GCA_008015455.1 Polynucleobacter sp. | reverse complement strand
GGTTACCAACTGTAACTTGACCAAAACCACCTTTAAGACCAGCAAATGCTTGACGAACTGTACCAGTTGAAGCGCCTTCAGTTGCGATGTTTGTTTCCCAAACACCAACAGCTTGTTGACCACCACCTAAATCTTCAACGATGTTTACGCCTAAACGTGGTGATGTCCAACCGTTAGCTTGGTAACCAAAAGTTTCTGTTTTGATACCAGCAGCAGTTGTTGACTCAGTCATAGCGTAACCAGGGTTGATACGACCGTAGATTGTTACTGATGATTGCGCTGCTACTGAGCCAGCGATTGTTGACAATGCTGCCAACGCGATAAGTGATTTTTTCATTCGTAAATCTCCAAAAATGTGAAATAAACGTACCTAGTTCTTCTAGGGACCTATGCATATTGCTCCTTTGGTATGGCTCCAATGAGGGGGTTGTGGGTCTAAGTTGGTTTGTTTCTGTCGATTTTTGCTTGTTTTGAAACTAGTGTTGCATCTATGCAACAAATTATTTTTATTGGGCTATATTTCAAGAGAAATTAGGTGTTAAATACATATTAACCCTAATAAATATGGTGATTTTGTTACATGGCAAGTAGAGATTTTCTGAAAATTATGAAATCAGCCCGTTCTGGTGATGCTTCGGCGCAACAGAAAATTGGTCAGATTTACCTACTTGGTAGCGATGGTGTACCTAAAAATGCTCAAAATGCTTTGCTTTGGCTTGAAAAAGCATCTGTAAGTCTAGGATTTATTGAGGATATTTCCAATTTAATTGCTGATCATTTAGATTTATCGATTTCTCTATCTTCAGAGCATGCGCCATTTGCCTGGAAGTGCCTCATGCACGCTGCTAATGCTGGTCACAGCAGAGCAAGATGGTTAATTGCTCAGGTTGTTGCTCAGTTGAGCTTGCGAAAAGACCTTATTTCCTCTTCTCCCATCAGCGCCCTGGCTTTTACTCAGATGTCAGAACAACATTGGGCTGAGGCTGGTGGCTTAGATCACTTCAAAGTCCATGCGCAACGCTATTTAGAAGAATTGTCAGATCTATCTTCTTTTGCAGAACAAAGTTCTGCTCTGCAATTGTTGTCTCAATGTTTACAAGATGGTCGCCTTGGAGTTGCTGACCCCACTCGAGCTAAACGAATCATGATTCATTTAGCTAGCCAACCCAATGAAGCTGGCTTGGCTAGCCTTGTTTCTTTCGCTAGCAATATCGATAGTGATCTTGTCCCTGCTATTGAGATACATCTGCAACGTTTATTACTGACTAAGAAACCTTCTTCTGATCATGTCTTACTGTATTGGTCAGCATGGCAATATTTAAATAATGCTGATGCGCTTGAGATTGCTGCAGAGCTTGGCTTTACCCCCGCCCAACTGGCACTAGGTCTTCGCCTAGCAAAAATTAATCTAAAAGATGTGGCTTCTTCTGAAGCTCCTTCGGTTGATAGCAGTGGCAATGCCCGTTTAAAAAGAGCCGTGTTTTGGTTAAAGCTTGCAGCTAATAAAGGTGAACGAGATGCTTGGTACGCACTCGGTTTAATTAACCGGATGCCCCAGTACTCAGGATATAGCGCTGAAGACAGTGATAACTATTTTGATAAAGCAGCAGATTTAGGTCACCCTGAAGCGCAATATCGAAAAGGTGCAGCTCTTTGGCGCAAGAGATCTCAATCAGAAGAAAGTATTGAAGGCTTGCAAGCTTCTTATTGGATTTGGCATGCAGCTCAACAAGGTGTTGAAGATGCTCAAGATCTTTTGGCCAAAATCATGAGCAGTTGCCCAATCCCTTCAAAAAATCGCTGGTATTTATTAGCAAAAACCGTCAGTCAGTCTTTGGAAGAAAGTAATCATCGCTTCACTAGCGACATGCTATTAATTTGTCATCGCGTATTAGTAGCCAATCAGTTAAACCTATCCAAAGCAGAGTTGCTGTTGATGGATGTTCCTAGTGTTCAGCATGAGCATGGTGCCATTGTGGATATCAGAGAACACTTACCTCGCTCTGTACCAAAACTGATATTAATCGAAACACTTGAGCAGCGCAAAGCACTCATGATGGCAAGCAAAGCATTTGCTAATGCGTTTGGCAATACGGGTATTGATGAAGGCAATCTCAGACAGCGTCGTTACCGTCTTGAAAAATTGATGCAAACTCTAAAAGTGCAAGAAGATGCTTCTAGCGAAGAAAACGAAGATTTGGAATAACTGTTAGCTGTAGGTTGATAGAGCTTATGGCTTAAGTTTTTAGCTTTTAGCTTTTATTCAGCTGCTTCTGCAACTTCGTCTTCTGGATCTAATTTTGGTTCGTAGAACCTAGCTACCAAAATACCTAACTCATAGAGTAAGCAAAGTGGAATAGCTAGCAAGAGCTGAGACAAGATATCAGGTGGAGTGACTACAGCAGCAATCACAAAGGCGCCCACAATCACATAAGGTCGAATCTCTTTTAATTTTTTAATTCTGACCATGCCCAACTTCACCAGCACAACGACAACCACGGGTACTTCAAACGTTAAGCCAAAGGCTAAGAATGTCGTCATGGCAAAGCTGAGATATTTATCAATATCAGTCGCCATGTCAGCACCCAATGGCGCGTTGTAATGCGCCATGAACTGGAACACGGTAGGAAATACCAAGAAATAGGCAAATGCCATACCTGACACAAACAAAACATAACTGCTAGTCACAATCGGCAAAATCAATTGGCGCTCATGTTTGTATAAACCTGGCGCAATGAATGCCCAAAGTTGATACATGATGAAAGGTAGCGCGCCTAAGAAAGCTACCAACATCGTGACCTTCATCGGCACAAAGAATGAACCAGTGACATCGGTCACGATCATACGTCCGCCATTAGGCAAAGCATCTAGCAATGGCTTAGAAAACAAATGGAAGATTTCTGGAGCCCAGTAGACCAATCCCAAAAATACAAACAACATCGCACCAACAGATTTAATCAGTCGATCACGCAACTCAAAAAGATGTGACAAGAAAGTTTCTTGAACACCATCTTCTTGCCCTGATTCTTTTTCTACATTCGGAGAATCTTGATTAGTGTTCTGCGTCATTATTTACTTCTTTATCTCAATGAGTTCTTAGTGGTTGTCTTTTGGCTTGGTGGCAACATCAGAAGAAAGATTTAGGGCTACGCTGTTGAGTCGCTGCACGTCTAAAACGTTTTACACGAGCTGCACCAGATTGAATCTTTGTTTTAACGCCAGCAGTTCGTTTGTACCACTGAGGCATCGCAGACTTCTTAACACCCCAACTATCACGACCCTGTCTTAAATTGGTTTTAGGCTCTCTAACTGCAAATCCACCGTTATCTGCAAAATCATCATAGCCTGAAGTGCTGTAGCTAGTTCCGCCAGATCCAGAGCTAGAACTTCCACCGGACTCTGAGCTGTTGAGGTTTTGACCAATCTCCGATAAACCAGATTCAACTTGGTTCATGCTCGACTGCACATCTTTCACAGCAGATGTTGCAGCCTCTTGCATCTTCTTAAGCTCATCAAGCTCTACCTGTCGATTAACTTCAGATTTGACTTCTGCCATGTAGCGCTGAGCACGCCCCATCAAGTTACCCGCCATGCGAGCAACTTTAGGTAAACGCTCAGGCCCAATCACCACCAATGCAACTACTGCAATGAGGGCGAGCTTGGAGACTCCAAGATCGATCATGTCAAATCAACTTTATAAGTAATAGATAATAGATAAAAGCCATCAGTATCTGATGGCTTTAGGCTTAGGCTTTGTTAACGTCCTTTGCTTGAACGTCGACTGTTTTACCGTCCGCCGGAATTTGAGCATTCGGTTCTGCTGGTTTATCTTCAGAACCTTTCATGCCGTCTTTGAAACCTTTAACGGCACCACCCAAATCTGAACCAATGTTACGTAGCTTCTTAGTACCAAATACCAAAAGAACGATAACTAAAACAATAATCCAATGCCAAACGCTAAATGAACCCATGACTGCTCCTAATTAGTTTTTCTTCCATGGACGGGGACCACCCATCACATGCATATGCAAATGGTATACCTCTTGTCCACCATCTGCTCCATTATTGATCATCACACGAAAGCCCCCGGTGTCGCCAGGGCGGCATCCTTGTTCAAGAGCAAGGCGCGGTGCAATTGTCATCATTCTACCCAGTAAAGCTTCATCTGCGCTACCTGCTGACATTAAATTTGTCAGGTGGCGCTTCGGAATCACTAAAAAGTGTACAGGGGCTGAAGGGTTAATGTCATGAAAAGCATAAATTTCTTCATCCTCGTAGACCTTTTTGCTAGGGATCTTCCCTGCCGCAATTTTGCAAAAAATGCAGTTTTCAGCGTGATCTTGGCTTGTGTTGGTAGATTGTTGACTCATAAGTAATGAAATAACTTCTTAATTAAGGTTTTTTATTAAATTTGAGACTTGCAGAGGAGCTTATGATTTTCTGGCAGCTTTTTCAGCAATTCCAGAAACACCCTCACGACGCTCTAATTCAGCGATGACATCTTCAGGTCTTAAATTGAACTGTGACAATGCCACAAAACAATGGAACCAAAGATCAGCGATTTCTCCAACGAGCTTAGCTTGAAGCTCTGGAGTCAAGTTGCCGTAGCGGCTATCTTTAGCTGCCATCACAGTCTCGGCAGCCTCTTCGCCAATTTTCTTCAAAATGGCATCGTCACCTTTACTAAATAATTTAGCAATATAAGAAACATTGGGATCAGCTTTACCTGCCAAAAAATCTGCTTTACGAGCATCCACGACATTAGCCAAACGCTCGATGGCATCCATGGATGGCTTTTTGTTTGTTGTATCAGTCATGGTCAATCTTTGTTTGATAAGTTTGTCAGGGATACTGCCACTCTAAACTATTTCTTCCAAACAGGACCATCTGGGGTTACTTCCAGATCCAAAAAGAAACAGCTGTGAGCACCTGTGTGGCAAGCAATACGATCTTTTTGATCAACCTTGATCAAAATTGTGTCGCCATCGCAATCTAGATGAATACTCTTGACCACTTGCACATGACCAGACTCTTCGCCTTTGTGCCAGATTTTTTTTCTAGAACGTGACCAATAAACAGCTTCGCCTTTTTCAAGCGTAAGCTGTAAAGACTCTTTGTTCATCCAAGCCATCATTAATACATCACCCGTGTCAGTTTCTTGAGCAATGACAGCAACCAAACCTTGATCATTCCAGCTAACCTGAGATAGCCAATCAGTTTGTTGTGCGGATTCTTTATTTGATGAAGTCATATTGATCTTTATATATGAATCTTTATTAATG
>SSFP01000085.1 GCA_008015455.1 Polynucleobacter sp. | reverse complement strand
GCTCAATCCATCTGACTCGATTGTGGACTGGGTAATTAAGACAGTGCCAACCATGGGTGCAGGCTGGTGTCCCCCAGGCATTCTAGGTATTGGTATTGGTGGCACACCTGAAAAAGCAATGTTGCTAGCTAAAGAGTCACTCATGGCGCCAGTTGATATTCATGAATTAATTGCTCGAGGACCTAAGACCCGTGTTGAAGAACTTCGTCTCGAGATCATGGAGAAAGTAAATGCTCTAGGTATTGGCGCCCAAGGCTTAGGTGGCTTGACGACTGTTCTTGATGTAAAGATTCTGGACTATCCAACTCATGCAGCATCACTACCTGTTGCCATGATTCCGAACTGCGCAGCAACTCGTCACGTGCACTTCCATTTACATGGTGATGGTCCTGCAGTTCTTACGCCACCATCACTATCTGATTGGCCAGAAGTATCCTGGGCTCCAGATACAGAAAAATCAACACGCGTTAACTTAGACACGTTAACGCCTGAAGAAGTAGCGAGCTGGAAACCAGGTCAAACATTGTTATTGAACGGCAAGATGCTCACAGGTCGTGATGCTGCTCATAAGCGTATTGCAGATATGCTAGCCAAAGGCGAAAAGTTACCGGTTGATTTTAAAAACCGTGTGATTTACTACGTCGGACCTGTTGATCCTGTTCGTGAAGAGGTCGTTGGTCCTGCAGGCCCAACAACAGCCACACGCATGGACAAGTTCACTGAAATGATGCTGGCGCAAACAGGTCTTATTTCTATGGTGGGCAAAGCAGAACGTGGCCCTACTGCCATTGAAGCGATCAAGAAGCATAAGTCTGCTTATTTGATGGCGGTCGGTGGCGCTGCTTATTTAGTTTCTAAAGCGATTAAAGAAGCCAAAGTTGTTGGATTTGCTGATTTAGGCATGGAAGCTATTTACGAGTTCACGATTGAAGATATGCCTGTCACTGTGGCTGTTGACTCTAACGGCACATCTGTTCACAACACAGGCCCTCAAGAGTGGCAAGCGAAGATTGGAAAAATTCCAGTCACTAAAGCTTAAGCCATACTTGGAGCATAGGGTAAAGCTTGGCAACGATTGGAGTTTTTGATTCGGGGATCGGTGGTTTAACGGTCTTGAACGAGGCTCTTCGCCAAGCGCCTGCCCATCACTACATTTATCTCGCAGATTCAGCGAATGCTCCCTATGGCGAGCGGTCTTCAGACTGGGTCGCTCAAAGAAGCTTAGATCTGTGTCATTGGCTAGTTCGTGAAGGTTGCCAAGCTTTGGTGGTGGCATGCAACACTGCTACTGCTGAAGCGATTGCTCATATTCGTCATGAAATGCCTGCGATTCCAATTATTGGTGTTGAACCCGGCATCAAACCTGCAGTTACTCAAAGTAGCAATCGTAAAGTGGGCGTATTGGCGACCCAAAATACTTTGAAAAGTGACAAATTCAATGCGCTACTGAATAGCCTTGAAGGTGATTGCGAATTTATCTCTCAAGCGGGTCTTGGTTTGGTACCACTCATTGAATCTGGGAAAATTGATACCCCAGAAACCAAAGCTCTTCTGACTGAGCACTTGGAAACATTCCAAGCCGCCGGTGTTGATACAGTTGTTTTAGGCTGCACTCACTACCCCTTCCTCACACCTCTCATCAAATCGATCCTTGGAGCCGAGGTCCAAATCATTGATACGAGCGAAGCGGTGGTTAGACAACTCTGTCGCAAACTCGAGGAGTACCAACTATTACAGTCTGCTCCACCGAGAACGATTCGCTTTTACTCAACACAAGATGCAGACGCCTTGGTAAATCTTGCCAAACAGCTGATCCCTTTGGCATTTGATCAACACTCGATTGAAACATCGACCGTCTTTATTTCATAAGACATCATGCTCCGCTCTATCTTATTGCGCGTTCAATATCTCAAGACTCAGACAAAAATAACGATCTTGGTCGTGTTGATACATGTCTTATTGATTACTGGATTTCAGTGGGGAACCCAACGATCTTCCGCCAATCAAATCGGTGACATGATGGTAGCTAGCCTATTAGACCCTAACCCATCACAAGAGAAAAAATCATCGACTTCAACTAAACAGCCGCCTTCCAAGCAAGTGAAAGTAGCGGTCACCCCCACGACAACAGCAAGCAACTCAATAACTCAAGAAACACCTTCAACACCTCCACCGAGTAGCTTGGGAGGTAGTAGCACCGGAGAACCTAAAAGCATCTCGATGAGCCAAGCCCAATGCAGCGTTCCCGAACCTTTCTATCCTGGCTTATCTCGCCGCATGGGAGAGGAAGGAAAAGCACTCGTTCGTTTATATATCAATGAAGCTGGTGCAGTTGAAAGAGTTCAACTAGCTCAAAGTAGCGGCATTCAGCGTTTGGACCAATCAGCCTTAGACGCTGCCATGAAAGCACGATGCAAACCTTTTGTAGAATTTGGCAAACCCATTAAAGTTAGCGCTATACAACCTTATATTTTTAGACTGGAATAACACCATGAACCAAGCATTCGGCTTAAGCAATATGTGGCTACAAGGAGATGGAGTGACACGAACAGTGGCACTGATTCTATTAGTAATGTCGATCACTTCTTGGGTCATCATTTTGACTAAAGCACTCAGTCTTTATAAAACCAAGAAAATTGCCAGAGAAGTTGAATGCTTTTGGCATGCGCCAGCTTTTGATATAGCCATTAGTCAAATGACGCCTGATGAGAATCCATATTGCGAATTAGCTAAAAGCGCTCAGGAAGCCATGAAACATCACAACCAGCAATCAGGTCAGCGCGGCGAACTTCGTCAAACGCTGAACGCTTCTGATTGGCTCACACGTTGTTTAAAAGTTAGTATTGATAAGTCCGTTGGGCAATTTCAGAAAGGCTTAACTTTCTTAGCATCAACAGGTGCAACAGCTCCATTCATTGGCTTGTTTGGTACGGTTTGGGGTATCTATCACGCACTCATTGGCATGGGTAGCTCTGGAACAGCCACCATTGATCAAGTAGCAGGTCCCATTGGTGAAGCCTTGATCATGACTGCTTTAGGTTTAGCGGTGGCTATTCCTGCAGTGCTGGGCTACAACGCGATTAGTCGCACCAACAAGGTGTTGATTGCAGAACTCAATCGTTTTGGCAATGACCTCTACGCCTACTTCATCACTGGTGCTCGCGTGGGCTCCAACCAGCCTAATAACTCATAAGGCAAAGGCACGGATATGTCATTTAGCAACGAACCTCTTGGAGATGATGACAGCCCACCCATGGCTGAAATCAACATGACCCCTTTGGTCGATGTGATGTTGGTGTTATTGATTGTTTTTATGATCACCATTCCGGTGATGCAGCATTCAGTCAAAATTGAATTACCTCAGGCTAGCAGCCAAAAGAATGATGTCAAACCAGAATCGATCAATATCAACATATCAGCCAAAGGACAAATATTTTGGAATAACGCCCCTATTGATATCGACACTTTACAAATTTACGCACAAACTGCAGCTAAGAAAACACCCCAACCTGAGGTGCAACTTCGCGCAGATAAAAATGCTCGCTATGAAACTGTTGCCCAGGTTTTGGCTAGCTCCAAACGTGCTGGTTTAACTAAAGTGGGATTTGTTACAGAAGCTCAATAAGCTGATCAATTATTTGACGGCTTTTAATTGTGCGTTAGGTACTAAGCCGCCTAACAACATGCCTGCGATGCTGGCGCATAAGCCAGCCAACTGGGGTGGCATCACAGCGTCAGGCCATAGAACCTCGCACATGATCCATGTGGATAAACCCATTAAAACGGCTAAAAGACCACCTAGGGTGTTTGATCTCGACCAGTACACCCCAAACGCCAACGGTACAAATGCAGCCACTAGCGTGACTTTGTAGGCGCTCTCCACCATCTTAAAAATGGATAGCTCTGAGTTCAAGGCAAATAGAGTCACAAAGCATGTGAAACATAGCACGGTGATACGCATAATCTTTAAGAGATGCTGATCGCTTAAATGCTTGAAGAAGCCTTTAACGATATTCTCAGCAAAAGTGACTGAAGGTGCTAACAATGTAGCACTGGCGCAACTCTTAATCGCTGATAACAAGGCACCAAAGAACATCACTTGAGCAAAGAGTGGCGCATGATTCAGAATTAAATTCGGCAAGATGAGTTGAGAATCGCTATCTAAATATTTTTCCACTAACTGAGGATTAATCAAACTAGCTGAATAAGCCAAGAAAATGGGAATGAAGGCAAAGAGGAAATAAAGCACGCCACCTAAGACAGATGCTCTAACTGCAATATTGACGTTTTTAGAAGATGTAATACGCTGGAATACATCCTGTTGTGGAATAGAACCCAACATCATGGTCACGAGCGCTGCGATAAATCCTAAAACAGCGGGCAAATTCCAATCAGGCAAGATACTTAATTTGTCAGCTGCTGCCGCATGAGCAATGACCACATCCACGCCACCCGTCAAGCCACTGACTTCATAGCCAATGTAGAGCATGCCTAAAACAATGATGATCATCTGAATGAAATCAGTAATGGCTACAGACCACATACCGCCAAACAAGGTATATACCAGACACTAGCTGCACCAATGATCATGCCGAGTGACTGACTAATGCCATCATTAGAGACCACATTAAAGACAAGACCCAGAGCTTTAATTTGAGCAGCGACCCAACCTAAATAAGAAACCACAATACACAAGGTAATGAGTACTTCTACCGTGCGTCCATATTTCTCTCTGAAGAAGTCACCGATCGTTAAGTACTTCTTGCTATATAAATGGCGAGCAAAAAATAGACCCACCAAAATTAAGCACATGGATGAGCCAAAGGGATCAGAAACAATGCCTTGCATGCCTTCTTTCAAGAAAGTCGCCGGCACCCCTAAAACTGTTTCAGAACCAAACCAAGTAGCAAATACAGTGGCAGTCACGATATGCATGGGAAGACTGTGGCCGGCGGCAGCAAAGTCTGCAGTGTTCTTCACGCGAAGCGCTGCCCATAAGCCAATACCGATTGAAATAACCCAATAAATGATGACAAACCAAAGTAGCATCGCGACCTCTTTTGATCAAAGTTGCGAAATTATATGTCTAGCGGGTAAATCTATCAAAAATGCTAATTTTTGATGAAAAAAGCCTTGTTTACTTAGGCTTATATTGACTGGGGCAGTAAGCTCGCAATACATCATCGGGGCGCTTGACGAGGTGCTTGGTTTTTCGCCCGGTTACCCGCTTGCGCCACATCCGAAAGGAACTGGGTTTCATTTCTTGACGCATGAGATCAATCACAGCAGCCTCATTCAAGCCATAACTCTGTTCGATAGCATCAAATGGCGTGCGGTCTTCCCAAGCCATTTCAATGACCCGGGATACATCGACGGGGTTGAGAACAATTCTTTTGCTCATGATGCCTTTTTAGTAGATCTCTGAGACCTGCAACGATCAGAGCAATACTTGACCTCCAACCAAACCTTTTCCGATTTCTTGCGCCAGGTGAATGGTCGTTGACACACCTCACATACTTTTGTGGGCAGATCTGATTTTTTACGCATACTCTAATTAAGAGCTTATCTAAAAATAACTACTTATAAAAACTGGAAAGCCAAAATGGCAATCAAGGTGGGCGGTAAAGCCGCCAAGAAAAGATACAGCGCAGAAACTGTCTGATCAGGGAAATGATTTCTCAAAATAGCCATACCAGCCGGATTAGGCGCGTTAGCGATCACTGTTAAGCCACCGCCGGTCAAAGCACCAGCCACCAAGGCGTATTTGAATTCATCAGTTGTACCCTGAACCAAAGAGCCTAAATAAGTCAGCGCTGCGTTATCAGTGACAGCCGTTAATGCCGCGGCACCAAAATAAACCCAAGTGGCGCTCATACCCTCTAAAACAGGTTGCAACCACCACTGTTGCAAACCGCCCAAAACCACTAAACCAGCGAGGAAGAAAGCGACCATCAAAGACTCTTTTAGCAACAACGGGCTTTGATAGCTTGAGTAAGCGTGGGTATACCCCATAAAGAACAATAACAAACTGATAAAAACAACTGGATGATGAGCAAAAATAACCACACCACTCAAAAATAGAAGATGAATAACTTGAACATAAGCCGGCATGGATTGACCAGGCTTTTTCACTTCAAACTTAGGAATATCTCGATGAAGCAACAGAGTGGATAAAACTGCATTGATCAAAACTGCCACTATGGCTTTTGCGCCTAGCAACTTAAAAACAATCAAGCTATCCCAACCCCAAGCGGATGCCACCATCAAAATCGGAGGAGCCGCAAAGCTAGTTAGAGAACCCCCAATAGAAATATTGACGAACAAGATACCAATCGTCCAATACATCAACTTAGTGTTATTGGTTTGCGAGAAGACCTTATCTTTTAACAAGAGCGCTGCCAAAGTCATAGCTGCAGGTTCGGTAATAAAAGAACCTAACAAAGGCACTAGGCTTAAAGTCACAAAGAAATTAACCACATGATGAGGCAATCTAAATAACTTGCTAATAGCCAAGGTCACGAAATGCACCAAAGACTCGGCAAACACTAAAACTGGTTTACTCGCTGCGACCACCATGATCGCAACTACAAATCATGGTTCTGTGTAGTTTCTGCTTTCAAGATACTGAACAGACTCAGATCCACCGACCATGATGCCAATAGCCAATACTAGAATCAGCGCCCAAAAACCAAAGACAGCCTCTACCTCACCTAATAAATGGAATAGACCAGCATGGTTAGGATGCTTATGCGCTAGGTTTTGGAATATTGAAGTTGAAAAGGTGTGCAAGACCGCCACAGCAAATAGGCAGCTAGCAATCAATTGAATAGTGCTTGGGTTCATACAGTTTGTCTCTCGATTTTTATTATTAACAGCAAAAGCTATATCAACTCTACAACAGGTGCGCTAAGCCTAGAAGCATGATCACTTGTTGCCTATTGGCTGGCAACTGATTAGCAATGATGGTAAGAATTTTACCGCTTTTAATCTCTTAGCGAGCTCTTTTACCTTCAATCTGAGGGGACTTTTCAGCATGACTCCAATGAACTGACCAGTTATCGCCATAGCGCTTAGCGGCATACTCAGACTTCAAAATAATAATGTTTTCAGCGTTTCTCTTTTCAGCTGAATTAGTAAAGTTATAACTTCCTGTGATCACGATACTGTCATCAATCAACATCACCTTGTTATGTTGAATCGCATGCTTTCCATCACTACGCACATCAATGCCAGCTTCAATCATTTGCATTACTGCATCACGGTTGTTATGTGAACTTTTTTCATCCTGAATTAGCTCAACCTTCACACCACGACGATGAGCTCTAATCAAAGCATCGCTTAAAGGTAAAGCGGTAAAACCATAAGCCATGACTTTGATGGACTTCTTGGATGCATCAATCTGTTTAATTAAGCCCGAAGCCCCACCAGCAGGTGGCGTGAAATAAATACCTAAGATTTCTGCAGGTTGTGGCTCTGCACTGACGCTTTGCCACCAAGAAACGCTAGCAACGAGCGCTAGCAATAAAAAAACCGCCACCCTCTTACGAGTTCTAGCGGTTAATGTATTTGTTTGCATTTGCATCATAAAAGCACCTAGCCCTTTAAAGCTTGGTGCCCGAGGCCGGAATCGAACCGGCACGGCTGTTTAAG
>SSFP01000102.1 GCA_008015455.1 Polynucleobacter sp. | reverse complement strand
GCACTGCAGGTAAGTAAGCATCCTCTATGTCAATCGAAATCAGACAAACAGTAGGTACGGGTATAAATGTTACCATCAGGGCGGATAAACAAAAAGAAGCGGTGGAAGCCGCTGCATTCTTTGGAGATCTGCCGACACAATGCGGAAAATGTGGATGTACGAATTTGACCTTTACGGTCCGGCGTCCAGAGACGTATGTATATTACGGTCTCAAATGTAAGGATTGTCTAGCCGAGTTCCAATTCGGTCAGTACAAAGATCAAAGCGGTCTGTTCCCTAAATTCTCTGAAGGTTGGAAGACTTATCAGGAACGAATGTCAGATGCCGCAGGGAGCGATGACTCCCAACAGCGTGGTGGAGGCCAAGGAGGTCAATCACGCGGAGGTCAATCACGCGGAGGTCAATACCCTCCAGCTCGTGGAGGTGGAGGAGGTGGTGGAAGATCACCAGCTCGTCAATCTGGATCACCGCAGGGTGATGACGATGACATACCCTTTTAGAAAGGATGTCGTCAATTTAATTTGACGATGTAATTGTTAGGTTTAGGGTGTCGAATGACCTCAAAAACCTGCTTCAGATGTAACCAAGAAAAACCCATCGATCATTTCTATAAACAAAAAGGGATGGTCGATGGGTATCTAGGTAAATGCAAAGAGTGTACAAAAACTGATGTAAAAAATAATTACAATACTAATTTTGTAAAAATACGTCAGTATGAAAAATTACGTTTCCAAAATCCACAACGTAAAGAAAAAGTTGCCGAATATCAGACACAACATCGAGCAAATAACCCTGAAAAGTACAAAGCACGTAATGCTGTAAATAATGCTATCAGAGACAAAAAATTGTTTCGAGCACCTTGCTACATCTGTGGTAACCCAAAGTCACAAGCGCATCATTATGATTACTCACAACCTCTTGAAGTGGAGTGGCTTTGTTTCAAATGTCATCGTCTTTTTCCACACAATCAAACTAACGTTTTAAAGTAATACAGTCAGCTCGAAAGGGCTGACTTTTCTTTTGTTTAATTAGGTGTTGGTTATATATTTTGGGATGCCAGACTTTGCCATTCCAGGATTGATGCCATCAGTACACCCTAAATGGGATTTCAAAAAGACTGCCAATAGTGATGGTAGCTTAAACTTAGTTGTGTACGAAACTTATGATCAGACAGAAACGCTACCTTATGTAAAATTTTACGTTTTGTGGCAGTGTGATCACCAGCTTGCTGTAGATGAATCTGAAGGAACGGTTTTCGTTGTTAATGAAGGTACATCAAAAAAAGTAATGATTCGGTTATCTTCTGGAATACTTCCAGTAGGTATATGCACAGTGCATGTGGAACTTTCAGATAAAACTAAGGGTAAGGTAACAAACATCACCTACACGGTAGAAGTCCCCAATAGTCCATTCCACGTTTATGCCCCTTTTGACCCAGTATCCACCGACCAAATATAGTGATGTTGAAGCAAAGCTTCTCATCATGATCGAGAGATCTTTGGACTGTAATGTAAGAACAACCATTCGTCCTGAGATAGACAACATACCATCCCCACTACTGCCTGAGTATGTGGCTTCCATGTTAAGATCATTTATGGATCAACACTCATATGCCAAACCAGAGTGGGATGAAGAAACCAGAGAATGGAAAGTAGGAGATCGTATCTATAAATCTAAACCTAAAGCATCTAAGTGACATGAAACATGTTTGCTTAGAAGGTTCTTAGTGGTATGATAATTAGTAGATGAATCGTCAAAATCTACTACTTCCAGGTGACCTCGCATGTCCGCCAAGCGAGGTTTTTGTATTTAGATCATTTACTTTCTTTGCCAGAAGAATGTGTGATTACACAATTCTAGTTGAAGTTCCTTGGGAATTCCGAGATACTTACTGGAACTGGTTTAAGGAGAACTACCTGATGGACCATATAGAAGATTTTGTGGCTCAAGATTCGCAAATTGAAGCAGTTAGATTTTCTGTTCCTAAACTCACATGTGAGAACCTGCACTTTAGTTTGCGCAAGATAGGTTTTGATATACGCAAGTATAAGCAAGGATAATATGTAATGCCTGCTAATGATGTGTTATATACATATGTAACCATAAGGTTACGATGTTTATTTCATTACTTATGTTAATAATCGACGACGGTCAGACGAAGCACGATCTTCCTGACGAAGGTAGTAAGCTTACCTTAATTTGCAAGTCACCAGGGATGAGTGAACATACGCTGCACTATTCCCGGGACGGAGTTCCTGCTATGGAGCTAACTTTTGAAGTGGCAACCTACCACGCAGATCGTGTAAACCAATTGCACGCTCTAACTTTAGGGGAAGTGAAGAAGATATTCCCCAACTTTGAATGGCCAAAACCAAGAACATGGGCTGATGGTGTTCGATTCATTGTAGGTTTAATCGACATGACGTTCAAATTAATAGACGTAGGAGCTGCCAACTTAGTAGTTTGGAAGTATCCAGAAGCGTTTCTGCATCCTGCAGAAGCAGCTAACCTAGCAGATGTAATGATACATATATCTGACTACGCAAGAAACAAACCAAGCAACGAACAAGAAAATGGGGAGATTCCCAAAGAGTGATTTCACTCCAACACCATTCCTGCAGGCAGTCTTTCAATTAGTAAATGAAAGACTGGTTGCTACAAAAACCATACCTCCACTATTCGCAGTAGCTGTGGATCGTGAAGATCTACCAGAAAGTGAGTTCTACACTCATGAAGAAAATTCGATGGGAATTATGGTAAATGAATTCTCACCGTCGATGCTGGATTCAGGTAAAGGTAAGGATGCTTTGGCAGATATGGTTCGAGCCATGCTCAAAACAAGACCTGGTAAGGAGGCCGTATTGATGACAGAAATATGGGCCGCTAAACCTGATGTGCCTGATGAAATAATGGCACTTGTGGTTTCAGGTAAAATGTCCGTTGGACAATTACCTGAAAAATACAAGGGCGAAGGTATCATGTATCAATATTATGATATGACAGGGGAAAAGCCAAAAAATTACTTTGGACAATCCATGTTCCAACGTGACGCAGATGGTAATGTCGTCATGATTGAGGATCCTGAATTCATGGGTTCCGATGACATGCTGCGCTCAACTGGAAGATTCACCAACCTAGCAGAATAGTCTTATGGCAAAATGGTTCTACTGTGGAGTGGAAGGATGCACTTATAAACACAAACATCCAGCTCCAGTTAATGCACACAGATTCCATACTCACGGTATTGTGTCTGAAAAAACCAATAAACCAAAAGGATCCGAAAAATGTGATCAATGTGACTACACAGGATCTTCTTTTGGGCTGGCTGTACATAGAGCTAAGGCTCATGGTATGGCAAAACGGAGTAAACATCGTGGATCTGATTCTTCACAAAATCAGCTGATGGTGCTACCTCCGCCGCGTTCAAATTACAGAGGCAGGTCTGTGGCTATGTCACCGGCTCAATCTGGAGTTGTATGGCAATTCTGCCCCTGCTGTGGGGTTGACTTGCAAGCGGCTACAATGACAATCGCAGCAGCAATGACAGTTGCAAATGCCCGCCGTTAAAACAACAGCAAAAAAGATAACGACACCAAGTCCGGTGTCGTTTGTGGATAACGATTCTGATTTCCGAGTAGTTACTCTGGCAAACTTCGGCTTATCTTTGAAAGCGATAGCCGAACACACAGGTCTCACCACATGTCAGGTTTCCTACAGGTGCCGACATGCTGGTGTGAGTGTGAGAGACTACAGAAACCTGAGAAATGAGCATGCTATACGAGTTGCCAAATCTCAGGATTCCTTATTCTCGAAAAAGGAAATAGCAGCCATGAGAGTGGCTATGGAAGAAGTCAGAGCGTCTCTTCTACAAAAACTCAGGAAGGTAAAATAATGCTAATCGACGAAATTTTCGCGGAGGAGCTATACCAGAGTCGAAGAACTCGGATGGCAAGTGTGGGAGTAACTCTCCCAGAGGATGATGGATCTCTGCAATCATTTCTGAGATCACTTCCTCCAATTGTATGGGTACCAGTATGGGCTACATCTAAAGTGACAGCCTTCATCATACCCGGGATGAGACACACCGCTCCTACTCTAATCGAGTGGTCTGATCAGGCAACCGTTGGTAGTGCGTTGCTTAACATCTTCTCAACAATCGTATGGGTGCACATCGCAAGCATTGGTCTTGCTCTAGTGGGTATGATCCTACTGTAAGACCTCTTGAATCCACAAAGGAATTGGTGGATTACGTAAAAACGTTTGAAACATTACGTAATTCATTTCCTGGTATGCTACCTGATAGCGATCGATCGAAACCATTCTTGGATAGAACGATTCGTGATTGGGGATGTATACATGCTTGGTACGCAGATGTAATGCTACCATTTCACACTTATGTACAACCCCCTATAAAGGGGGTTGTGCGTATGTGTTATAAGTATGCTAACCGATTGACAGCTTTTGATACTGAGCTGACATACATTGAAGGTTATGCGGTGTCGACCAAAGTTTCGATACCACTTGTTCACGCATGGTGTTCTGACATAAAGAACCAACATGTTATAGACCCTACTTGGAGGGGTCAAGAGACTACCGGGTCTCCGGCAGGTTACATTGGAATACCGTTCAGTCATAAGTTTGTAGCTCACGTAATGCACGAGACTAAGCAATATGGTGTTCTTGATTCTTTATGGATGCTCAAGAAAACTATTGGTGACTGGACAATGAAGGATGTTTTGGATACACGATGGTATGTTGTTGACAACTCGGATGAAAAAGTAGATAAAGTCGCATGACTGATTTTAGTACTGGTAAAAAAGTACAATCCTTCGCTGATGGGCTTCAGGATACGTTCCCTTTCTTTAGGGCATTCCTAGATGACGCTGACGATGCAGAGCTAACCTATTTCATAAGCACCAAAGAGGCGGACGTTGCATCTCTGCAGCGTATTGAAAAAGCTCTCGATAGTGCTCTGACTAGGATAGTTGGTAAGTACCCAAACATGGTACCTCCAAGTATAGAGATAACGAAAGGATACGAAAATGAGGGTGTTTTAGGTCAAGCTGTGGCAAGGCTTATCCAGATGTTAATTCACCTGAAAGGGTGTATTTCAGCATTTGGAAAGGTAATTGAGTTAGGTGGAGACCCGAAACACCTCTAGTAGTATGATCACACCAGTATGTTGCTTATGCGTTATTCCAATGAGGAAAACAGAAGGTGTTAACATCACCTTCCCATTATCTCTAGGTTACGTTCAAGCAAACACATACAAATGCCCACATTGTGGGTATCAAGTAGCCGTACCTGTGGATCAAGGAACCAAGCTTATTGGCATAAGCCGAACAGTAACCTTAGATCATTTACATATGGTTAATTCATCTTTTGATATTACAAACATGGATGTTTCTGCGAGTGATCCTCTTTATGATAGAATCAAGGAGGAGCTTTACAATACGATGAGTGAAATTAGCATGCGGTATTTCTCATCGTCATGGCAGCCTGGCATCGAAACAATGATCTTCGAAGATATATTCGAAGTGCGAGGTCGCCAATATCAGTTGAAAGTAACTGATACTTGTCTCAGAAACAAAATCAAACTTTTAGCGGAGTCCATTGGAGGATGGTGGGCTAACCCTAAACACTGGAGTAATCTCCACGACAGACATCCCGGATTTGTTACCATCATACAATGGTTTCAGATGTATGAGAATCGAACAGAATTGTTCGCTACGTAAATATAGCAGCCAATGAGCTGCATCTGGTCATTATGAATTTGGAAGAACTTGCTCAAGACTGTGCCAACAAGGGCACAAACCTCCATTCAAGAATAACGGAGATTCTTTCTCGTCGTTTCGTTAGATACGATAAAGTCGCAAATGTGTTGGCTCTCGGCCTTCAGTCGAAGCAGAACGTCATTTTGTGGGGTCCTGCTGGACATGCTAAATCGGAGATGGTGGAAGATGTATTGAAAGGTCTTGGTCTGTGGAAAATGGATCCGACATCCAAGCTTCCATCAGCAGACACAAATACCTACGTCCAATCATTTGGTGAAGGTATGACTGAGGATCAGTTGTGGGGTGGTATCGACCTCAGAGCCATGGAGGAAGATAAAGAGATCAGGTATCATCCTGAGAACTCATTCCTCAAGAAGGAAGTGGCAGTATTCGAAGAAATGTTCGACTCTCCTGCCATCTGCCTTCTTCCGCTGAAGCATACACTCACTCAGAAGTTTCTGGCTAAGGGTGGAGCGTACTATCCGATGAACACCAAATGCATCATCGTATGTACAAACAAAAGCCCTGAGGATCTACAGCACATGGGTCCTAGTCATCAGGCTCTGGTTGAGCGATTCCCCTTGCAGTTGAAAGTGGAATGGGACGGATACACTGCTGATCATTACCTGGGTATGATGCAAAAACACCCAATGGTTGGTATGTACACAAAGGACGTTTTGAGAGCGCTTGCTGCCAATATCTCAAAAGTAACTATGGGTGGTTCGTTCATATCACCTCGTTCCGCCATGTGGGCGATGAACTTGGTAGCGGAGAACGCTAGAGCAAACCGTAGAACAAGTGTCCAGATCGAAGACTTCTTTGCCCTTGAGTTCCTTCCGGGAATGGAGGGTGCTATTAGCAATCTCAAGGCTGATATTGATCGTGAGCGTGCTGTTATTCAGTCTCAGACGGCTGTTAACGAAGCTCAGAAAAAGTGGCAAGCACTTGAGGCCTCATACGCAGAGGGTACAAATGGCGGTATAACCTCGCCGATCAAATGGCTGACGATGGCACATCATTACTCCACGTTCGCAAACAACACAGCGCAGATAGCTTGTGCTGACTCGTTAGTGTCCATAAGAGATCAGATGATCAAAGATGCGACAACTCGAGTTAGTCATTGTCAATCTCTGGCGCTCAAGCACACAAAGATTCCTGTGTCTTAAATGAGGCGTACAACATGCCCTGACAACTACATACCACCTACAGATGAAGAAATCAAAGCTGACTGCAAAGAGCATAAGATAAAACGGTCAGCTCCTGATTTCATTCGGGACATTTGTCAAATGATGGCTGGTGGGTCGTTGAGAGATCTTAATGATATCAAGCTTGATGTAGTTAAAGAGGTAGAGAACTCTGGATTCCCTACCCGAGTAGGAGACAGTAAAACTCCACAGTTCCGTTCTTCCAAGACTGGGACAATAGCAGCTAGCCCGAGAGAAGTTATGGATTTGGATATTGAAAAGTTTACCAAATTCCATATCAAAACCTCCTCTATGATACAGCAGGTACAACCT
>SSFP01000082.1 GCA_008015455.1 Polynucleobacter sp. | reverse complement strand
TACTGAACTTTATACAAGAACGAATATGCCTTTGTACTACGCTGGTGATACACAATATAAAGTTGAATCAACTGGAGGTAGTTTTAAGTTAGGTGTACCTTACTCAGAGGTAGATAGAGTATTTTTTGGTATTGGTGCAGAACAGTTGAAGATTACAACATCAATTAATACCCCCCAAGCTTATTTGGATTACAAGAATGAGTATGGTGAAAGCACTCTTAACATTCCTTTAACAGTTGGTTGGGCGCGTGATGGGCGTGATAGTGCATTAATACCGTCGAGAGGAACATACCAACAAGTGAGTATGGAATTGGGTACAGCTCTAGGAGATCTTGAGTATTATCGAGCTTACTATCAGCATCAGTACTTCTACCCATTACTAAAAGGTAATGTAATTTCGCTTAATGGTGAAATTGGATATGGTGACACCTATAACGGAAAAAAATTCCCTATTACAAAGAATTACTATGTTGGTGGTATCGGATCTGTTCGAGGCTATGAGCCCGGATCTTTGGGGCCTCAAACGGATCAGTATTATGTTGGCACCAATACTCCAACCGGTATTAAAAGTCCAACTGGTGGTTCATCAAAACTTGTGATGAATGCTGAATATACTTTCCCTTTACCGGGGGCAGGGGTTGATAAGACTCTAAGGTTATTTGGATTTATGGATGCCGGTAACGTTTTCGATAGCACAATTAATATCTCTGATTTGAAAAAATCTTATGGATTTGGACTTTCTTGGATTTCTCCATTGGGGCCATTAAAATTCAGCTATGCTCTTCCAATTAGTAGCAAACCAGATGATCGATTACAACGATTCCAGTTCCAAATTGGGACCGCATTTTAATTTTCTTAAAGGTATATTCGTATGAATCACACTCATAAACTTAACATCACTCAAGTAACACTAGCTTTAGTTGCTTCCATTGGTTTTTCAGCATCAAGCTTGGCTGCTGATGATAAAGATTTCAGTGGGAAAATTGGGGTTGTTAATTCAGAGCGAATTTTCAAAGAATCTAATATGGCTAAAGCAAGTCAAGCCAAACTTCAATCCGATTTCTCTAAACGAGAAAAGGATTTAAGAGATGATGCTCAAAAAATTAAATCAGCAGCTGAAAAATTAGACAAAGAGGCTGCTGTCATGTCCGATACAGATCGTGTTCGCAAGCAAAGAGAATTGGCTGATGCTGATCGTGAATTGCAACGTAAACAACGCGAGTTCACTGAAGATGTAAATCAGCGTAGTTTTGAAGAACGTTCAAAGATTGCGCAAAAGGCTAATCAAGCTCTTAAAGCTGTTGCAGAGCAACGTAAACTGGATCTAATTGTTCAAGAAGCAGCATATGTTAATCCTCGTATTGATGTGACAGATGAGGTTATCAAGGCATTGAATAGCTCACGCTAATTTAGTGCCAGTATTTGGGATCCCATAAATGCCAACCATTGCAGAGCTAGCCAAGCAATTTTCAGCTCGATTGGTTGGCTCTGGAGCCCTTCAAGTCAAAGAGTTTGCACCTCTTAAAGAAGCTAATATTCAACAATTAGCATTCTTAGCAAATCCTTTATATAGATCTGATGCAGTAGTTAGTGCAGCTGCTGGTTTGGTGGTGTCGGAATCAGATTTTGAGTATTTATCTCAGCATGAATCACCCACTTATCGCTCATATCTAATCACCAATAATCCTTATGCATTATTTGCTAGGATTTCTCAAGAGTTTGCTAAGGCTAGTTCTAATAAACTTGAGGCTGGTATTGATCCGACTGCTGTTATTGAAGCTGGGGCTATTATTGCTTCAAGTGCTTATATTGGACCTCATTGTTATATTTCGAAGAATGCAAAGGTTGGTGAGAGAACTCAGCTTCTCTCTCATGTAGCTATAGGTGAGAGTGCTTCAATAGGCGATGATGCGATTATTTATCCCCATGTCACGATCTATCATGGCTGTAGCTTAGGTCATCGAATGATTATTCATAGTGGCACTGTGATTGGGTCAGATGGTTTTGGTTTTGCCCCTGATCTTCCAGCTAAGGAGTGGGTAAAAGTCCCTCAGATTGGTGCTGTTGTTATAGGTGATGATGTCGAGATTGGCTCCAATACATCGATTGATCGCGGTGCTATGGCTGATACGGTAATTGAGAGTGGTTGCAAAATTGATAATTTGGTTCAAATTGCGCATAACGTTCACATTGGTGCTTTGACAGTTATCGCTGGCAATACAGCGGTTGCCGGAAGTACTCGTATTGGCAAGATGTGCATGATTGGTGGGTCTACAAGTTTTTCAGGACATCTGACGATTGCTGATCAAACAACCATATCCGGTGGCACCACCATTATTAGATCGATTGATAAGCCAGGTCAGCATTACACCAGCATTTTCCCAATGTTGCCGCATTCTGATTGGGAAAAGAACGCAGCTATTTTGCGGGGCTTAGATAAGATGCGTCAGTAAATTAAAGAATTAGAGAAGCAAATTAAAATGCTTTCTGAAGCCAGTAAATAAATATAAAAGAAGGACTCATCATGACCGAATTAGTTAATTTTGATATCAACCAGATTTTGAAGATGTTGCCGCATCGCTATCCATTTCTATTGGTTGACCGTGTCCTTGAGTTAGAAGCTGGCAAGCGTGTGAAGGCTCTCAAGAATGTCACGATGAATGAACCTCACTTTACTGGGCATTTTCCTGAGTTTCCAGTAATGCCTGGCGTATTAATCCTAGAAGCTTTAGCTCAAACAGCTGCTTTATTAACATTTGGTAATGATGCAGTTGATGATTCAGTCTATTTCTTTGTGGGCATTGATAATGCTCGTTTTAAACGTCCCGTCACTCCTGGTGATCAGTTAGTTCTCAATGCATCTATCGAGCGCTTTAAGGGCGGTATTTGGAAATTTAAAACATTCGCAACAGTTAATGATGTCGTTGTCACTGAAGCTGATTTAATGTGCACCATTCGCAAAAAGGATGCTTAAGATGTCTTTGATTCATGCGACTGCCATTATTGACCCGAAAGCTAAGATTGCAGAAGGTGTTGAGATTGGTCCTTATGCAGTTGTAGGTCCAAATGTCAAGATTGGTAAAAATTCAAAGATTGGTGCGCATACTGTTGTTGAAGGATGCACAACCATTGGACAAGATAATAAGATTGGTCACTTTGCATCAGTGGGTGGTGCGCCACAGGACATGAAGTATCGAGATGAGCCCACTCAGTTAATCATTGGTGACCGCAATGTGATTCGTGAGTTCACTACATTACATACAGGTACAACTCAGGATGCCGGGTTCACAAAAATCGGTAACGATAATTGGATCATGGCTTATGTTCATATTGCCCATGATTGTGTGGTTGGTAACAACACCATTTTCTCGAACAATGCCCAAATTGCTGGTCATGTACATGTAGGTGATTGGGCGATCTTAGGCGGTATGTCTGGCGTTCATCAATTTGTTCGTATTGGCGAACATTCGATGATTGGCGGTGCTTCAAAGCTAGTTCAAGATTTGCCACCTTATGTGATTGCATCAGGTGCTGTGGCTGAGCCCCATGGTTTAAATGCTGAAGGTTTAAAGCGTCGTGGTTTTTCGCCAGAATCAATTACTGCGCTACGCCAAGTGTATAAATTACTTTACAAGCAGGGCTTGAGTTTTGAAGATGCTAAAAAAGCTATCCTCGATTTAGCCGAAGAGAAGCAATCAACTGAAGCTGATACAGCGACAAAAATAAGACTATTCCATGACTTTATCGCCGCTTCACAGCGCGGCATTGCCCGCTAATACAGTCGATGCGTACCTCGCTTGCGTTGCAGGCGAGCCATCAGGCGATATGCTAGCTGCTAGTGTTTTAGCTGGTATGAAGGAGATCGCAGGTTTATCAAAGCTTCCTGTACGTGGTGTGGGCGGTCCTCAAATGATTGCTCAAGGCTTTGATGCGCAGTGGCCCATGGAAACCTTGTCTGTCAGAGGATATGTTGAAGCCATCAAGCAGTTGCCTGCGATATTGTCTTTGCGTCGGACTCTCATTAGCGAATTATTAACTCATCGTCCTTTGGCTTATTTAGGTGTTGATGCACCTGACTTTAATTTAGGTGTTGAGAAAAAGCTCAAAGCTCACGGCATTCCCACGATTCACTTTATAAGCCCATCGATTTGGGCTTGGCGTGGTGGACGTATCAAAGGAATTAAAGAATCTGTTGATCGGATGCTTTGCATTTTTCCATTTGAACCAGATATTTATCAAAAGGCTGGGATGCATGCTTCTTATGTAGGACATCCATTGGCTTCACAGATTCCAATGGTTCCTAATCCGGAATCAGCTAAAAAGACTCTGGGTATACCTCATGAACGACCAGTGATAGCCGTCATGCCAGGTAGTCGCCAGTCTGAAATTACTCATATTGCCCCTGGATTTTTTAAAGCCATTGAACTCATGCGGCATGCCTACGGTGAGGGGATTGAGTTTGTTGTTCCCATTGCCACGCCAGCTTTGCGACCAGCCAACGAACAGTTAGCAAAAGATATTCAAAATAAGAAAAATGATATTTCGATTCATTTACTTGATGGACAAGCAAGCCTTGCCTTAGAAGCAGCTGATGTTGTGTTAATAGCCAGTGGCACAGCAACATTAGAAGCCGCTTTATGGAAAAAGCCAATGGTGATTTCTTATCAAGTCCCCGTATTAACTGCTTGGATGATGCGCCGACAAGCTTATTTGCCATACGTTGGTTTACCCAATATTCTTGCTGGTGAATTTGTGGTCCCTGAGTTACTGCAAGAGGAGGGTAGTCCCGAGGCATTAGCAAAAGCCACCTTAGCATGGTTGGATCAACCGCAAAAGGTCGCAGAGCTTAAGGAGCGATTTACTCAAATGCATGAGTCCTTGAATCTACCGACTGGCAAGTTGGTTGCTGAAGTGATTGCGGAAGTGATTCGTGTCTAGTTCCTTTGAATGCGTATGTGGTGTTGATGAAGCGGGTCGTGGACCCTTAGCTGGTTCAGTGGTTGCTGCTGCCGTCGTGCTTGACCCAGAAAAACCAATTATTGGTTTAAATGATTCAAAGAAATTAAGTGCTAAGGTAAGAGAAGAGCTTTATGAGCTCATCATTCAGCATTCAAAGGCTTGGTGTATTGCTGAAGCTAGCGTTGCTGAAATTGACTCTTTAAATATTTTGCATGCCACTATGCTTGCCATGAAGCGCGCTATTCAAGGGCTGGAGAGCCAGTTAGGTCAGCTACCCAGCAAAGCTTTAATTGATGGTAATCGTTGCCCCAATTTAGATATACCTATGGAAGCGATTGTGAAGGGTGATAGCAAAGTTCCTGCCATTTCAGCTGCATCGATTTTGGCTAAAGTTAAAAGGGATCGTGATATGCAATTGCTTCATCAACAATATCCTATGTATGGATTTGACCAACACATGGGTTACCCGACAGCTCTTCATTTAGAGGCGCTGAAATCCAATGGCCCTTGCCCACAACATCGACGCTCTTATGGTCCTGTGAAGGCTGTATTGGAGTTGAAACTCATATGAAATCACCAAAACATATCAGCTCACTGGATAACTCTTTAGTTAAGCGCCTCAAAGTTTTATTGGATGGTGGGGTGAAGGCTAGTAAGTTACGTGGTGAATTGTCTTTAGCGGTTGCAGAAGGTATTCATTTAGCCCAAGCATGGCTGGGTAGCGAAGATCTGCTAGAAATCTTTACAACTCAAGAGGGTCTCAATCAAGCAGAGATTGCTGCAGTGATTGATATGCAATTAGCATTGGTGCCTCAAACTGAGCTTTATATTCTTGATGAGACGGCTTGGAAAAAGATTTCTGAACTAGGTACGGCACCCCCCATTTTGGTTACTGTGAAAATTCCTAAACTGGTTTTCCCTATCAACCATCATCAAGATCTATTGATACTGGATGGTATTCAAGATGCGGGTAACGTTGGTTCGATGCTGCGTTCAGCAGCAGGAGCTGGTTTTAAATACATTGTTTGTATGAAGGGGACAGCGCAAGCTTGGTCCTCAAAGGTCATGAGATCTGCTATGGGAGCCCATCGACACTTAAAAATTTTTGAAGCTTGGTCTCTTAACGATATACGCGAAAAGGTGAAATTACCCATCCTTGCTACAAGTCTTGAGGCCGAGCAAGACTTATATGATTTAGGGGATGAACTGAAAATTCCGCATGCTTGGGTATTTGGCAATGAAGGAGCTGGGGTTCATCCAGAACTATTGGCTATTTCAAAAGGGGTTTTGATTCCTCAAGACCCTTGTATTGAGTCATTAAATGTGGGGGCGGCGACTGCTATTTGCTTGTTTGAAGTTAAACGTATCAGACGTGAATCTAAATAGATCAGCCAAGCTTAATAGTTCGTTCTGTTTGGTTTGATTTCTTGCAAAATGGTCGTGGCAATTTCTTCAATCGATTTATTGGTGGTTGATAGCCATGGGATATTGTTTTTTCTCATCATGGCTTCTGCCTCACTGACTTCGTAGCGACAGTTTTCGATTTTTGCGTAATTACTTCCTGGACGACGTTCATTGCGAATTTCTGAAAGTCTCATCGGGTCAATCGTTAACCCAAATAGTTTCTTTCTGTAAGGCTGAATATCCACTGGCATCTGACTTCTTTCAAAGTCGTCTGGAATAAGAGGGTAGTTGGCAGACTTCAAGCCATACTGCATTGCTAAGTAGAGGCTAGTAGGGGTCTTGCCACTACGTGAGACGCCTACCAAAACGACATCTGCATCAGCTAAGTTTTGATTTGATTGGCCATCATCATGCGCGAGCGAGAAGTTAATCGCTTCAATTCGATTCTTGTAAGAATCAGTGTCAGCATTATTGTGGAATCTACCGATAGCATGGTTAGACTGAACCCCTAATGCTTGTTCTAAAGGGGATATAAAAGTTTGGAACATGTCCATCATCAAACCTTTAGAACCTGTCACAATTTGGTTTACTTCAGGATTTACCAAAGTGGTGAAAACAATTGGTTGTTGCCCAGACTTTTGAGCATATTCATTGATTTCTCGAACAGCTTGATGAGCTTTATCTACGGTATCGACAAAAGGGAGCCTCACTTGCCTAAAAGGGAGTTCAAATTGAGCAAGAATGGACTGACTAAAGGTTTCGGCAGTGATGCCAGTACCATCGGAAACAATGAATACAAGACGAGGTTTTGCGGACATATTTACATTATTTTCTAATTATGTTGGATGGGATATAAAAGGCTACAATAAAGCCATTACACGCCATAAACTTAAATTTAACTCAAGTTATGTGCCGCAGTGCAGATTTTCTATTACTTTGTGAGTTTTTATGACTAATCCAAACCATGCTAACGCATATGTTTTGCCCTTTGAGGAATTACGCATGTCTGATGTTGAATCAGTCGGCGGAAAAAATGCCTCTTTAGGGGAAATGATTTCTCAATTAAATGCTAGTGGTGTTCGCGTTCCAACAGGTTTTGCGACCACCACGTTAGCATTTCGTGCTTTTTTAGTTCACAACCAACTAACAGACCGAATTAATCAGCGCTTAGATTCGCTCAATGTCGACGATGTGAAAGCGCTTGCAGAAGCCGGTGCAGAGATTCGTCGTTGGGTTGAAGAAGCACCATTCCAAAAACGTCTTGAAGATGAAATTCGTGCTGCTTTTAAGGTTTTAGATGCGGATGGTAAGGGTTCATTTGCTGTGCGCTCTTCAGCAACAGCTGAAGATTTGCCAGATGCTTCATTTGCTGGACAGCAGGAATCATTTTTGAATGTCGTAGGCATTGATGATGTTTTACATCGTATTCGTGAAGTATTTGCATCGCTTTATAACGATCGAGCTATTTCCTATCGTGTGCACAAAGGATTTGCACACGCAGAAGTCGCATTGTCAGCTGGTATTCAACGAATGGTTCGCTCTGATAAAGCCTCTTCAGGTGTGATGTTCACACTAGACACAGAGTCAGGTTTTAAAGATGCTGTATTCATTACATCAAGCTATGGTCTTGGTGAAACAGTTGTTCAAGGTGCGGTTAATCCAGACGAATTTTATGTATTTAAGCCCACTTTAGCTGCTGGTCAATCAGCCATTATTCGCAGAAGTTTGGGCTCCAAGCTGATTCAAATGCAATTTACAGCGCCTGGTGAGCCTGGACGCGTTAAAACTGTTGATGTGCCACTTGAGCAACGTAATCGTTACTCGATCAGCGATGAGGACGTTTCTGAGTTAGCTCGTTACGCCATGATCATTGAAAAGCACTATGAACGTCCGATGGATATTGAATGGGGTAAAGATGGTATTGATGGCAAGATCTATATCCTTCAAGCCCGTCCAGAGACAGTGAAGAGCCAAGCTCATGGCCAAGTTGAAATGCGCTATAAGCTCAAGGGGAATTCCACTGTTTTAACAACTGGTCGTGCCATTGGTCAAAAGATTGGCACTGGAACGGTTCGAGTCGTTAAAGACGCTAGTGAGATGGATCGAGTTCAACCTGGCGATGTTCTGGTCGCTGATATGACGGATCCTAACTGGGAACCTGTGATGAAACGTGCATCAGCGATTGTGACTAATCGAGGTGGTAGAACTTGCCATGCTGCAATTATTGCTCGTGAACTAGGCGTTCCTGCGGTTGTTGGTTGCGGTGACGCTACTGATTTTCTCAAAGATGGCGTTGTTGTAACAGTGTCTTGTGCAGAGGGCGATGAAGGGCGTATTTACGATGGCCCTATTGAAACCGAGGTGACAGAAGTCAGTCGCGGAGAGCTTCCTGCTATTCCATTAAAGATCATGATGAACGTGGGTAACCCACAGTTAGCATTTGATTTTTGCCAGATCCCTAACGGTGGTGTTGGTTTAGCGCGTCTTGAATTTATTATTAATAACAATATTGGCGTGCATCCAAAGGCTATTTTGGAATACCCTAATATTGATTTAGATTTGAAGAAGGCTGTGGAGAGTGTTGCTCGTGGTCATGCTAGCCCGAGAGCTTTTTATGTTGATAAGTTAGTTGAAGGCATCGCCACTATTGCCGCAGCTTTTTATCCAAAGCCAGTCATTGTTCGTATGTCTGACTTTAAATCCAATGAGTACAAGAAACTGATTGGTGGTTCAAGATACGAACCGGACGAAGAAAATCCAATGTTAGGTTTCCGTGGGGCTTCTCGTTATATTTCTGACGACTTTGCAGAAGCATTTGCTATGGAATGTGAAGCGATGAAGCGTGTGCGTAACGACATGGGTTTAACGAATGTTGAAATCATGATCCCATTTGTACGAACTGTTAAGCAAGCTGAGAGAGTCATTGGTTTGTTAGAAAAACAGGGACTTAAACGCGGAGATAATGGTTTGCGCGTGATCATGATGTGCGAAGTTCCATCGAATGCGATTCTTGCCGAGCAATTCTTAGAGCACTTTGACGGCTTTTCAATTGGATCTAATGATTTGACTCAGTTAACCTTGGGGCTTGATCGTGATTCAGGTATGGAGTTGCTAGCCGTTGATTTTGATGAGCGGGACCCAGCTGTTGAGTTTTTAATTGCTAGAGCGATTGAAACTTGTATAGCAAAAGGCAAGTACATTGGTATTTGCGGTCAAGGTCCTTCAGATCACCCAGACTTTGCAAAATGGCTAATGGATAAGGGGATTAAATCAATTTCCTTAAATCCAGATAGCGTTGTAGATACCTGGTCAATGCTAGCTAAGAAATAAGCTAAAAACTAGTCTTTGTATTTAGAGCCCGAACGCATAATTCGGGCTTTTTCAATTTCCCATTCACGATCTTTGGTGGTTTCACGCTTATCGTGTTGCTTTTTGCCGCGCCCTAAGCCAATTTCACACTTCACTCGACCTTTACTAAAGTGCAGATTAATCGGCACAAGCGTATATCCACGTTGCTCCACTTTGCCGATGAGCTTGTTAATTTCTATGGCATGTAAGAGAAGTTTTCGAGTGCGCCCGGGATCAGCT
>SSFP01000060.1 GCA_008015455.1 Polynucleobacter sp. | reverse complement strand
TCAGCGAGTCGTGATTGTTCGACGCTATGGTTTAGATAATCAGGAACCGGCAACCTTGGAGGATGTGGCTAAGGAAATTGGTTTATCTAAAGAGAGAGTTCGTCAGATCCAACAAGAGGCTTTGGTAAAGTTGAAGAAATATCTTCATAGTCATGGCTTAGATAAAGATGCTTTACTAGATGATTAAAAGGATGCATTGATATGGCAGGTGTTTTAGTTTTTGATATTGAAACCATCCCTGATGCTGCGGGTATTCGTCGCTTGGAGAATATTCCTGATTCAGTGAGTGATCTAGAGGTGGTCACTCAAGCACTGGCTGATCGTAAAGAAAAAACAGGTACTGAGTTTATGCCTTTGCATTTGCAAAAGGTGGTGGCTATTTCTTGCGTCATTAGAAGAACAACTAAAGATGGCTTGCCTCAATTTAAGGTGGGTAGCCTAGGTGATGCGCAAAGCTCTGAAAAAGAGATTGTTCAAGCATTTTTTGACTTGATTGAAAAATATACGCCTCAGTTGGTATCTTGGAATGGCAGTGGTTTTGATTTACCAGTTTTGCACTACCGTGCTTTATTAAATGGTGTCACCTCTTCAAGGTATTGGGAGATGGGTGAGAGTGGCGACAGTGATAGTCGTGACTTTAAGTGGAATAACTACATCAGCCGCTACCATATGCGCCATATTGATCTCATGGATGTGTTGGCTAAATTCTCTGGTCGAGCCAATGCGCCATTAGACGCTTTAGCAAAAATGTGCGGCTTTCCTGGCAAGATGGGCATGGATGGCGGTCAAGTATGGCAAGGTTATCTAGACGGCAAGATCAAAGAAATTCGTGATTACTGTGAAACAGATGTCGTTAATACCTATCTGCTTTATTGCCGCTTCCAACGCATGCGTGGTGGAGTGACGCCAGAAGAGTATGAAGAGGAGATTGCGTTTGTGAAGAGCGAGCTACTCAAGGAGTCAAAGACAGCGCCGGGTGCTTTCTGGCAGCAATATCTAGAGTTATTTTCATCTGACCCTAAAGATCAATCGTGACCCGTGTAATTGTTGAATCTCTTAATCTAGAGGCGCAAGGGGTTGCGCGTCCTCTTGATGAGAATGGTGTTCCAGGTAAAGTGGTTTTTATTCAGGACGCTTTACCAGGTGAAGATGTTGAGTATCAGTCTTACAAGATTAAGAGTAAGTTTGAGCTCGCTAAATTAGAGGCTATCTACAAGTCATCACCTAGTCGTATTAGTCCACGTTGTCCTTCATTTGGAGAGTGTGGTGGTTGCTCTATGCAGCATTTAGATCCAAGAGCTCAGTTATCCATGAAGCAACGGGTGTTGGAAGATAACCTCAGATACTTAGGTAGAACTAAACCAGAGTTTTTACTAAGACCTGTAGCAGGACCTTCTTGGGAGTATCGATACCGCGGAAGACTCTCTATCTTTAAGATCCCTAAAGTACGTGTATTGGTAGGCTTCCATCAAAAGAAAGCCAATCGCATCACGGACATGTTGGAATGTCCTATTCTTCCAAAGAAGATTTCTGATTTACTGCCTTATTGGCGAGAGTTAATTCAATCCTTTTCAAGCCCGGAGTCTTGGCCTCAAATCGAATTTGCATTGGGTGAGGGTGAGCTTATGGGAAGTCTCTCTTATGTCTTTGTCTTAAGACATTTATCTCGCCCAAGTCAAAAAGATCAAGAACTCATCAAGCAGTTTGCCCAAGAGCATCAGATTCATATTTGGTTGCAAGCTGGAGATCTTGAGTCAGCCAAGCCTTTTTATCCGGAGCAAACTCAACTTTGTTATCGCTTGCCAGATTTTGATATCGAGATGCCTTTTAAGCCCACTGATTTCACGCAAGTGAATCATCAAATGAATCAAGTCTTGGTCAGAAAGGCAGTTAACTTGTTGCAAGTCAATCCATCTGATCGAGTGCTGGATTTATTTTGTGGCATTGGTAATTTCACACTACCTTTAGCTCGCCACGCTAGAGAAGTGTTTGGTATTGAGGGTAGTGAAGCTTTAACGATAAGAGCTCAGGCTAATGCAGACCACAATCACTTAGAGAATAAGGTGCAATTTGCTTGCGCTAATTTATTTGAAGTAAGTCCAGACACCATTAAATCCTGGGGGCGGGCTTCTAAATGGTTAATTGATCCTCCAAGGGATGGAGCGATGGCCTTGGCAACAGCGATTGCTCAACTAGCAAGCTCTTCTAATCAAGAAGATCAAGCTTATTTACCTCAAAGAATCGTCTACGTGTCTTGTAACCCAGCCACCTTGGCGCGTGATGTTGGAATTTTGTTGGGGCAAGGTGCCTACCGTCTTCAATCAGCTGGCGTGATGAATATGTTCCCGCATACCTCTCATATTGAATCTGTAGCAGTTTTTGAAAGAACTCATGGGTAGGGCAGATGGATAGGATCTGAGAAATAACAGCAGAAATAACAAAACGGCTTCATCAGAAGCCGTTTTGTTTGAAGCTAAAACTTACTTACTCTCTGTCGCCACCAAAAATACCAAGGATGGCTAGTAGGTTGCTAAATACGTTGTAAACATTCAAGTAAATGCTGAGTGTTGCAATCACATAGTTAGTTTCGCCGCCATTAATGATGCGTTGTACATCCACCAAAATAAAGGCTGAGAAAATAGCAATCGCAGCAACGCTGATCGTGAGCATTAAAGCTGGCATTTGTAACCAAATATTGGCTACTGATGCAAGTATCAACAAGATAACGCCAGCAAAAAGCCACTTACCAAGACCTTCTGAAAGATCTTTTTTCACGCTACCCGCTAAAGTTGCCATACCAGCAAAGATGATCGCAGTGCCACCAAATGCTGTCATGATCAAGCTTGCGCCGTTGCTAAAGCCCAAAATAGCACCAATGAGGCGTGAGAGCATGAGACCCATGAAGAAGGTGAAGCCTAGCAATAAAACAACGCCTAGACCGCTGTCCTTATTCTTTTCAATCGCCCAAAAGAAACCAAAGGCGATCGCCATGAAGGCGATGAAGCCAATAAAAGGGCTACCAGCAAAAAGTGAAAATCCTGTAGCAACACCGATCCAGGCTCCTAAAATTGTAGGCACCATTGATAAAGCCAGTAGGGCATAGGTGTTACGTAACACCCGGTTGCGGACTTGAACGCTCGTTGTTGCGCTGCTGTGCCCAAAACCATAAGTGTTGAGATCGCTCATTAAGACTCCTTTATGTATTAAACATGACTCGCCCACCACTGGGCTCGCACTGATAAGTATAGCCATTTCATGTGTTTTTCAAGTGCTTTTTAGATTGTTGACACCCAAATAGGGGTGTTTGCGTCATCAATATGACATTTTGAGCCTATATTTTTTCTACTTTTCCTTAAAAATCAATGCGTTTAGGCTTTTGGAGGGGAGAAAGCTAAGGGTAAAACCTGTATAATTTGAGGTTTTAATCTATCTATCAATGGAGTTTACTCATGGCGATTGAGCGCACACTTTCTATTATCAAACCAGACGCAGTAGCTAAAAACGTTATTGGTCAAATTTACGCACGTTTTGAGCAAGCTGGCTTGAAAGTGATTGCTGCAAAAATGGCTCACCTTTCACGTCAAGAAGCTGAGCAGTTTTATGCAGTTCACAAAGAGCGTCCTTTCTTCAAAGATCTAGTAGATTTCATGATTTCAGGTCCTGTGATGATTCAAGTATTGCAAGGTGAAGGCGCGATTGCTAAGAATCGTGAACTGATGGGTGCAACTGACCCTAAGAAGGCTGATAAAGGTACGATCCGTGCTGACTTTGCTGATAGCATCGATGCAAACGCTGTTCACGGTTCAGATGCTCCTGAAACTGCTGCTGTAGAAGTTGCTTTCTTCTTCCCAGGCATGCAAATTTTTGCACGTTAATTTTTAACGACTTACATTGATTGATCCACGTATCAACCTGCTGAATTTTGATCCCGAAGGGCTTGCCGCATACATAGCAAGCCTTGAGGAGAAGCCTTTTCGTGCAAAACAGTTGTTACGTTGGATTCATCAAAGAGGTGAGGCTGATATCACTCAAATGAGTGATTTAGCCAAGTCTTTCAGAGCAACACTGGTTGATAAGGCTGAAATCACAGCCTTGCCCATTGTGAGTGATCAGCATGCAACCGATGGCACTCGCAAGTGGTTACTGGATGTTGGTGCGGGTGATGCTGTTGAGATGGTCTATATCCCTGAAGATGATCGGGGAACTCTTTGTATTTCTTCTCAAGCAGGTTGTGCTGTTAATTGTCGTTTTTGCTCAACGGGCAAACAAGGCTTTTCTAGAAATTTAAACCTTGGCGAAATTATCGGTCAGCTCTGGTTGGCTGAACATTCATTACGTCGAGATCCTCAGGCTATTCGTCGAATTGATAGTTACGACGGTACGCCCATTGAAGAGCACGAAGGGCGTGTGATCTCCAACGTTGTCCTCATGGGCATGGGGGAACCTTTGTTAAATTATGAGCCGGTGGTTGGGGCTATGCGTTTAATGTTGGATGACCATGCTTATGGTTTATCTCGCCGTCGAGTCACTTTATCTACATCAGGTGTCGTGCCGATGATGGACAGATTGGCTAATGATTTACCGGTAGCTTTGGCTGTTTCCTTGCATGCGCCCAATGACGCATTGCGCGATGAATTGGTGCCTATCAATAAAAAATATCCGCTGAAGGAGTTAATGGCTGCTTGTATGCGCTATTTGCCTTTTGCTCCTCGTGACTTTTTGACTTTTGAATATTGCATGTTGGATGGCGTGAATGATACAGATCAACATGCAAAAGAATTGGTGGATCTTTTAAAGAAGATTCCATGTAAATTGAATTTAATCCCATTCAATCCTTTTCCTGAGTCAGGGCTTAAGCGCTCAAGTAACGCTCGAGTTCAAGATTTTGCAAAACGTTTAATGGATGCTGGAATTATCACTACCGTTAGAAAAACTCGTGGTGACGATATTGCTGCAGCTTGTGGTCAGTTAGCGGGGGATGTTAAAGACCGCACCAATGTCCGCGAAAGAATGCAGGTTGTTAAGTTTGACAAAGGAGCAAGAGGCTAATGTCATCAAGTCTTTCAAATGCTCCTTTGCGTAGACTTTCTAAGCAGGCTTTGATTGAGTGGGCAGGTCAAGTGGTCACCGTTGGCGGTGATGCGCCTGTTCGAGTCCAGTCAATGACGAACACCGATACGACTGATGCCATTGCAACAGCTATTCAAATTAAAGATCTTGCAAGAGCTGGTTCTGAGATTGTGCGGATCACTGTGGATACTCCAGCTGCAGCTGCAGCAGTGCCTGCGATTCGTGAACAGTTAGATAAGATGGGAGTCTTGGTGCCCTTGGTGGGAGACTTTCATTACAACGGGCACACGCTATTAACGGATTACCCAGAGTGTGCTCAAGCACTATCTAAATACCGAATCAACCCAGGTAATGTGGGTCAAGGTGCGAAGAGAGATGTTCAGTTTTCTCAAATGATTGAGCTGGCTTGTCAGTATCAAAAGCCTGTTCGCATTGGTGTGAACTGGGGTAGCTTAGACCAAGACCTATTAGCCAAATTATTAGATGAAAATGCACTCAAGTCACAGCCTCTTGAGTTGCGTGAGGTAATGGCTGAAGCATTGATTCAGTCTGCTTTGCAGTCAGCGCAAAGAGCAGAGGAGTTAGGTTTACCTGGTCATCAAATTATTTTGTCCTGCAAAGTGAGTGCTGTTCAGGATTTGATTGCGGTCTATCGTGACTTAGCTCAGCGTTGTGATTACCCGTTGCATTTAGGTTTAACTGAAGCGGGCATGGGTAGCAAAGGGATTGTTGCTTCAACGGCAGCACTTTCAGTACTTTTGCAAGAGGGTATTGGAGACACGATTCGTGTTTCTTTAACCCCAGAGCCCGGTGCGCCTCGTGAAAATGAAGTGATTGTCGCTCAAGAAATTTTGCAAACGATGGGTTTGCGTAATTTCACGCCGATGGTGATCGCTTGCCCAGGTTGTGGTCGAACCACTAGCACCTACTTCCAAGAGTTGGCGGCAAAGATTCAAAGTTATCTTCGCCATCAAATGCCAGTCTGGAAAGTTGATCATCCAGGTGTTGAGTCGATGAATGTTGCTGTGATGGGCTGTATTGTGAATGGACCCGGTGAAAGTAAACATGCCAATATAGGCATCTCATTACCGGGTACCGGTGAGTCTCCTGCGGCCCCGGTATTTGTTGATGGTGTCAAAGTCAAGACTTTGCGTGGCGATAAGATTGCTGAAGAATTTCAGGTCATTGTTGACGAGTATGTCAAAAATACCTATCGAGTTAAAAATTAAGACTGATAAAGATGAGTACTCAAGCACAAGATAAACAATCAAAAATCACTGGTGTTCGGGGGATGAATGATCTTCTTCCTCATGAGGCACCCCTGTGGAGCTTTTTGGAGCAATCCATTCAGAGCTTAGTGAAGTCTTATGGTTATCAGCAAATTAGAACACCTATCGTTGAGCAAACAGCTTTGTTTAAGCGTGGTATTGGTGAGGTGACCGATATTGTTGAAAAGGAGATGTACTCCTTTGAGGATAGTTTGAATGGTGAGCAATTAACCCTCAGACCAGAAGGTACAGCAGCTGCTGTAAGAGCTGTGATTGAGCATAACTTGTTATATGAAGGACCTAAACGTCTTTGGTATACAGGTCCCATGTTTAGACATGAGCGCCCTCAGCGTGGTCGTTATCGTCAATTCCATCAGCTGGGCATTGAAGCTTTAGGTTTTGCTGGTCCGGATATTGACGCTGAAATTATTTTGATGTGTCAGCGCCTTTGGGATGATTTGGGTTTGATGGGCGTTAAGCTAGAGCTGAACTCTTTGGGACAAGCCAATGAGCGAGCAGCCCATCGTGAGGCTTTGATTGCGCACTTCACAAAACATGAGGCAGATTTAGATGAGGATGCAAAGCGTCGCTTGCATACCAATCCGCTTCGTATTCTTGACAGTAAAAATCCTGCGATGAAGCCCATTGTGGAGTCTGCGCCACAGTTATTAAGCTTTTTGGGTGAAGAGTCTCTCAAACATTTTGAGGGTGTGCAGCGCTTATTAAAGGCTAATAATTTACCGTTTACGATCAACCCTCGTTTGGTTCGAGGTTTGGATTACTACAACCTCACAGTATTTGAGTGGGTAACTGATCAGTTGGGTTCACAGGGAACGATCGCTGGCGGTGGTCGTTATGATCCTCTCATGGCTCAAATGGGGGGTAAGCCTTCTCCAGCCTGCGGCTGGGCGATGGGGATGGAACGTGTGATCGAGTTAATGAAGGAGCAGGGTTTAGCTTCTAATGTGGATTCAGGGTGCGATATTTATGTCCTGCATCAAGCCGGCGACACGCTCGAGGCTGCCATGGTGGTCGCTGAGAGGTTAAGAAGTGCTGGAATTGAGGTGATTTTGCACTGCGCTCCAGATGGTGGTGCAGCAAGCTTTAAATCTCAAATGAAAAAGGCAGATAGTAGTGGTGCTGCGTATGCGATTATTATTGGACCTGATGAGCTTCAAGCAGGGCAGGCTCAATTAAAAGATTTACGTCGTGACGGTCAGCAAATGACTGTTGCAATGGATGGTTTGGTTGATGCAGTGATTGACCAATTGGTAGCTATTTCAGAATAAGTGATGAGAAGATGCATTTCAATCTAGAAGAACAAGAACAGTTAGCTGAATTTAAAGCTTGGTGGAAACAATATGGTCAGTGGCTCATTGCCATTGTTTTGGTTTTGGCAGTTTCTTATTTAGCTTATGCTGGTTATGGCTGGTGGCAAAAGCGCCAGTCTTTAGGTGCTAGCAAGCTTTATGAAACTCTATTAGTCTCTGCACAGAAACAGGATGTACCTGGCACATTAAGAGCTGCTCAAGATTTACAAGATCAATTTGGCTCGACGAGTTATGCAGGTATGGCATCTTTAGTAGCAGCTCAAGTAGCTAATGCGGCGGGTGATATGGCTGGCGCGGAGAAAAATCTTCGTTGGTCAGCAAGTCATGCAAAGAACGATGCGCATCAAGACTTAGCGAGATCTCGTTTGGTGTCACTATTGATTGATAAAGGTGATTTTGTAGAAGCTCAAAAAGTAGCAGCAGCTTCAGTATCGAAATCATTTGAGGCGCTTATGCAAGAACGTCGTGGAGATGTTGAGTTGGCGCAGGGAAAGAATGCTGAGGCACGTCAGTTTTATCAAAAAGCTTGGGAGCAATTGGCTAAAAATCCTGAAGCCTCTGATGAAGCTAAACGTTTATTAAAAATTAAATTAGATGCTGTAGGAGGTCGTTAATGTACCGTCCCGTGATTCGTTTAGCTGTCATTTCTTCAGTTCTATTAACTCTTGGGCTGGCGGCATGCTCAAGCACAAACAAAAGAGAGCCTGCAAAATTAGTGAGTGTTGATGAGAAACTTTCGGTCACTTCTGTTTGGTCGACGAGTGTTGGTAAATCAGATACTTTTGTGATGCGCCCAGTTGTTGTTGGCGACTATATCTACACTTCTGCTGGTAATGGTTTAGTTAGCAAGATTGATCTTCTTAGCGGTAAGCGTGTTTGGGAAGTAAAGGCACCTACTGAGTTGTCATCAGGCCCCGGTAGTGATGGTCAAGTGGTTGTGGTCGGTACTGCTAAAGGCATGGTCTATGCATTTAATGCTCAAGGTGAAAAGATCTGGGAAGAAAATGTAGGTAGTGAAGTGTTGACTGAGCCACTCGTTCTGAATGGCGTAGCTATTGTGAGAACAATTGACAATCGTTTCTTTGGTTTGGATTCTAAAACTGGTAAACGTCGTTGGTCTTACTTGCGCCCACAAACAGCACTTGCTTTGAGAACAAGTTTCGCAATGGTTCCTGTCGCTGCTGATGCATTTGTCACTGGATTTTCAGGTGGCAAGATTGGTGTCATGGGTTTAGCTTCCGGTAATGTTTTATGGGAAGCATCTTTGGCTTATCCCAAAGGATTCTCTGAAATTGAGCGTATGACCGATGTGGCAGCCCGTCCAACTCTAGTGGGTCGTCGTTTGTGTGCAGTTGCATTCCAAGGTCGTATTGGTTGTGGTGATTTAAATACAGGCACATTCCTCTGGGCTAAAGATTTTTCTAGCTTCACGGGTACTGCTCAGTCACAAGAGTTTGTGTTTGCCTCAGATGAAAAGTCTCATGTTGTGGCTTATCGTGCTGATGATGGTGTGGAAGTGTGGCGTAATGAAACCATGGCATGGCGTGATTTAGGTGAGCCAACTGCCGTCGGACGCTTGCTAGTGATGGGAGATAAGCAGGGATACCTTCACTTCTTAGATCAAGTTAGTGGCAACTCTATTGCTCGTACTCGAGTGGATAGTAGTGCCATTAGTGCTGCCCCTACCGTGGCAAATGGCATGATTATTGTTCAAACAAGAAGCGGATCTTTAGCGGCGTACAGACCTAATTAAGGCAGATGAAAGTGCTAACTCACCAAGGGGTGAGTTAGCAAGTAAATGTAATTATGAAACCAGTTATCGCCATTGTTGGCAGACCAAACGTTGGCAAATCAACTTTATTTAATCGACTGACGCGTTCTCGAGACGCTTTGGTTGCTGATTTTTCAGGTTTAACTCGTGACCGCCATTACGGTAATGGTCGCGTGGGTGATCGTGAGTTTATTTGTATTGATACGGGTGGTTTCGAGCCTGTGGCTAAGACAGGTATCTTGGCTGAGATGGCTAAGCAAACCAAGCAAGCGGTTGTCGAGGCTGATGTTGTTATTTTCTTGGTGGATGCTCGTCTGGGTATGGCTCCTCAAGATCGAGTCATTGCTGACTTCTTGCGTAAAACTGGTCGCCCCGTTATTTTGGCTGTGAATAAAGCCGAGGGTATGGCCTATTCAACAGTAACTGCTGATTTTTATGAATTAGGTTTAGGCGAGCCGATCGCCATTTCTTCTGCCCATGGTGATGGTGTTCGTGCCATGATTGATGAGGCTTTGGATAGCTTAGGTATTCCTGATGAACCGGAAGTGGAAGATCAAACTAACAAACCTGTTCGGATTGCTGTAGTGGGTCGTCCTAACGTTGGCAAATCAACCTTCATTAATACCTTGATTGGTGAAGAGCGCGTCATTGCTTTTGACATGCCAGGTACCACTCGGGATGCGATTGATGTACCTTTTACGCGCAATGGCAAGCCGTATGTGATGATTGATACAGCAGGTCTTAGAAAGCGTGGCAAGGTTTTTGATGCCATTGAGAAATTTTCTGTTGTTAAAACATTACAAGCAATTGCTGATGCCAACGTTGTGATCTTGATGTTAGATGCCCAACAAGATATTTCTGAGCAAGATGCGCATATTGCTGGTTTTATTGTGGATGCCGGTAGAGCCTTGGTTTTGGCTGTTAATAAATGGGATGGCATGGATGATTATCAAAAAGAGCGTGCTCGAACTGATATTGCAAGAAAACTACGTTTCTTAGACTTTGCCAATGTACATCCAATTTCCGCTATCAAAGGTTTTGGTATCAAAGAGTTATTTAAGGATGTCGATGCAGCCTATGCAGCTGCTATGTCTAAGCTACCAACACCTAAGCTGACGCGCGTTCTTGAGGAAGCGGTTGAGTTCCAGCAACCTAAACGTGTGGGTATGTCTCGCCCCAAAATGCGTTATGCACACCAAGGCGGTTCTAATCCACCTATTGTGGTGATTCATGGCAATGCTTTAAGTGGTGTGACGGATAGTTATCGTCGTTATCTTGAAGGGCGCTTTAGAGAAGCCTTTAAGTTGCGTGGCACACCATTACGCCTTGAATTCCGTACGGGTCAAAACCCTTTTGTTGACCAGGATAAAAGTAAGAAAAAACGCGGTAAGTAGCAATTTTTCACAGCTTCGTTACACTGTGGCTTGAAATACTGTTATTAAGTAACAATTAGAGAGTAAGACTCCAAACTATTAAAAAGAAAGAAGGAGCAGGCATGAACAACAATAAAGGCCAACTTTTGCAAGATCCATTTTTAAATGCTTTGCGTAAAGACCATATTCCGGTATCCATTTATTTGGTTAACGGCATCAAACTACAGGGTAATGTGGAGTCCTTTGACCAGTATGTCATTCTGTTGCGGAATACCGTGACTCAAATGGTTTACAAGCATGCCATTTCAACAGTTGTGCCAGCTCGTGCAGTCGAGCTTCGCTCTGATGAGGGAAGTCCTAATTCTTAATTAGGTATGCAAGCAGTTAAAGCGGCATTAATTGGAATAGACCCCGGGGGAAAGCCTGACTTTGCCGATAGCATGGCAGAGCTAAGTCTTTTAGCATCTAGTGCAGGTTCCGTACCTGTCATGACAATGGTCGCTAAACGAGCGAAACCTGATCCTGCTCTCTATATGGGTTCTGGTAAGGCGACTGAGTTGCGTGAGCAAATGCAAGCTCATGAAGCTGAAGTAGCTATCTTTAATCATGCACTATCGCCTGTTCAGCAAAGAAATCTCGAGCGACATTTGAAATGTCATGTGATTGACCGAACAGGTTTAATTTTGGATATTTTTGCGCAAAGAGCTAAGAGTCATGTGGGTAAAACACAGGTTCAGTTAGCAAATGTTCGTTACCAAGTTTCTCGCTTGGTGAAAGCTTGGAGCCACTTGGAGAGGCAAAAGGGTGGTATTGGTATGCGTGGCGGTCCGGGTGAAACTCAAATGGAGTTAGATCGCCGGATGCTGGAAACCAAAGCCAAGCGTTTACAGGCTGAGCTTGAAAAATTGCAGCGACAACAGGCTACTCAAAGACGCTCTCGCGAAAGAGGGGGAGTTTTCTCGGTGTCTCTTGTGGGATACACCAATGCGGGTAAATCCACTTTATTTAATGCTTTAACCAAAGCAGGATCTTATGCGGCGGATCAGCTATTTGCCACGCTAGACACCACCTCTCGAAGAGTTTATTTGCCAGAAATTGGTCAGGCAGTGATTTCTGATACGGTAGGTTTTATTAGAGACTTGCCTCATCAATTGGTGGAAGCTTTTAGAGCGACCTTAGATGAAACGGTTCGAGCGGATTTGTTATTACATGTCGTGGATGCTGCCAGCTTGGATCGTGAGCAACAAATGATAGAAGTCGATAAGGTTTTAGCTGAAATTGGTGCTGACCAAAGCCCTCAATTGATTGTGGTTAATAAGATTGATCAAGTTCCTGCTTTAATGGAGCGAGGTCCGACTCTTAGATATGACAGAAATGGTCGAGTTGTAGCCATTTACATTTCTGCTAAGGAAGGCTTAGGTCTAGATCTTTTAAGGGAAACTTTAGCTGATTTAGCCAAGAACACTGATAGAATGAAAGCTCCTGTGGAGCAAGTTCCGTCAGTGGCAGACCATGATTTACAGGCCCCGGCTAAACGCTGGGAATCGTTAGATGTTTTTCATTCTCGTACAGGACTTTATTCACCCAACGATGCGTAAATTACTACAAATATTTTCGGTTAATGATCCCGGTTGGGGTAATAACCATCAATCAGGCTCCGATCGTGGTCGTGATGAGAGAGATCAGAATGCTTCCAAGCCTGAGGAGAGACCTCGTCAGCCACAAAAACAAGATGGTCCACCTGATCTTGATCAGTTGTGGAGAGACTTTAACAATCGCATAAACGGTATTTTCAAAGGCAAGGGCAAGGGTGGCGGTAATCAACCGCCTAGCTCTTCAGGATCCTCTGGTGAAGGGATGCGTCCTGGTATTGGTGCTGGAATGATTGCCTTGGTGGTGGTAGTGGTTTGGGTGTTTAGTGGATTCTTTATGATTCAAGAAGGTCAAACTGGTGTTGTTCTGCAGTTTGGTAAATATAGCTACACCACAAGACCTGGTATTAACTGGCGCATGCCTTGGCCAATTCAGACGCATGAAGTTGTTAATTTATCTTCCATTCGTTCGGTAGAAGTGGGGCGTGCAACAGTGATTAAGGCGTCTAACCTTAAAGACTCTTCCATGTTGACTGAAGATGAGAACATTATTGATGTAAAGTTTGCGGTTCAATATCGCTTGAAAGACGCATCAGAATATCTCTTTAACAACAAAGAGCCTGACGCATCAGTGGTGCAAGCTGCTGAAACTGCCGTGAGAGAAATCGTTGGTAAGAGCAAGATGGACAACGTCTTGTATGAAAACCGTGAGAAGTTAGCGGTTGATTTGAACGTGTCTATTCAGAAGATCTTGGATAGCTATAAGGCAGGTATCTTTGTTACCAGTGTGACTGTGCAAAATGTGCAGCCGCCTGAGCAAGTCCAAGCTGCTTTTGATGATGCTGTAAAAGCTGGTCAAGACCGTGAGCGTCTTAAGAATGAAGGTCAGGCTTATGCCAATGACATTATCCCAAAGGCACGAGGTGCTGCTGATCGTTTAATGCAAGAAGCTGAGGGTTATAAAGCCAAAGTGATTGCAACGGCTGAGGGTGATGCCACCCGATTTAAGATGATTCAAGCTGAATATGCCAAAGCGCCTCAGGTGACTCGAGAGCGTATGTATATCGATACGATGCAAGAGATCTATAACAACGTGACTAAGGTCATGGTGGATCAAAAAACAAATGGCAGCAGTCTTTTATATCTACCTTTAGATAAATTGATTCAGCAGGTAACTCCATCCACGACTCCAGCTGTGCCCACATCAAACACAGTGCTCAATACCCCTGTGACAACTCCAACACCTGCTCCATCTAGTGGTGTTCCTGCAACTAACCCAGCACCATCATCGAGTGATCGAAGAGATGGGTTAAGAAGCCGTGAGCGCTAGGAGATTTCATGATGTCTAATCGTATATTCCCCCTTATTGCAGCTTTCTTAATCGCTATTGGCGTTCTTTCATCAACTGTTTTTGTGGTTGATCAACGTCAGTACGCTGCTGTTTTTGCCTTTGGTGAGTTGGTTCGTGTGGTTGAAGAGCCTGGTCTGCAGTTCAAGATGCCGCCACCATTCCAAAGCGTACAGTTCTTTGAGCGTCGCATTTTGACCATTGATACGCCAGATGCAGAGCGTTTCATTACGGCTGAAAAGAAAAATCTTCTGGTGGATTCTTATGTGAAGTGGCGTATTGTTGAACCACGTCGTTTCTTTATTAGTTTCCGTGGTGATGAGCGTATGGCTCAGGATCGCTTGAATCAATTGGTCAAGTCAGCGCTGAATGAGGAGTTCACTAAGCGTACTGTGCGCGAACTTATTTCTGAGCAACGTGAGCAGGTGATGCAGAACATTCGCAAAAAGGTGGCAGAAGAAGCTGCTGACATTGGTATTGAAATCGTGGATGTTCGCTTAAAGCGTATTGATTTGTTAGCAGAGATCAGCGAGTCAGTATTCCGCCGTATGGAGGCTGAGCGAAAGCGTGTGGCTAATGAGTTGCGCTCGACCGGTGCCGCTGAATCGGAGAAGATCCGTGCTGACGCTGAGCGTCAACGAGATATCATCTTGTCTCGTGCTTATCGTGATGCACAAAAAATCAAAGGTCAAGGGGATGCACGTGCAACGG
>SSFP01000127.1 GCA_008015455.1 Polynucleobacter sp. | reverse complement strand
TAACAAGTTGTTGGTGCGGCATTTGATTCATAAGCAGTTATTTTCTTATTTAATTCAATAAGCTTTTATCATTACACGATGAAGAATATTTTGAGCTCTCTATTTGTAAAGATTTTGGCATTACTCGTCATCTTATTGGGTTTTGCCTTTGCTTACTTGGCTTTTATTCAAACAACCATACCTCAAGTAGTGACTCCTTTGACGCCTGAAGGTCAGTATCGAATCAAAATTGCCCCAGGGTCTAACGTTTCTAGTGTAGCCAAGCAATTGATCAATCAAGGAGTCGATACCTCGAGTTGGAAAGTTCAGATCGTGACACGTGGCTTATTGTTGGGTAAGCGCTTAAAAGCTGGTGTTTACGACTTACCACCTGGCGCTAGCTTATCAACGATTCTTTTGAAGATGGCTCGCGGTGACAGCGTTAAATTGAATGTGACTTTAGTTGAGGGCTGGACATTTAAACAATTTAAAGCCGCTGTGAACGCGCAGAAGGATTTGAAGAAAACAGCCCAGTCCCTGAGCGATAAACAGCTTTTAGCCCTGATAGAAGCCAAGGAAAGTCATCCTGAAGGTATCTTTTTGCCCGATACCTATATCTACGAGCCTGGTGATGCGGATACGCTGATTTATCAGCGAGCCTATCAAGCGATGCAAAAGCGCTTGGCGGAAGTTTGGGCTATGAAGCCCGATAACTCGCCCTTAAAGTCTCCTTATGAGTTGCTCAAATTGGCTTCCATCATCGAAAAAGAAACAGGGCACCCATCCGATCGCTCCATGGTGTCTGCAGTTTTTAACAACCGTTTAAAAATTGGCATGAAGTTGCAAACTGATCCCACCATTATTTATGGTTTAGGCGATCGATTTGATGGCGATATTAGGAAAAAAGACCTATTGAAGGATGGCCCCTACAATACCTATACAAGATATGGGTTGCCACCTACACCGATTGCCATGCCTGGTAAAGATGCGCTCTTAGCTACCGTGAAGCCAGCAGACTCGAAGGCACTTTATTTTGTTGCTAAAGGGGATGGCAGAAGTGCCTTTTCGGACTCACTTGTAGAGCATAATCAAGCAGTTCAAAAGTACCAACTCAAAAAATAGCCCGGAAACTCCTTATGTCTTTATTGAATCAGTCTGCCAACCAACCAGGTTTCTTTATCACTTTTGAGGGTATTGATGGTGCGGGTAAGAGTACCCATATTCAGGCCTTTGCTGATGAAATAGCAAAGAAATATCCAGAGAAGAGGGTGGTTTTAACCCGTGAACCTGGCGGTACTGAGTTGGGTGAAAAGTTACGTGAGCTACTGTTGCATCATCCTATGCATCTGGAGACTGAGGCTTTATTGATGTTTGCTGCTCGTCGGGAGCATCTTGCGACCGTGATTGAGCCAGCACTTCATGCCGGGCATATCGTGATTTCTGATCGATTTACAGACGCTAGCTTCGCCTATCAAGGTGGCGGTCGAGGTTTGGATCTTGCTAAGCTGTACGAGCTAGAGGTTTGGGTTCAAATGCGTCATAAGAACTCAGGCGGGGTAGAGCAACGACACATCTTGCAACCAGATTTAACCTTCCTTTTTGATTTGCCTAGTGCAACGGCTGAGGCACGCCGAAGTGCAGCTAGAGAGCCTGATAAGTTTGAGTTATTGAATACCGATTTTTTTGAGAATGTCCGTCAAGAATATCTCAGAAGAGCAGCTGATGATTCGGTAAGGTTCAGAGTGATTGACGCTCAGCACAGCAAAGAGTCTATCTGGAAAAAGCTTCAAGAAATAGCTTTAACCATATGATTAATATTGATATTTTATTGATAGATTTTAACTATTTAGCAGTTTATAAAAAATACCTATGAGCAATCAGTTGTACCCATGGTTCACAAAGGCTTGGTCTGAGATTCAGTTAGACCGAATGCCTCATGCCATCATGATCCATGGTCAACCTGGGATTGGAAAGTTTGATTTTGCTTTGCATTTAGCCAAAGCATTGCTCTGTGAAGACACATCATCCGCTAAGCCATGTTGCCAATGTGAGGCATGTCATTGGTTTGATACCGGCAACCATCCAGACTTTTTGGGAGTGGTTCCTGAGGATCATTCGCATCTATTACCTCATGAAGCAATTGATGGATCCGATCAAAACGACGAGAAACCTAAGAAGGGCAAGAAAAAGGCTGAAGACGATGGTGAAAAGGCAGATAAAAAAGCCAGCTCCTTCATCAAAGTCGATCAAGTTAGAGATGCCCTTGAAGGCATTAACACTGCTCCTCATCGAGGTATCCAACGCGTTGTTTTAATCAATCCAGTAGAGACACTTCAAGCTGTATCAGCTAATACGCTCCTTAAAACGCTAGAAGAACCGCCTGAGAGCACACTGTTTATCTTGGTGAGCGATCGTCTAGATCGTGTTTTGCCAACCATTCGGTCTCGCTGTAGATTGGTTGCACTCCCAAGACCTCAAAGTGATCAAGCGGTGAGTTGGCTCAAAGGGCAGTTGGCGTCTCAAGGCATGAATGTTCATGAGTCTGATATCGAAGAGGTTCTAAGCCAGATGGGTGGGGCGGTGATGGATGCTCTTGATCATCTATCGGGTGCCAAAGAAGAGTCAGCCAACCTCTCACCAATGATGTTAAAGGCATTGGCAGAGGGGGCGAAGGTCAACTGGTTGGGTATTGCTGAAAATACTTATAAAGCGCCAATGCCGGAATTCTTAGTCATCTTTGAGCGCTGGATTGCTGATTTGTTGAGCGCTCAACAATCGGGGCATGTGCGTTATTACCCAACGATGAAATCAGAGTTGGAACGTTGCGCCAAGGTCGCAAACCCCAATAAATTAGCCGATTTCTGGAAAGTCCTTTTAGATGCTAGGCGTCATGAACTTCATGCATTAGCTCAAAGAGTTCAGATGGAAGCCCTGTTTATTCGTTATCAAGACATTTTTAAAGCTTAAATACTTACCCTATTAGAGATCTGATATGTTTGTTGATTCACATTGCCATCTTGATTTTCCGGAATATGCCGGACAAGTTGATAGTCTCTTGGCTCGCATGCGTGAGGCAGGTGTGCAAAACGCCATGTGCATTTCCGTTGACATGCCTGATTTTCCAAATGTATTGGCTCTTGCTGAAGCGCATCCTCAACTGTTTGCCACCGTTGGAGTTCACCCTGATTACGAAGATACGCCCGAACCCTCCGTTGATGAACTTGTTCAATTAGCTAGGCACCCCAAAATTCTAGCGATTGGTGAGACCGGTCTTGATTACTATCGCATGGGTGATCGAACTTATGAGCAAATGGAGTGGCAGCGTCAGCGATTCAGAACTCATATTCAGGCAGCTATTCAAGCGGGCAAGCCATTGGTGATTCATACTCGCTCATCATCTGACGATACGATCAGAATCATGAAAGAAGAGGGTGCTAGCCAGGTAGCAGGGGTCATGCACTGTTTTACAGAAAGCTGGGATGTTGCCAAAGCTGCGATGGATCAGGGTTTTTATATCTCTTTTTCTGGGATTGTGACCTTTAAGAGCGCCAAAGATCTTCAGGAAACCTGCAAAAAAGTGCCATTAGATCGCATGCTGATAGAAACCGACTCACCCTTTTTGGCGCCAATCCCACACCGCGGCAAGACCAATGAGCCCGCTTGGGTCTCTCATGTGGCGCAATTTATTGCTGATTTACGCGGTATTTCAGTTGAAGAAGTGGGGCACCAGACCACTCAAAACTTTAAATCTTTGTTTAAAGCCCCTATTTGAGAAGCTAGAAAATGATGCAAGTTAAACCATTAAACTATTGTTTTTGTTGTATTTTTTCTGTGGCTATTGTTCTTTTTGGCGTATCAACATCAAGCTTTTCAGAACCCATCTCTCAACAGCAAAGCTTAATGGATGAGTTTATTCGTGATGTCAAACTCAATAATGTCAGGGGTGTTAAGAAGGCTTTAGACGCTGGCATGAGCCCTAACGTATCAGATTCTCGCGGGAACTCCGTACTGTCCTTAGCGATTACGGAAAAATCGATCGATGTCGCTAAATTGTTAATTAATTCGCCATCTATAGACCTTGAAAGACCCAGCTTAGCAGGTGAAACTCCGCTCATGATGGCTTCTTACAATGGACTATTGGACATCGTTAAATATCTTGTGGAACAGCGTTCTGTAGAGATTAACCATCCTGGATGGTGTGCATTGCATTATGCCGCGACTAATGGGCATGAACCGATTGTTAGATTCTTGCTTGATAAGGGTGCTTATGTTGATCCAGAGAGTCCCAATGGCACAACAGCTTTAATGATGGCAGCACGCGGTGGTCACATCAACATTGTGAAACTGTTACTAGATCGTGGAGCAGATCTATCGATTCATAATCAACTGAATATGACTGCAATTGATTTTGCTGCTGATAATAATCAAGCTGAAATAGCATCAGGGCTTAAATCTAGATGGTTGAAGCTCTATAAAGAACCTTACCCTGATAGACATTAATTACGCATAATCATTATTATGTTAAATAAGATATATGGTGAGTTTGAAGATCTATACAAAAATGCCATCTATGTCGTTTTGAGCTCTCCTTCTATCAGATTCCAGATTGGCAAGAACTCTGAAGAATTGGCAGGATTACTAGGGAAACATCACGCGACAACAGCAGCATTGATCACGGCATGTAATCCAAAGGGGATAAAAACCTCAGAGGATGCTAATCAAAGGCAACTTACTGATCTGAGAGTAGAGATTGAATCTCTAAACCTACCCTATTACCCAGCTTATGGCTCGAACCTGGATGAATCATGGAAAGAAGAAAGTTATTTAGTCATAGGTCTTGATCAGACCGCATGCATAGCAATGAGCCATAAATACGAGCAAAATGCCATCGTTTGGATCGATGAGAGGGAAACGCCATCTCTGATCTGGATGAATACATTGAATTGATCAAGGAAAGTTACATATGCAGATACTTCACACCATGCTCAGAGTGGGCAACTTGGAGAGATCCATTAAGTTCTACACAGAAGTCATGGGAATGAACCTTCTAAGAACTACAGAAAGACCTGGTCAAGACTATTCACTAGCATTTGTTGGGTACGAACAAGGCAATATCTCGGGGCATGCTGAAATAGAACTCACCTATAACCACGGCGTTGAGTCTTATGAAATGGGTACAGCCTATGGACATATAGCGATAGGCGTCAAAGATATCTACAAAACCTGTGAAGATATCAAAGTCGCTGGTGGACAAGTCACTAGAGAAGCGGGTCCAGTGAAAGGTGGTAATACGCTTATTGCTTTTGTACAAGATCCTGATGGTTATAAGATCGAGTTAATCCAAAAGTAAAATTAACAAACCGCCCTTTTAATTTCCTTTTCCTTATCTTTGCGCTCTTTCTCTTCATCTGCAGTCTCCTGCAAGAGATCAGAAACTACTTCTTCCATGCGGATATTATCTTTTGGACAAATGGGGGCACCCATGGTTGCCCACTTCTTCAGTAAGCTAACTTCATAACCGCACTGACTACACTTGGCTTTAGCTCGCTGAGTATTGTTTGCTCTTGGTGGTGGAAAAACAATTGCCTTATGTGGATACTGCCCTAGTCTTTCAGCCACCATCATTAATCTGACCTTAAGCTCCTCAGTGGCATGCGCACTACGCGCTGGACCTTCAAGCCCCACACATTGAGCAATTTCCTTAAAGTCTTGACCATGACCACTATGGCAATCATCAATAGCATGGCATAGCTCATGCACGAGCGTATCTAGAACTTCTACAGAATCTTCTAATTTAGGCGAGATAAAGATCTCATTCACCATATCCCCAGATCGCTCTTTAGGCCAGCATTGTCCAAGAGTAGTTCGTGGGCTACTAGAGGCAGGCCAACCACATGAGACTTTAACGGGAGGGATTGCAAAACCCGCTTTGGCGAACGTAGGCTCCAGAGCATGGACAGCAGCCTGAAGCCATGATTCACGTGTTGTGTGTGATTGCGCTATATTGTTAGACATGTTCTCTCAAAAAATATCTGTTTACTTACTGATTCTCTTCATATCACTTGGCTTAATAGCTTGTGATAGAAATGATTATGTTACTTGGCACTGCAAAGTAGATCTCAATCAAGCTGATGAGAAACCTCTCACCATGATTTTAGAAGGTTCAAGTATGAAACTTCAGGACAAGACCTATTCCTATTGTGGCAGCTTAGGAACGATCAGTTATTTTGATCTAAACTGTTCTGGTTCTGCTGCTCAATCTGCTATTAGTTTTATTCCTAAAACAGGTATCTTGAAACGCAGTGATCAAGTACTCCATTGCACTTCCTTATGACAAAACCATCAAATCCTGACTCCAATACCCACTCATCACTATCAGTTAATGATGAAGATTCCGACTCTCCCTGTATTGGCATCTGTTCAACGCTTTTTGACGACGTATGTCAGGGTTGCGGAAGAACCGCCTTGGAGGTTTGTAACTGGGTATTTATGAGCTCTGAGGAAAAGCAAGCTGTGTGGGCTCGCATTACCTCAGAAGCTACAGCTATGCGCTTTACGCGCAAAGACTAGCCCTCAAGTGATTGACTGGCTAAGTATTCTTCGTAGCTACCCTCAAAATCAGTCACTGTTCCATCATGTCTGATTTCAAGAATACGAGTCGCAAGACCTGTAATGAACTCACGATCGTGAGAAACAAAAATCACTGTGCCATCATACTTTTCTAGGGATGTTTGAAGACTTTCAATCGATTCCATATCCATATGATTGGTTGGCTCGTCCATAGCAAGAACATTATGTCTTTGAAGCATTAATTTGCCCCAAATCATTCTGCCTTTCTCACCACCAGAAATCACGCGCACAGATTTTCCAATTTCATTACCTGAGAACAATAAACGACCTAGGGTTCCGCGGATGACTTGATCATCATCACCAGGCTTGCCCCACTGCCCCATCCATTCCAGCAATGTCATATCTTGTGGGAAACACTCGCTGGTATCTTGTGGCATATAGCCAACATCTGCATTCTCGGACCACTTCACGCTTCCTGCCTCAGCCGCAATACCACCAAATTTCTCGCTCAATAAAGATTTCAAAAGAGTTGTTTTACCGGCGCCGTTCTCACCAATGATGGCGACCTTTTCACCTGGTCGAATAATCATTTTGAAATTCTTAAAGATGTCTCGTTCATAAGACTTTGAAAGAGCATCACACTCAAGTACTAAGTTATGTAACTTTTTATCGTACTCAAAACGAATGAAAGGATTTTGACGTGATGATGGCTTGATCTCTGCCACCTCAATCTTTTCTAATTGACGCTGTCTTGATGTTGCCTGACGCGCTTTTGAAGCG
>SSFP01000055.1 GCA_008015455.1 Polynucleobacter sp. | reverse complement strand
CGAATGATATTTTCAACATCAACAACCGCATCATCCACTAGTCCACCAATAGCAATAGCAAGCCCTCCTAAGGTCATAGTGTTAATGGAAAGACCAAAGTATTTAAAAACTAACGCAGTGATTAATATCGATATTGGAATTGCAGTCAATGAAATAAAAACTGGCCTAAATGTACCCAAAAACAGATACAAAATAATTGCGTTAGTTTTTAAATACTTTGGTCTTTCCATTAACACTATGACCTTAGGAGGGCTTGCTATTGCTATTGGTGGACTAGTGGATGATGCGGTTGTTGATGTTGAAAATATCATTCGCAGACTGAAAATCAATGCCGATAAGCCAGAAGGTGAGCGTGTCAGCGTTATTGAGGTAGTGCGGATGGCATCACTTGAAGTGAGAACCGGGATTATCTACGCAACTGCCATCATAGTATTGGTTTTTATTCCCTTATTTGCACTTTCGGGAATTGAAGGTAAATTGTTTACCCCTCTTGGGATAGCGTTTATAGTTTCTACGCTGGCCTCTTTGATCGTGTCGGTAACGGTTACGCCAGTATTGAGTTATTACCTATTGCCAGCCATGAAACAGGCTAGCCATGGAGATACCAAAATCCTAGTTTGGCTTAAATCGCATTACCAAATAATGCTCAATCGATTTTTGGTGGCGCCAAAAAGATATATTGTTTACGCCGCTTCCTTGGTTCTCGTTTCTGGGCTCAGCATTTTTGTAATGCCAACTGCTTTTTTGCCTCCGTTTAATGAAGGGACATTATTGGTAGGTTTGAGACTCAATCCGGGGGTTGCCTTAACCGAATCTTCAGCGATTGCGCGGCAAGCTGAAGTACTTATTCGTCAAATCCCTGAGGTGACCTATGTTGGCAGAAGGAGTGGTCGCGCTGAGCTTGATGAGCACGCGGAAGGCGTGCATGTGAGTGAGCTTGATGTGGGACTTAAGCCTGCAAAAGAATTAACAAGATCGATGGCTGATATTCAAGATGACATTCGAAAGAGATTGGTGAACTTACCTGCTGCGATTGCGATAGGGCAACCTATCTCACACAGAATCGACCACATGCTATCAGGAGTGCGTTCACAAATTGCCATCAAGATTTTTGGTGATGACTTGGATATTTTGCGCAGTCAAGCAGATTTATTACGCTCAAAATTATCTGGAGTTTCAGGTCTCGTAGACTTAGAGATTGAAAAGCAAGTATTAGCTCCGCAAATTAAAGTACGAATTAATTATGACCTTGCATCGCAATATGGAGTCTCCACATCTCAAGTCATGGAGGTATTGCAGTCAATAGTAGAAGGGGAGCGCCTTTCTCAAATCATCGAGGGAAGTAAACGTTTTGGGCTTGTGCTGAAATTGCCAGAGACTTCTCGAACGCTTGATGGGTTGTCTGATGTTTTAATTGATACTCCGCTTGGAAGAATACCGCTTTCAAAGATTGCTTCCTTGGAGGATAGCGATGGTCCCAATCAAATTAGCAGGGATGATGGGAAAAGGCGAATTGTCATTTCTGCAAATACATCAAATAGGGCGTTATCTGACGTAGTAAAAGATATTAGGGTTGTAGTCGATAATTTCCGTATGCCCGAAGGTTATTTCGTTACGTTAGGAGGACAATTTGTCGCTCAAGAAATGGCCTCTAAGTTGATTGGATTTTTATCAATTGGCTCATTGCTAATGATGTTTGCTGTACTCTATACAAAGTACAAATCAACCCTTTTTTCTCTCATGATTATGTCCAACATCCCATTGGCAATGATTGGCGCAGTCATTGGTTTATGGCTATCTGGTCAGCCACTGTCAATTGCCGCCCTCATCGGATTTATCACGCTAGCTGGTATCTCGGTGCGAAATGGAATCTTAAAAATAAGCCACTACCTAAATCTGATGAGGCTAGAGGGTGAGGCATTTAGTAAGTCAATGATAGTAAGAGGTTCAATTGAGAGATTGTCACCAGTTTTGATGACAGCGTTAGTTACAGCATTCGCTTTAGCGCCTTTGCTTTTTGAGGCGGAACGGCCGGGAACGGAGATATTGCATCCTGTGGCGGTTGTAATTTTCTCTGGGCTTATTAGCTCAACCTTATTAGATACCTTTTTAACGCCGGCTATGTTTTGGCTCTATGGAAAGAAAGACGCTGAAAAATCATTATTAATTACAAATGCACAAGAGGGATATTAGAAATGAAAATTCGATCACTTATATTAACGTTCGTTATTTTTCTATCGACTACATCTATTGCAAATGCTGACGGGAGGCATGATCATGCCCCTCTATTTGGAGGAAAAATATTTGTAGTCAAGGATATTGATGTTGAGCTTGTCGCAAAAAATGATTTAGTGCAAATTTATGTGCGAGATCATGGAAAGCCTATTGACATTAATGGGGGAAGCGCAAAGCTAACATTATTAAATGGAGCGGGCAAGAAAGAATATGAGCTTGCTGCAAATAAGGAAAATTTTGAGATAAGAGGAAAATTTAATATAGAAAAGGGTACTAAGGTAATTACAATTATTAAATTGAAAAATCAAGTCATTACGGCTAGATATGTTTACTGAGACACCACTTTTTTGATCTAGGTTTTAAGACGGTAGATAGCTAGAATGATTATATGGGGTTCGGGTTCATGGGAGAGTAATTTATTCAGGATGAATAAATTACCATCTTAGCGCCATCCTCAACCCTCACCACAATAGCACCAGCTTTTTTCTTTCTTAAGGCTGCTGCTAGTGCGTCATTAAAATTCCTGTAAGTCCCAGCCGTCATCCATGATGAGTAGGGGTTATTCATTTTGTATTGTGCTTTAAAGCTATTTGAAGTCATCTTCTTTGTGCTTTCTACTTTAGTAAGTTCTCTCTGTCCAGCTTGAATCTTCTGCCTTGCTCGTTCCGCTTTAACTGCAGCTTGTGCTCGTTTGGCTTGATCCTTGAGGCTTTTGATCCGGGCTTGTTCTGGGCTTAGTGGTCCAGTAGGTTTAATAGAGTTAAATTCAAAAAATCGCATCAAGTATTTAGTGGCGAATAGTTAGCTAATCAATATTCGCTGGGTAGCAATATCACCCATTTATCTTCATTACGGCAGGCATATAGACTCATTTCACCAAAAGGGAAGTCTGTATAAGGAATGCGTTGTTTAGCCAGGGCATTGCCGTTGCCATCGGTAATAACGAGATTGCCCGATCCATTGGCACAGGTCAGGTTACAGCTGGTGAAGCCTTCGCTATTGGGTAAGTGCATGACGTGACTGGCAATGGCGTCCATTAACCAGTAACAGCCCACCGTTTCAGCTAGGTACTTGGTGCCATCGGTTAATAAGACTTTAGGCCACAGGGGGTAGTAATATTCGGTGCCCGTAAATTGATCCAATTGATTCAAAAGCTGGTGTTTTGTGATGTTCATTTTTGCTATGCCTTATCGGTAAAAAAGTATTCCTTGCAGTAACACTTAGAAACGAGGCAAAAACATGCGATTTTGACTCGTTTGATGTATTTAATGGTTTTGATTTGCGCCGCTTATTTGGCAAAGTTCGCCTTGAGTGCGCCACTGGCCTTATCAATGGCTGCATCTAGGCTGCCTTTAGCCACCGCATCTTTAATCAGCGCCAAAGTAGTTAGTAACTCAGCAAAGTCTTTAACTGCAATCGTGGATCTGCCAGGCTTAATTTCTAGTTGCTTTGCGCCATACCGAATACAAAAGCATAGCTGTCCATCAATATCTTGAAACCACCAGGGCTTTAGGCGCTTATTCACTTCAATACGCCGGCTATTGCCTTCTAGGTCTTTCACCGTCTTATGTTTTTTGACTGCAAAAGTGGTGTTTTCTAGCTTGGCTTTTAGTAACTGCTCTTGCTCCCATAGTTTTGCTAGTAATTTATTGCGCCGTACAACGATAGGGGGCTGATGAATGGGTTTGGTGGATGTGATTAGATTAAGGGTATCTAAATCGGGCGCTATTGTGCTCTTTGTGGTTGCCATGTTTTCTCCATAAGTTAATAGGGCAACACAACAATATGGCCAGAAAACAGGTCTGGACAACCGAAAAAGGCTGGAATTTTAGGCTTTGAACAGGATCAAAATAATTTTTAGGTTTTATCTGTTCGGACTAAATAAATCTAACAAAGGAAGTAAAACAGTAAGGCAAAGGTTGGCACGCCGAAGGTAATAGTGCTGCGAAACCCGTTCTGATGTGTGACGGTACGCAATTCGGATCTCTTACTATCTGGCCTCATTGCACTACCCAAGACGCAGTTAATTAACTTCGCTGTTTTGGATGCTTTAAACGACACCCCTCTGTGGTAGTACCGTTTGCAATGTTGTATTAGTTGGTAGCGTAGAAATACGTGAATGTAGGCATTTGTCGAAGAAATTCGTCCAGGCTGAAAGTGAGTGGGAATGCCAATGAAATAAACCCACAAGCTAATTTACAGTGGTTCCTGATATAGATCGTAAATTAGCTGCGTATGACGGCACGTAATAGGAGATAGCAATACCTGCCTATCTTGCATCTTGCAAGTTGTGTGTATATCAGTTGAAAAACCTCAGTGAAAGGTTAAGCATAAGTTGAGCCCTTTAACAGGGCTTGGCTTGTGCTTCCTAGTGAAAGATCAAAAAGAAAAAGAAAAATGTGCCAAGCGAAAGCGCTGGCACAAGCGAGCTAGGCTCGCTACTAATACTTCTCTCTATGTATATTAACTATTACGAATACGTCCAAGTAAATTAAGACTTCGTGCTGATTGATCTAATTCATCGTAGGTTTGCTCTGGAAGTGCTGTGTAATTGTCTTCATAGCCATAATCATCTTCAATATTTTTTTCACAATAAGCAACATCGGATTGAATTTTTAGCGTGGACAAGTCAATGACAACATCAATAGCAACATTATGGAGCGTAGTGACAAAAAATAATCTACACATTAGCTTAGTTTTGTCATCAATAAACCCACTGTCCATGATGATGTCATCTTGTCCAACTAGATAGCTTTTAAATCGCAGATAGATGGGGTCGTCTGATTCACCGCTGATAACGCCATCTTCAGCGATTGATATCAATTGTTTAGCACCTGGATCTACATGGTTGTAGATTGCATATGCCTTGCTAATTGACTTCTCTAAATTATGTAAAAAATTACTAAATCTACTCATGGCGCAATTCTCCTTTAGCGCCTATTTACGTGACTTGTTGCGTAGCTTTTGAATTTTCTTTCGTTTGGCTTCAAATGCCACTTGATCTTCAGCTAGTGCTGCTTGTTGACGATCCGCCCAGCGATCGGCTGATTTATAGGCTGCACCCAGTTCACGTTCCATGAGTAAATTGCTCATGTCATGTGCCCATACTTGTTCTGTTTTTAGATTTACTTGTTCTTCAATATCGTCAATATTAGGAACTAGATGACTAGCAACGCGAGTGAGTAGGTCATTTGTTAGGTCAATATTGGGTGGAATGAAGTGTAGAGCCCTGATTTCTGCTAAAGGCACGCGAGTGGCTGTTGGATTATCTGGATCAAAGTGCACATCTCGATTAAATTTACGCACGCCACGGCAAATGACAAAGATTAATTCATCCGGAAGATGCACATGCTTATTCGCCAAATATTCCGGGTAGTCAAATTGCCCTAGAGGCCATTCTTCCTGAATATCAAAGTAACGCAATAGGGCAATTTTGGCTCGCTTGAGCTTTTCAGTATTGTCGCTAGTAGCGGATTTGCGGGCTTTTTCAAGAATACGGGTTTGGGTAGTGTCCGTGTACCACTTTATAAAGTCTTTTTTAGCAATATTGGTTTCTCTTGCATAGCGAATGACAGTTGCGTATTCGCTAATCCGTTTGTTGTACCTTTTATTGTCATCATCACTTCGTCTTGGAAAGATAAACCGTACTAAAAGACCTTCATTAGGCGTATTGCTTTGGATCTTTTCTAAAGTGGCTTGATAGTAGGCTTTAATGGTGTTGTAAAAGAAATCGGCATCGGGATTGTTTTCAATTGCTTCATACATGCCATAGCAATCACGTAGTGCTTCACGCAGCTTTACGGTTTCTCTATTGGTCAGTTTGGCTAAACGATTACGTAAGGTTTCTGCTTGCTTAAATAGGTGGTGATGACGCTTAGTGCGATCAGCGCTGTCTGCCAAAAACACTTCATAGCCAGTGTCGCGCTTTGCGGGTGCTTGTTCTTTGACTTTCTTGATCGGCTTTACTTTAGCCTTAACTACAGGGGTATTTCGTGTTTTAACCGTATTGACTTGCTTAACTACGCTATCGTGCTTGGCGGCAATAGTGCTACGGTTCTTAATACTTTCTGCCAGCTTTTCGGTCTTAGACTTGGCGGCCTCTTGACGCTCCAGTTCCAAGCGCTTTTGCGCTGCTTGGCTTAAGACTTTTTGTTGCTTCTTTTTGGTGGTATTGGCGGACATAAAAAGTATTCCTTAGCGTAATACTTGTAAATCTTAGCAGTAGTCCCTGACAGCCAATAAAAGCCAGAAGTTGCCTATAAATCGTGGCAGATCAGCCACACAAAACCGTCAAATTCGCTGATTTTTATACTCAACACAAAATGTGTGAATTGTGTTGAGTGCTTGTAACCATTTGAAAATCAAGCGGTAATTTTTCAGTAAATTTCGGTTGAAAAACCCGCCAATCTGAGTGTATTTGCGGCTAATTTCGGTAGGAATTTGGCAAATCTGACTACAAAATATAAGTACATATAAGCAAAGGCAGCGACCAACGGAGGGTATATGGCACAAGCAAGAGCATTAAATGATGATGAACTAGAAAAAGCATTGAACTACGCAGCTACGACTAAAGCGGGCTTGCGTAATCGCGCAATACTGCTGTTAACGCATTTGGCTGGCATGCGTATAGGAGAGGTAGCTAATGTGCGCTACTGCGACGTTTTAAGCAGCGATAACCAGGTTTTAAGTGAAATCCACTTAGCTGCCAATCAAACCAAGGGTAGTAAAAGTAGGGTAGTGCTGTTATCGGAGCGTATGCAGCGTGAGCTTGCCCATTACATTGCCGCTCATCCACCAAGAGATCTTACAAAACCTTTATTTCCCACCCAAAGAGCCCAGGGTTTTACGCCAAACACCCTAACTCACGTGATTAATGGCTTATATAGGCAGGCGGGATTAAATGGCGCAACAACGCACAGTGGCCGTAGAGGTTTTCTTACTCGTTTAAGTGAAAAGGGTGTTTCTGTACGGGTGATGATGCAGCTAGCGGGGCACAGCCAAATGAGTACAACCCAGCGTTACATTGATACAAGACCCGACATATTGCGCAATGCAGTGGAGTTAATTTAAGTGCGTGATTTGCGTAAGGTGCCCGTAGGTCTTCCAGGTTTTCTGGCATAAGGGGTAAGTACAGCTTCTTTGAACGGTTGATTACTAGGAAATCTACCTCTAGCAGCATTTTCTGCCACTAAGGCAGCAGTTTTAATTAGTTTGCTAGCGGCAATACTCAGCAGCTCCTTGTTATAAGAATACTTTTCCAAGGCCTCATATTTGGGATTAAAGCACTGGCTGGCATTAAGTTTGAGGGAATTGCCAATTGCCCAAAGCGGCACTCCCTTTTTATATTGCCGTAGCGCATCTAAACCTAACTGTAGTGTTCGTTGGGTGAGCTTTGTTTTGAGCAGTTCGTATTTTGGCGAAATGCATGTCGGCTTGCTATTGGAGAAGCGATGCTGTGTTGCTAGCTTTCGAAACTGCTTAGTAGCTTCGGTAATGCTAATGCTCAACGGAAACTCTACTACTAGATACTCGTCTGTGTGATGCTTGGCAGTAAGGCTTTTATTTTTAGAATTTAACTCTCCCAAAACCCTAACTTCCTGGGTTGGCTTTTGAACTCCGTATAAGTGCATGCCATAGCTAGTCCACCACTCTAATTCTTGGATCTTATATATAGGGCCAAAATCTTTAATAACTTGAGCTACAGCTTGTCCATCTTTGGTTAGCTTTTGTGTATCAATTCCTTTGGATATCAGCTTGGCTACAGCGGTGTAGCTGGGACTTGCTTTTAGGTAGTCCACTACCAATTCATATTTCCAGGTTGTAGCTGCTGACAATCCTGTTGTTTCATAGCTAGAGCCAAAAATAAGGAGTGGATTGAGTCTTTTTCTTGCCATTTAATATTACCAAGTTAATGATACAAAATGAAATAATAATTATATCAGCTAGTAAAAATTATTCTGTAATTACAGCAATTTCGCTGTGCAACTACAGAGGTAATTTATGAAATACAGCAATACACAGCAATACAACGCAGCAACACTTAAGCACGGCAGCAAAAAAGCTGCTGTGCTGCTTGCTAACGTTAACTACAACAACACTAGCTTTGCAAATGCAAGCGACATTTACGAGCAGGAGCTTAAAGCTGCTGTTGGCAAAGGTGCGCTTGTAAAGGTAATTGCTAAATGGCAAATGCGTGATGTGCACACAGAGCGTTTTTGGGTAAACGTTACTAAGACTATTGTTAATAAAGCTGGCGTAAAGCAGCACTGGGGCAAGGTGTGTGCTGATACGCAAGTTGCTACATGCGGTGATGTAATTGGGCCAATTGAGGAGTGCAATATTGCGCAAGTTGATTGGGATTTTGCAGAGCAACTAAAGCTTGCAGCGTGTAAGCGCAGCGAACGTGTGCTTAAGCGTTATGCGCTTAGCACACGCGAACTGATTGGCAAGATGGGGGCTGTACGTGCAGCAAAGCACATTGTGCAAATGCAGCGCATTAACGATGGGTTTGTTGATTTGCTGCTAAAGGGTAAGGCTAAGCTAACTGTTGAATACATTGTTGCGAAAAAGAAGTATGCAGAATTATTTGGCGAGGAGGTACAGGCTATTGCATGGAATAAGGTAGCTTTTGCATGTAAGAAGTTTAAGAAGTACTAGGGCTGCGCAGAATATAAAGCTGCTTACGGGTAGCTTTATATTTGCATTTCCAATTTATGCGAAGCCTGCCAGACTTAACTGCTTTTCAACATCCCTTAGGGCCAACTCTATGTTGGCCTTTTTTACATCTTTCGTACTTGGCGATACAAATACGTATCTACCTTGTGTAGTCACTTTGATTTCTACTAGACCTAACTGCGTTTTAAATTCGTAGTTGGCAGTAAATCTCGGTACCAATTCACTCTTATAAGACTTATGCGTGACTGATGACTTGGCCTTGGCAGCTTTGGATAAAGTCCAGTAGTCGTTCAAATCTGTGTCACAACGCTTAATCAAGGTCTTAACAACGGCTAGCGCATCTTTTTTGGCCAACTTCTTGAGCTGTGGCAGCTCCTTAGTCAAATCCTCGCCAGCTTCCAATCTAGTTTTTACTTGTTTGAAATGTGATAAATCGCAAGCACGCTCTAGGCTTTGCTTGAGAGCGGCATTGGCTTTACGTTCGAAGAAGGTTTGAATAAATGGAGTCATCAGATCACCATAGCCGTGAGGTATTGAGCAAAGTAGGGCGTATTCATCATTTATCCCGCTTTACTCAATGCTTTGTTGAGTTCGTCCTTAAGCTCTTTCGTGGCTTTCGGGTTGGCTTCTACTAGGGGCAAGTAGATGCCAGTACTTGCACCAACCAAACTAATCACATCATTGCGTACTGGACTAGCATTCATGTAACGCAAGATCTCATCTGCTTGAGCTGTCTTATCGTCAGGAATCTTACCTGCTAATTGCTCAGCAATCATCAAAGGCTTCAAATGACTATAGTGACGCTCAATCATCAATATTGAAGTGCCCATCTGTTTAGCCAGTTGACCAAAATCCAATCCCTCTAATACCCGTTGTGTAGCGTAGTAGTGTCGGAGGCTATATAAGCTTCTAGGCTTACCATCTTTATCGCCTTTACTTAATCCAGATTCCCTTAAGCAATCCCCAAAAGCATTGACTAAGTTATACGGTGTTGTGCCATCACGCATGCGGAATAGGTGCTTATCTTCTTTCTTGGCGATTAATTCCTCTAGTGTTAAATCTTTGTATTCAGGTTGAAGTTCCCGCAACTTCTCTAGTAATGGCCACAGCTCGTTACGAGCAACGAGTTCACGACCGCCACGCTTACCTTGTGGCAATGTAATGTGAATGACTCGCATGGAAGGCTTTTGAATAAACTCAATATGCTTCCACTTGAGTTCTTTGGTCTCGGTGCCAGGACGAACGCCGGTACAGGCAATGAAAGTGATGTATAGCCCAAGTAGTTCACGTAAGTAGCGTGACTTAGAGGCCCTGCCTTCAGCACCCCATTTACGAATGAACTGTTGAAGCTCAATTAATTCTTCTGTACTAAAGATGCCACGTGCTTCAGTGGCTTCACCAGTGTTCTTAGTGCTAGGTCTTTGGCTCTCGCTCATATAGCCTTGCTCAACCGCGTAATCAAATACGCAGTTAAGTGCGGCATTGTGATTATTCTGAGTAGAGGCTTTGAGTTCGTAGCCAACTTTCTCAGTACGCCAGCGATGAAAATCAGAAATCAGGGCGGGCGTAATGTTGTCTACATGATGGTTGCCAAAGAAGGGCATCAAGTAGGAATCGATGGCTCGATAGTAGTCTGCATAACTCTTTTTGCCTGTTCCAGCCTTTACTTGGGCTTTGAGGTTATTGCTGACGACTTGAGCTACTGCTTTGAACTTCTTGCTAACAACCGATAAACCCCGTTTTTCTAGCACTCTTGACTCGTGAAATAGGTCTTCTGCAACCTGTTTTGCAGCATCTAAATCACTTGTTTTGCTGGTGATTCTGAGCCACTTTTTCTTAGAGCCAATTTTGTAATGTATTTGCCAAAGACTAGAGTTTGAACGGCGTTTTAGGCGCAGTTCATGGGGTCTTAAAACGACAGTGGAGTCGGCTATAGATCGCATCTATAAGGATTCTAGTTGTTAGTCATATTTTATAGAAGTTTTTTCTAAACAGCAAACAATTGAAGTGTGCGATTAGTGTGCGATTGAAATTTGCACAAAAAATAAGCAAAAAAAATGACTTGCGGTTAGCAAGTCATTGTTTCTACTACAGATTCGTGGTGGGTCGGGCGAGATTCGAACT
>SSFP01000003.1 GCA_008015455.1 Polynucleobacter sp. | reverse complement strand
TTCATGATGCCAATGCCACCCACTAAGAGACTCACAGATGCGACGGCTGCTAACAAGATAGACATCACTTGGCTAGCGGCTTCTTGTGCTTGAAGTATTTCTGTCAAATTACGTAAAGAAAAATCATCTGGAGTATTTAATCCCAAGCGATGTCGCTGCCGAAGAAGATCTCTGACCTTATCCTCAGCATCTTTCATATCGACGCCATCTCGGGCTTTGATAAAGATAGAACTGACTCGACCAATACGACCTTGCAAAGCGCCAAAAATTTTATTGCGCGCCGTTGATAAAGGCATGACGACAATATCGTCTTGATCCTGCCCCATCATGCTTTGACCTTTTTTCTCTAAAAGACCAATGACGGTAAATGGCACACCTCTCACACGGATGATTTGATCAATGGGGTCCGTTTCACCAAATAGTTCTCGAGCAACTGTTTGACCAATAATAGCCACCTTGCCAGAACTGGATAACTCACCATACTCAAACATACGACCACTAACCAAACTCCAGTCGCGCGCTTCAAAATACTCTGGTGTAGCTCCCACAATCGCTGCTAACCAATTGGTATTTCCCCACACAATCTGGCCACTTCCTCGTTGAGTTGGAGCCGCCACCTGAATTTCTGGTAACTCACGCATGACTGCCCAAGCATCATCTTCGACAAGCGTTTGAGCAGTGCCCGTACCACCTCTCACGCCGGTTGTTGTCACAGAACCCGGCCAAAGAATCATTAAGTTAGAACCCAAACCAGCAATTTGCTCTTTGACCTTGGCTTGTGCACCACTACCCACTGCCACCATCACAATGACAGCAGCAACACCAATAATGATGCCTAGCATCGTTAATCCCGAGCGCAATTTATTAATTTTTAATGCTTGTAGTGCTATTAATAAATTCATCATCCACCCCCTTGATGATCTGGGGTCGCTATGTGAGGTAAGCGAGCTAAGCGCGCTGTATTCTTTTCATCAGATAGTATCTGACCATCTTTGAATGTGATCACCCGTTGGGCATAAGCAGCCACATCTGGTTCGTGAGTGACCACAATCACTGTCATACCTTGCTGATTAAGTGATGTGAGTAATTCCATGACCTCAGCACTTGTTTTGGAATCTAATGCGCCTGTGGGCTCATCCGCCAGAATTAAATCAGGGTCATTCACAAGAGCTCGGGCAATCGCGACACGTTGTTGCTGACCCCCAGACAACTGAGCAGGGGTATTCAATAATCGTTCACCTAATCCCACTTGTTCCAAGCGCTCTTTAGCATGCGTCAAACGATCTTGTTTGCTCAAACCCGCTAAAGCGCCATCACGTGCATAAAGCAATGGCAAGGCAACGTTTTCAATGGCAGAAGTTCTAGCCAACAAATTAAATTGCTGAAAAACAAAACCAATCCGACGATTGCGAAGACTTGCTAACGCATTAGCATCCATCTTGGCAATATCTTCACCGGCAATCAAGCAACTTCCAGAACTAGGTTGATCTAGGCAACCAATCATGTTCATAAAGGTTGACTTACCTGAGCCAGAAGCACCGACAATCGCAACAAACTCACCTTGCTCAATATCAACTGAGACATCGTTTAAGGCATGCACCAGCTGCTCACCTACTCCGTAGGTTTTAACAAGATGTCGGGCTTGAATAAATGACATGGGCAGTGTGATGAAAAGGTTTCAATAAGTCATCAGGTGGCGTTACTTAAAAAAGTCGAGGCCCCGTCACTCGCGCACCACCCGAAGCAGCCGAACCGGAAAAACCACCACCGGGATTTTGAATGCCTACAATGACTTCATCTCCTGCCTTTAAGCCCACTTCACCTTCTTGAGAAGGTAAAACTTCACTGGCAGCGCCATCACTCAAACCCACTCGAACAGTTCTTTGCACAGGTTTTTTCTTTAAACCAGCCTCTTCCAAAACCCAAACCTTTCTGACCACCACCTTAGGTGCACCCACATAAGGCTTAGAGGAACTTGCACCTGATGAAGCTCGAGGCGTCATTGAAGAAGATTTATCACTTCTGGCGTCACTGCTGGCATCACTTTTTAAATTAGCGGCACTTGATGAAACGGTCTCGGGCATTTTGAAGCGGAGCGCCGCATTCGGTAGGCGCAACACTTTTTCTTTTTGCTCTGTCACGATCGAAGCATTCGCGGTCATTCCTGGCAATAACTTCAAATCAGGATTAGTGGCAGTTAGCAAAACGGTATAAGTCACCACATTCTGAACATTTAATGGTGCTTTACGAACCTGCTTCACCTTACTCTGGAAAACTTGTCCAGGAAAAGCATCTACCGTAAAGCTTGCAGCCATACCTTCAGTGATACGCCCCACATCAGCTTCATCAATCGAAGTCTCCACTTGCATATCCGTTAAATCTTGAGCGATGATGAATAACTCCGGCGCTTGCAAGCTAGCTGCTACGGTCTGACCTCGCTCAACGCTACGCTTCACTACAACACCATCCACTGGCGCACGAATCACCGTGTCATCCAATGCTTTTTTAGCCATCGCTAAAGAGGCTTTGGCACTTTTATAAGCGCTGAAGGTTTGATCAAAAGCAGCAGGAGAAATGAATTTCTTTTCAATCAGCTTTTTGTTATTTTCGTGATTGCGATTGGCCAAGATGTAATTAGCTTCCGCTTGCTCATACTTAGCTTGCCACTCTCGTGGATCGATACGAGCAATGATCTGACCTTTTTTAACTACATCATTAAAGTCGACATAAATATCTTGCAGCATGCCTGACACCTGGGTGCCCACTTGCACTGATTTCACAGGATTTAAAGTGCCACTTGCTGTGATGGTGACTGCCAAAGGACCCTCTTCTACTTTAGCAGTTTTATATTGAGGATCACTCCAACCAAAAGTTGATGAAAGTACTTTCCAAATCACCCATAAAACAAGCAAAGCTAAAAAAGCATAAATACCTCTTCGAAGCCATACATGGCTCTTCACCCACTGACGAAGTGTTAATAGATACGAGAGACATGTTTTCCAAATGTTTTGCATGAAGTCTTTCATTTAATCCAATATTTCTATTTTGAATCAAAATCAACTTTCAGATGAAAAGACTAAATCTAAAATGGGTTTAGATACTGAATTAAGTCAAAATTAAGCATCATTTTTGTAAATTTTTGCCATTCTTTGATTGATGGATAGCCTAAAATGGCTAATACCCATCAATATTCAACCGGATACCTGTCATGAGCCAGAATTTTGAAAATACTCGCTATAAATTAATCGAACAACAAATTCGTCCATGGAAAGTAGCTGATTTAGATGTTCTACAAACCCTTCATGACATCCCTAGAGAACAGTTTGTGGGAGAAGGACAAGAATCTTTGGCATTTATTGATACCAAATTACCTTTACCTGGTGCCAAGCATGATCATCAGATCATGCTTGAGCCCAAGATGGAGGCTCGTGTTTTACAAGCATTAAAGCCACAAAAACACGAAAAGGCTTTAGAAGTTGGTTCTGGCTCAGGTTACATGGCTGCGTTACTTGCTAGTTATGCCAAATCAGTCACCACCGTTGATTCTGACCCTGACATGGTCGCATTAAGCAAAGCTAACTTGGCAAAAGCATCTGTTTCAAATGTCACCGTTGAATGTGGTGATGCCTATACAGGCTGGGGCGACCATAGTTATGAGATTATTTGTGTATCTGGTGGCATGCCCACCCTGTATGAAGGTTTAAAACAACAATTAGCTGTGGGTGGTCGCCTAGTGGCCTTTATTGGTCATGAACCTGTCATGAATGCTATTTTGGTCACACGCCTAAATGCCACCACTTTTAGCGAAGAAGTCTTATTTGAAACAATGATTCCTTACCTAAGTTCACCTAAGGTCGCTAGAGGCTCTTTTACCTTTTAATGATTTAAAAGCTTAAGTGATCAATCCGGTAAAAGTGCCTTATTTCAACTCATTTTGTTTTTCTGCAAACAAAATGAGTTTGATGGAAAATGAAGTTATCAACTAACCAAGCATGATGAAAATGGCATTACAAACACAACCCAAAAAAATTGCACTTCTTCTAGCCTTTGTATGGGGTAGTTCAGCGATGCTTACCCCCGCCATTGCACAAGATAAGTCAACAGCAAATGTAGCCACATCTAGCAGCAATATTCAACAGCCGGCAGATAATGATCTGCTTAAACTTTATCGTCAAGCAGCGCTGAGCGACCCTACTTTTACTGCCGCACGTTACGCCTACCTAGCAGGTAAAGAAAAGTTTTGGCAAGGACTCTCAGTCTTGTTACCGCAAGTCACAGCCACTGGCTCTGAAACAAAGAATGACTACTATAGAAAATCTCCAGCGGTCGGTTCTACAGATCTTAAGAGTCGGTCTTGGACAGTCAAACTGACCCAACCTTTATTCAACTGGGATAAATGGGAGCAAATGGGTCAAGGTAATCTAAATAGTGCTATTGCTGAAGCACAATTTGCAGCGGCTGAACAAGATCTCGTGATCCGGGTTACTGAAGCTTACTTCAACGTTCTCAACGCTCAAGACACACTCAATCTAAACAGAAATAAAAAGACACTTATTAGCGAGCAATTAGACCAAGCTAAGCGTAATTTCGAAGTTGGGACTGCAACCATCACCGATACGCATGAAGCACAATCTAGATACGATCTTGTTGTTGCTCAAGAGTTAGCTGCAGAAGCTGATTTACTCATTAAGCGTAGTGCACTAGAACAACTTACTGGGGCACCCATCGGTAACTTAAAAACCTTGAGTACCCAAGCCCAAATTGAAGTAGTGGCAAAACAGAGAAAAATTAAATTAAAAAATAATCAAAAATCTGAAAAAGTTAATATTGAAAGCGCCACTGCTATGCCTGCTGGACAATCGATTCAAGATTGGGTTCAGCAAGCTGAACAGGTCAGTTACAGCATTATGGCTAGCAAACTAGCCTATGAAGTAGCCAATAAAGAAACCAAGCGAGCCTACGCGGGTCATGCCCCTTCAGTTGATCTAGTAGCACAAAGAGGATACAACGATGCAGAGACAGCGGCTGGCTCAGAAAGCATCACCCAGGCGAAAAATTTCTCTAATCAGGTGATTGTTCAGGTGACTGTCCCTCTATTTTCAAGTGGCTACACTCAATCAGTGGTTCGCGAGAAATCAGCTCTGGCCAACAAAGCATTCGCTGAATTAGAGGCTAAGCGACGTGAGGTGGCACAAGCAACTCGCCAAGCCTATTTAGGTTTTAATAATGGTTTAGCTCAGGTGAAGGCTTATGAGGCTGCTGAAATATCAGCACTTAGCGCCCTTGAGTCAAACAAACTTGGATATGAGGTCGGTGTGCGTATCAATATCGACGTATTGAATGCTCAAGACACCCTGTTTACAACTCGCAGAGACCTTGCCAAAGCAAGATATGATGCAATCTTGAATGGCCTCAAGCTCAAAGCGCAAGCAGCGGTGTTGAGCGATGAGGATCTTCAATCTGTGAATGCTTTATTAAAGTAAATTAAGTTCTAGTGTTTAAGCCACAAAGAATGAATAAGCCAAGTACATTTTACGTTACTTGGCTTATTCTTTTATGAAATAAGTAGTTGTTTTAAAAGTTAGGTGTTAGCTTCCATGAAATGACAAAACAACACTTAAACAAAGTCCCATTTTAATAAACGATAGACCTACCATCCACTTGATCAAATCGTTTTTCATGACTCCTTGCGAGTGAAGCAACTTTGACTCTAAAAGATGTAAATCTGTTTTAGTCGCCAAATGTTCAAAAGAATCCCTCACTGCCTCAGTTACACCTTGAGCCTGAGCAACAGGAATACCAACCCCAGTTAATTTCTTTTTGAATTTGAGGGCATCAAATGGGAAGGTCATAAAAAAATGATCTCGAATTATTAAGATCAAATCTTACCTCAAACTATAACCTTCTTATAAAAATTAGCATTAGTTCTTTGCTTTCAACTTAGCAAAAGCTTCCGCCAATGCTGTATTACCTTGGGGTGCGGAAGATCGTTGTTGAGCTTGAGCGGGCTTTGATGAGGATCTAAAAGCACCTCTATCAGCATCAGATCGAGAAGAGCCAGAAGCAGATGGGGCACTATCGTTTAACTTCATGGTTAAACCAATGCGTCGGCGTTTAGCATCTACTTCTAACACCTTGACCTTCACAACTTGACCAGCCTTAACTACCTCATGAGGATCTTTAACAAACTTATCCGCTAAAGCAGATACGTGAACCAAGCCATCTTGATGAACGCCAATATCAATGAAGGCGCCAAAAGCAGCCACGTTGGTCACCACTCCTTCCAAGATCATGCCAGGGACTAATTGATTGATGTCTTCAACACCTTCTTCAAAGTTTGCTGTTTTAAACTCGGGGCGAGGATCACGTCCTGGCTTTTCAAGTTCAGTTAAGATGTCTTTAACTGTGACAACACCCACTTGATCGCTATTGAGTTGAGCCACCACATCATTAGCGGCAACAGTCTTCAACAACTCTTTATTACCCATCACCTCTTCTACGGGCTTACCTAATTTTTCTAGAATTTTCTCAACGACTGGATAGGATTCTGGATGAACAGATGATTGATCGAGTGGATTATCACCACCGCTGATACGCAAAAAACCAGCAGCTTGTTCAAATGCCTTATCACCGACTCGCGGCACCTCTTTTAATGCCTCACGATTATTAAAGCGACCTTTACTATCCCTAAAAGCAACAATGTTTCTAGCTAAACCAGCATTCAAACCTGATACTTTTGATAATAAAGGTACAGATGCTGTATTTAAATCAACACCCACAGCATTCACGCAGTCTTCAACTACTGCATCTAAGGTTCTAGACAGTTGGAACTGATTGACATCATGTTGATACTGACCCACACCAATCGCTTTAGGCTCAATCTTCACCAACTCAGCCAATGGATCTTGCAAGCGGCGGGCAATGGAGACAGCACCACGCAGTGATACATCAAGCTCCGGGAATTCAAGCGCGGCTAACTCAGATGCCGAATAAACCGAAGCTCCTGCTTCAGATACAACAATCTTTTGCAAAGATAATGCTGTTTTACCAGCCACTAACTTCATTAAATCTTTCACCAAACGATCAGTCTCTCGACTAGCCGTACCATTACCAATCGCTACCAATGACACTTGATGCTTCACACATAGAGCGCCCAATATCGCTAAAGAACCATCCCAATCCTTGCGCGGTTCATGGGGATAAATCGTGGAGGTTTCTAATAATTTACCGGTGGCATCAACAACAGCTACTTTGCAACCCGTTCTGATACCAGGGTCAATACCCATCACCACTTTGGGTCCGGCAGGTGCGGCTAATAAGAGTTCGTGGAGGTTGCGTGCAAAAACTTTAATCGCTTCTGTCTCTGCAGCTTCGCGTAATTGTGTAAATAGTGCCATTTCTAAAGACAATGAAGTTTTTACACGCCATGTCCAACGGCAAACCTCTGCTAACCACTTATCAGCAGATCGACCCAATGACTCAATGCCCACATGTTTAGCAATCATGGTTTCACATGGATGAGGCACCAATGATTCTTGCGACTCTTCTAAAGTCAATTTAAGTTGTAAAACTCCTAATTGACGACCTCTAAATAAAGCCAAAGCTCGATGTGATGGCACCAATCGAATAGGTTCAGAGTAAGCATAGTAATCACGGAACTTTTCCTCTTCCGCCATTTCTTGACCTGACACCACTTGAGATGTCATTAGCCCCTGGGACCAAAGAAAATCACGTAGCTTAGCGAGCAATGGTGCCATTTCAGAAAACTCTTCAGCCAAAATATCTCTAGCACCATCTAGAGCAGTTTTAATATCTGGCACGAATGGTTTGCCACCATTGATACTCTCATCGCCAGCTTGAGACTTCTTCAAATCCTCAGGACTCAGTGCAGCATAGGCTATTGGATCAATATTGATGTATTTATCAGCTTCCACCTGAGGATCCAAGGTGGGATCCCCCATCAAAGCTCGAGCTAGGGGCTCTAAACCAGCTTTACGGGCAATCATGGCTTTCGTGCGACGACGAGGCTTAAAGGGTAGATAAATGTCCTCTAAGACTTGTTTTGTCTCAGCTGATCCAATCGCCGCAACTAAAGCATCGGTTAACTTACCTTGTTCATGAATCGATTTCAAAATCGCTGCACGACGATCCTCTAGCTCACGCAAATAAAGCAAACGCTCCTCAATTGACCGCAATTGCGTGTCGTCCAAACCACCCGTCACCTCTTTACGATAGCGAGCAATGAAAGGCACTGTTGCGCCCTCATCCATCAATGCAACTGCGACAGCAATCTGCTGCGGGCGCACTTTCATTTCAGAAGAAATTTGATTGGTAATGCGAGAAGCGATTTGTTCTTTTGATTCTTGAGGTAAGGCAGTCATGAAGTTACTTTGAGTTAATAGATATCAGAGCCTTGTATCCAAGGCTCTGAGGATTGATTAATTATTTATTTAACAAACGGGGTAATTGAGATAAGAAATCTTTAGCTACTAGAGAGTTTCCGTAATCAGAATAATGATCTCCATAGCTGTATAAAAACTTTCCATCACGAGCAATGCCACATTCGTTATTTTTTACATCACATACCAAGTGAGTAGGATCATAAATAATCAAACGAGGGTGGTTCTTTTGCAAAGTCTTAACAAATAAACGGTAACGCTCATTGGTTGCCATATGTTGTTCATATGACATCTTGCATAAGGGGTTTTCTTTACGGAAAAGAAATTGATTGAAGAAATCACTCTTGGTTAAACCACCACTGATACAACTCTTAGGATCAGGGAACCCTGGGTGATCAACCAAGAAGATCACTCGCTTACCAGATTTCTCAAGAGCTGTAATTGCATGACCAATACCGGCAAGACTCTCATCAAACCACGGGCTAGCATCCAACTGTTCTTTGGTATAAACCTCTCCCAAAGAAAAAATCGAGCGAGCGGCTGGCACCAACATTACGGCTTTAAGTTTGTCATTCTTAATCAAAGCATCCAATACATATTTATTTTTTCTGGCATTTCTACCACTTAGTTGAGATATGTTTCCCGCCATGGGGACAGCATTCCCAATCATCATCCATTGAGAACCTTTTTGTGAAGCAGCTTCTCTGGCTAATCCATAAAAGATAGCCTCACCTTTACTATCCCCCCACACGGCATAAGTAGCTTTTTCATCTTTAGGGCTGTAACAAGATTTCAATACCAATTTAGCTTCAAACGGAATGCCACACTCATTAGCCCAGCGACCTCGATCAGCACCCATATCTAGACTAGCTGGATCAGCATTTAACATGCCTGAGTGCCTTGACTTAACACCCTTAGTTTTATAAACCGCAACCCCCGCAAAACAAATGAGAAGCATCAATACGGATAGCATCCAGATAAGTGACTTCTTGTTGACTGAGGATCTAATAGGCTTCTCAACTAAACGATAGGTTAGGTAAGCGAATAAAACACTTAAAAGCACCAAAACCGACCTAACATCTACTGGTGGAGTTTCGGAATAAATAATTCGGGCAAAAGACAATAATGGCCAGTGCCACAAATACAAAGGAAAGCTGATTAAACCCACCCCAACCATGAAACGATTGGACAACAAAAGGCGATTAATCAGCGCTTGAGGACTGGCAGCAATTAATAACCCTGAACCAATAGCTGGAAGCAGAGCCCACCAACCAGGGAAAGCTCTAGATTCGTGGATCACAAAGAAACCCAACACGATGAGCAAAAGACCTGTAATTGAAATACTCGATGAGTATTTCTCAATAAATGCTCTACATGAGGGATGAGGAAAAATAGCCTGTTGCGCCAACAGGGCTCCTAAAGCCAATTCCCACGCACGACTGAGGGGAGAATAAAAGGTGCCGGTTGGATCAACTCCAATGCGTCCAACATTCAGACCAAATGAAAGAGTAGCAACAGCTCCGATAATCCAAACAACATTTGAAGATCTTTTGAAAACAAAATAGAGGAGTAAAGGCCAAATAATATAAAACTGCTCTTCAATACCTAAGGACCATAAATGCAATAAAGGTTTGGTATCCCCCGCTGCATCAAAATATCCAGCTTCTTTCCAAAGCATGATATTGGCAATAAATCCTGCACCCCCCGCTGCATGCTTGCCTAATGCGCGATATTCAACAGCAGTTAATACAACCCAACCTAAAGCCAAACAAAACAATAAAACAATACTAAGAGCTGGAAAAATTCGTCGAACCCGACGAGCATAGAAAGTCTTGATGCTGTAATGACCTTGCTGAATATCCTTTAATAAGATGCTGGTAATTAAATACCCAGAAATAACAAAAAAGATGTCAACCCCAATAAATCCACCAGGGACTAGTTGAGGGAACGCATGAAACAAAACAACTGGCAAGATTGCTAGCGCTCTTAAACCATCGATATCAGGGCGGTAAGTGATTGAATGTGAAATAGGTGTGCTCATAAATTTCTATTTAAGAATGCCTCATCAAGCCGACAGTAATTGATCAATAGCTGATAAGACTTGCTCTGCCGTTGGCGGCTTACCCTTATCTCCTAAATTGCAGATATTCGGTGACCAATAACCCTCCGTCTTCCACTTAGGAGAATCGCAATAGAGCTCAATCGTTGGCAAACCCAAAATAGCAGCTAAATGAGTTAAACCAGTGTCTACGCCAATAGTAACTTTTGCACCAGCTACCAAGCCAAAAGCATCAGCGATAGAAAATGCATTGGGCACGATCGCTTTAGATCCCTCTAATGACGCATGCCCAGAAATTTTCTTAGCCAACTGAATACTGATTTCTTTTTCTTTGTCATTACCCCATGGCAAAACAACTTGCATACCTTTAGCTACCAGTGCTTTACCAATAGATACCCAATGGTCATTGGACCAACGCTTAGAAGCCCCAGCCGTTGCATGAAAACACATCACATAAGGTTTAGTCACATCAAAACCCAAGTCAATGCGTGTTGAGGCAAAACCTAAATGCGCAGCCTCAACTAAAGATTGGACATAAGACTGAGGATAAAACCGGGGAGGAACTGCAGTTCTATTCGGTACAGGCACATCCATCGCTGAAGCAGTCACCCAGCGAGAACGATCTACGGCATGACAATGAAACGGCACTTGCACACAATCGGTATAAAAACGACGAGCCCATGGCTCATAGCCAGAGAACTCCGTTTGATTAGCCAACCCAAACACTTTGGCAGTTTGATTAGGATTGGCTAATTTAGTGACCCAAGCAGACTTTAATAAGCCTTGGGTTTCAATAATGAGGTCATAAGCAGTAGTTTGAAGATCAGCTTTAAAAGCGATGTACTCTTGGATACTCTTAATAAACTCACCGCGTTTTAAAGCCTTTTTCCAACGGCGAAATGCTAAAGGAATGATTCGGTCAATGCCACTAAAGGTAGGGGTTGGAAGGCTATCAGAATAAGTTGTTTTAAGAGGCTCCAACAAACCCACATAACCCTCTTCCACCACCCAATCAATTTGGGCCTCTGGGTACTTGGCACGCAAATCCCAAACGATAGGCAAATTATGTAAAACATCACCCAAAGAGGACAATTTAACGATCAAAATCTTCATAAGCTGTATTTTCGCTTAAATGTGAGAGGAATCACATTTTTTCAAATAAACAAGCGAAAAGACTAAAATACACCTATGACTACAAATACACCTATGACTACAAATACAATCCCATCATGCCCTGTATGTGGCATGGATAACACCTACCCTGATGGCGACAACTTCATTTGCCCAGACTGCTCCCATGAATGGTCACCAACAGCAAATCAAGATGAAGTTGAAGAAAAACGCATTCATAAAGATGCTCACGGCAATGTCCTCAATGATGGAGATACTGTCACCCTCATCAAGGACCTCAAAGTCAAAGGCTCATCACTTGTAATCAAAGGCGGGACAAAAATAAAGAACATTCGCCTCGTAGACGGCGACCACGATATTGACTGCAAGGTTGATGGTCAGAGCATGTTGCTAAAGTCTGAGTTTATGAAGAAGGCTTGAGAATCAAAAAGAATTATTTAAAATATTTTGATAAATAGCGATTTAATAATAACCACAAAATTAGCTGCTTAATCTGCCCAACCACAGGTATCCAATCTAGATACTTCCTTCTGCTTAACTTTCTGAATATAAGTTCACTGTAGTTATTCTCATACCTAAAATCTGCAGCATTCATGGTTTCACCATTGTTCTTAACCATGACAGATTCAACACATTTTCGGCGATCAACATTAAAAATTACAAAAGATTCAAAAAACTCTACAGAAAAAACACTGCTTCTAAACAAGGGTAATTTTTTATCTAGTGAGTGATATCTCGAATTCACACCATCAATTCTTTTCTTAGCAAAATTAAT
>SSFP01000014.1 GCA_008015455.1 Polynucleobacter sp. | reverse complement strand
TTAACCTTCACTAGTACAGGATCGATTGCTTATGTGGGAACGTCGACGCGCACGTTGACCTTAACGGGTGTGAATGCCGGCGATAACAAGCTCTCTGCAGTACTTGCAAATAATACTGGTTTAACAAATCTTTCAAAGGCAGGAACTGGAACTTGGTTGATGGCGGGTAACAATACCTATACAGGTGGTGTCACGATTGATGCCGGTATATTAAAAGTTGGTCATACAGCTGGATTAGGGGCATCCGCTTCATCAGTCTCAATTACTAGTGGTGCCGTTTTAGATCTCAATGGCATTGCTATATCTAATACCAATGCATTAACTCTTAATGGCTCCGGAATCACTTCAGGTGGTGCTTTGATCAACGGTTCAGCCACTGCAGCTAGTTACGCTGGCGCAATATCACTTGCTTCAAATAGTGTAATCAGTACGGCATCCGGCAATATCACTTTGAGCGGTTTGATCAGTGGTTCAGGTACGTTAACTAAAATTAGTAACAACACATTAACTCTCTCTGGCTCACTTAATACTTATACAGGTATTACAACCGTTTCGGGGGGTATTCTCTCCATTAGTACCGATCGTAATTTAGGTGCAGTTCCTAGCGCTACGGCTGCTGCCTCTATTACTTTAAATGGCGGTGGACTTCAGTCTACTGGTACGGCAACTTTAGATGCTAAACGTGGTATCACGCTGACTGCTGCGAGTGGTTTGGCTGCAACCTCTGGTAATACGCTGACTGTGAGCGGTATTGTTGATGGTGCTTTTAACTTGGGAATTAATGGAGGCAGTCAAACAGGTACAGTTGTTTTAGCAGGTAGAAATAGTTACTCAGGCACAACTACGATTACAGCCGGTACTTTACAAATTGGTGCTGGTAGCACAACAGGTATCTTAGGTACTGGCAGCGTGATTAATAATGGAACACTCAGCTTTAATCGTAGTGACAATATAAATATTTCTCATGCTATTTCCGGTACTGGTGCGCTCATAAAATTAGCAACCAATACCCTAACGCTCTCTGGTGCTAATAGCTACTCAGGTGGGACAACAGTTTCTGGTGGTATTTTGCAGTCGGGTACAAATAGTGCGGCAGGTCCTCCCGCCACAGGAGCGTTTGGTACTGGAACTGTCACTATTGGTTCAGGTTATACCGTTGATTTAAATGGGTATAGTGTCACTAATGCCTTTAACCTCAGCGGCGTGGGAATTAGTAGTAATGGTGCGTTGATTAACTCAACCAGCACTGCTTTAACTGTTACAGGTGCCATTACTTTGGCAGCGGCAACTACTATTGGTGGCAGTAGTGATATGACAATCACTGGAGCCATTACCTCAGCCACTTTCGGTTTGGCTATTAAAAATGGTGGTAACTATAGCCTTTCAAATACATCGAATACCTTGAGCACCGTCGCCGCTACTGGTATTTCGTCACTCAGTGTTGTCAATAACCAAACTTTAACGGTGGGTACGGTCAATACCATCGCAGGTATTAGTGTTTCAGGTAGTTCATCAGGCGGGGTTTCAATCACATCGACTGCGATTGAGTTAAACGGTAACTTAACAGTGAGCTCATCAACAAGCGCTGGGGTGAGCTTGCTGTCAAAAACTTATATCAAGAATACAGGCTTGTCATCGACCACTGTGAATACCCAAGGTGGTGCGTTATTGATGGCATCTAATATTGATGATGCGACCGATGGTGATACCACAACAAATGGTTACATCATGCTTCGAGAAGGTTTAACTGTTAACACCCGAGGCGGCAATATTACGCTTGGTGGCGGAGACTCCTTAGGAGGTTCTTATGCATTGGGTAGTTCAACATCACAACTGACCGAAGGTGTGAGGATCGATAAGATACTGTCGTTAACATCAGGTGGCGGTAACATCATTATTAAAGGCAAGTCCTATGCTACAAATCCAGGTGATAACATAGGAGGCTCGGGTTTCGGTGTTTATTACCTAGCAGGTGCTGCGACGATTAACTCTGGAGATGGCACGATTTATATCGAGGGTTATAGTCAGACAACTTATTCGAATACCTATGGTTCGGGTATTCAATTCTCAATCAATAGCTCTTATGCAACCACCATTACGTCATCAGCCACTAATAATCCCGATGCGATTAAGTTAGTGGGTATTGCTACAGCTACAAGTGGAAGTGGTTCGAATTGGGGGATTGAGACGGAAGTATCGCCACTCTATATTTATGCAACGGGCCTTGGTGGGGGGGTGAGTATTTTAACTTCACAGAAAAATACTGGCAGTAATTATGAGGCTGTATTTAGAAGTGCCGTTGAGGTTTTAGCTAATGGCGGTGATATTAAATTGCTGGGTGGTCAAGTTCTTTCGGGCTCAACAGGTATCGCAAATGGTGTTTGGCAATATGAGACTTCATTTGCGCTTGGCTCAAAAGCATTAACCTCAGTTCCAACTAGTGCAAGTAATATCACGATTAATTACGATAAGTACAACTTTAATAATGTGGTAGCTATAGTTAAAACTACCGGTACTTTCACTTGGGATGCTTCAGGAGCAAGCACTACAGGGTTTGGTCAGGGTGTGAATACGGCTTGGTACTCGTTCACTGGTTTAACTAGCCTAAAAATTGGCTCGCTTGATAATACCCAAAACATCACAGTTTCAACTACTGCGCTTTCTATTGCGGGGCCGATTGAATTCCTGGCCATGGGCGGCACGACAGCAGATATTACCTTGAATGTCGGCGTAACAAACACGGCTAACAACTCTTTTATTACCTTCAAAGCATCACGAGATGTAGTCATCAACGGTGCGTCCAACGTTGCATTCACTGGTACAGGCGCCAACACCTTTACCGTGATGGCTGGTAGAGATCTTTATCTAAATTCAGCAATTAATGGCTCCTCTGGCAACCCGCTCACAGTGAACCTCTATACCGATGTAGACGAAACAAGTGGTGGCGCTATCCTGTTTAACTCAAGTGCTAGTGTTGCTAGTTATGGTGGCAATATCACCCTTCGCGGCGGATATGGTGATGCTAGAACTGATTGTGCAACCGCTAAAAATTGTATCGCAGGCTATGCAAGTAGTTCTGGCGCTGATTGGATTGGTGGTAATACCGCTGCGGGCTGGAGTGATCATGCCGATGGCATCACGATTATCAGTACAGGCTCAATTGATGCAGGTTCGGGTTCGATCACGATGATGGGGCGAGGCGAAAATTTCCGCGGTGTGATTATCTATAGTGGCGGCGGAACGATTAAAGCCGGTGGTGATATTACAATTACAGGCATTGCGACAACAGCAGCTACCACTGGTTGGGGGATCGATACTTCTAGTTTTACGATCCAGTCAACAGCAGGCAACATTATCCTGACTGGTGAGGGTGGTAATGGTATCTATTTAGATTCTACTGTTGTTGCAGGTAATACGACCTCTAGCCCAACTTCAGGTGGTGCGATTACCATTAATGCCACAGGTAGTTCGACTGGTGGGGGTATTTATGGTCTCAAACAAACCAACAAGTCCATAGTTGCTTTTGGCGCCATTTCGATCACTGCTTCAACCGCCGGTGACCATGCTTATCGAATTGACGGTACAGCAAACGTTACAACACCGTCAACGATCACGATTGATGCTGCGGGTACCTCTGCAGGCTATTGGGGTCTCACGATGTACAACAGCTCATTTATTCAGTCAACGGGCGGTAACATTTTTGTTACTGCGAGTGGGGCTTCTGGTGGTGCTTACATCTATACATCAGGTGGTATTTACGCAACTAGCAATACCGCAACCCCGACAGCTACTCCAACCGCTGGCGGCACCCTCACCATTACTGGAACAGGTGGTTCTTCACATGGTATAGACGTGATTTCTGGATCTTTGATTTCTTATGGCGCTATGTCGCTAACAGCCACGAATACTGGTTCTAGTGCAGCTATGTACATCTATGGTAGCGGCACCATCAAGTCAGTGGGTGCGATCACATTGAGTGGAACTGCAAGTGGCGTAAACAGAGGAATTCTTATTGATGATAGCCGTTTGATTCAATCGACGGCAGGTAATATTTCAGTAACTGCTTCGGGCGGTTCAAGTGGTATGTATTTGAATGGTAGTCTCGTGGCAAGTAACGACACCACTAACCCAACGACGGCAACCCCGACGGCTGGCGGTACATTGACTATTACAGCAACAGGTGCTAGTGGATATGGTTTTGAGCTGGCGGCAGGTTCCCTGATTTCTTATGGTGCCATGTCTATTACTGGCTCTGGCGATAGCAATAATGGTATTTACGCAGCAGGTTCCGGAACGATCAAGTCTGTTGGTAATCTCACCTTAAGTGCCACCGCGAATGCTGGAAATTGGGCGCTTTATTTATATAACAGCCGACTACTTCAATCCACTGCAGGCAATATATCTATCACAGCTACAGCAAATGCTGGTTACGGTATTTACATATACGGTGGCGGTTTGGTGGCGGGGAATGATACGACTACGCCAACAGCAGGTGGCACCATTACCATTAACTCGAACTCCCGCGCTAATGACATTACTGGCGCTGCATTAAGATTAGATGTCAATGCCACTAAGATTATTGCTTACGGCGATATTACAATCTATGCCAACGGTGCTGCAGCTGGGCTAAATACTGCTAGTCAGCAAGGTCATGGCGTGATTCTTTATGGTAGTTCACAAGTTATTCGCAGTTATAACGGCGCTTTGAGCATCACTGGTTACGCCAATCACGCGGACGGTTCCGTCACTAACTGGGCAAATATTTCTGGCGGTATCACGCTTTGGAATGGCTCCAACACGCTACAAGCTAAAGATAATGTCACGCTCAAAGGCGTTTCAATGTCAGGGATTGGTCTCTATTTGACCGCTGGTGGCGGAACTGGCGGCGGCATCATTTCTGATACTGGCAATATCGTGATGAATGGCTTAAGTAACTCTACTTATAGCGCAACCTATGTTCGCCTGCCTATTACTGCTACCGCAGGTTCTGTGACAATCTCTGCTGCTGGTAAGGCTTCCTGTGGATCATGTGGTGCCATTGGCCAAGATAATGCAAGTGCGGCGATCACCGCTAATGGAGATGTGAATCTTATAGGTTATGCCATTGGTGCCTCATCTGGTCATGGTCTTCGCTTGACTGCTGGTTCTAACATCATCTCTTCAAATGGTAATGTGAATTTATACGGATTTGCAGCAGATAGCACAGGTTTCTATGGTATTTACTCTTCTGCTGTCGATGCTATTGCTAGTAATGGCAATGTGACTTTCCAAGGCGCTAAGCTTGATGGTGGCGTTGCCACCTTGGTAAATTCAGCGGCGAATATTGCTAACGGTTTACCAGCCCCTTACTTTGCAATTGCGGATAGCGCAAATATGGCGAGTGCCCAAGTCAATGGTGTTAATTGGACAGCTAACATTACAGCCAATACGGCAACTGGCTATATCTCGATAAAAGCTAAAGCGCCTTCAATAACGGGTGTAATGACTTCTTATGGCTTGGCACTATTGAGTAACAACCAAAACTATACGCTTAATAATGCATTGAATAACTTTAAAGCTTTAGCGGCCGATATTGGTACAGGCACGCTAACCGCAACCACGACTAATACTTTGGTTGTTGGTTCTTATAACGGTACGGATGGCATTACTGCTGCAACCATTACATTGTCAGCAGGTGGCTTAACAGGTAGCGAGAACATCACAGCAACGAATGCAAGTACCCTTGCTATTACGAATTCGAGTGGCAGCTATGATTATTCAGGCGTGATTTCTGGACCATTTGCTTTGACTAAGTCAGGTGCTGGTACACAAACCTTATCGGCAGAAAATACTTACACGGGCTTGACCACAATTAGTGGTGGTATTTTGAGGTTAGGTACCTCAGGTACTTCAACCAATACGCCTCTTGGAACAGTATCAGCGGGTACAGTTATTTCTGCTGGTGGAACTCTTGATTTGAATGGTTACACGCTTGGAACAGCAGAAGCACTGACTATTAACGGTTATGGTGTAAATAACAATGGTGCATTAATTAACTCTAGCGCTAGCACGCCTGCAACTTACAGTGGTGCTATTACTCTTGGATCTGCCTCCTATATTGGTGGTACAGGCGATATGACTATTTCTGGTGCGATTGGTGGCAGTTCATTGGCATTTGTGAATGGTGGTAATTACACCTTATCTGCCTCAACAAATACAATCACAACTCTTGCTGCTAGCGGGATCACTTCACTCATCCTAAAAAACAATGCCGCATTATCGATTGGAACTGTAAGCACCATCAGTGGCATGACATTCACGGGTGATGTGTCATTGGATGTCACGGGTACCATCACCATGAGTGGCACAAATATGACTATTCAAAAGACTGGTGTGGGTGATTCAACTTTGACACTCAAAAGTACGCAACGCATAGATTTTTGGGATCCTGACAACTTTGTTATTGCCAGTGCAACAGCTGGTACTGGCAAACTCAATATCATTTTCTGGGCTGAGTCTGATGGGGGTGTTGCATTTGGTACAACATTGGCGGGTACTTACACCACTAAAGGTGGTCACATTTGGGCTGGTGGTGGTCTAGCGTCTAGTACCACTTGGAATGGTTTAACTGTGGGCAGTGGTGGCGCTGGATCTGGTGGTGGCGCTAATGCTAATGCCATAGATACGAGGGGCACCTGGACAACTTCTGGTGGTTCAATTTGGTTGGCTGGAGCCAATACAAATGGATATGTTTTGCTGGCAAACGGCGCTGCTCAAATATTTGATGTGGGCAGTGGCTCAATCACCATTATTGCTAACAGCTACTCATCTTCCTCAACAACCACAATCAGTAGCACTGGTACGCTTACAATCGCCCCGGCTGGCAACGCTTTCACAAATGCATTTACTTGGAGTGGAACTGTCGGTACAAATTATGCTGGTACTGGTTCAATTAACGCCATCACAATTAATAGCATTGCTAACCTTGGTGGTTTAGTTATTGGTAAGTCAGCGTCATCTTCAAACTCTGCAGTAACTGTTTCAAATGCAATTGGTATTTCTGGTCCGATTAGTATTTATGGTGCCGCAGTTAATTTGAATGCAAATCTAAGTACAAGCAATACAAGTACTGGTGATGTTTCTATCGTGACCAGTGGTTTAACTGGTTCTGGTGCAATTTCTCTAGCAACTGGTCGAAATTTATCGATTACTCAATCAGGAACTTCAACCTATAGTGGAGTTGTTTCTGGAACTTCAGCCACAGTAACAAAGCTTGGCGCAGGAACGCTGACTATTTCAGGTAATAGTTCTTACAGTGGTCTCACAACAATTTCTGCAGGTGCTTTGAAGTTGGGTGCTGCTGGTAGTGGATCTAATTCACCTCTAGGAACTGCAACAACTGGAACTATTGTTGAGAGTGGGGCGGCGCTTGATTTGGGTGGCTTTAGTTTGGTAACTACAGAAGCCTTAACAATTAATGGTACAGGTGTTAGTTCGAGTGGCTCGTTGTTTAACTCAAGTGCAACAGGTTCAACTTATCTTGGAGCTATCACTCTAGCTACTGATTCTTTGATTAAGGCAACTGGTGATTTAACTCTCAGTGGTACGGTGGATGGAGTATGTGCGCTAACAGTTACCAATACTGGCACCGTTGGATTTAGATCAAGAGTTGGTTCTTCTGGTGCTAGATTGACTACCCTGTCTGCTAGTGGTCCGGTTAGTCTAAGTTCAGATGTTTGGACAACTGGTTCTCAAACATATAGCGGTAATGTGAGTGTTGGTGATGAAATTAGTTTGAATTCATCAAGTGGTGGCGTAACGATTGGTGGAACTGTTACTGGCATACAAATTGGTAGTACCTTGTTGTACGAAACAACATCAGCTACAAGAGCAACAAATACAACTAGTTACAGCGTCAATAATTCTGGCTCATTCAGTGGTGCGATTACGCGTATTACTTATCGGATGGAAGTCGCTGGCTATTGGGTTGAGGTAAGCTTCGATCCTTGGGCTAACAACTTAACAGCGGCTGATCTTCGCATACCAGATTTGTCTAACAACCTAACAATTCAAAAAATTGTTCAAAACATGGTTGTTAAATCTAACCAGACTTCTGGCATTTCTGGGAAAGCTACAGCAGTCATCACTGGTTCAGGATTTACTGGTTATTTAGAGCTTTGGCCATGGAACTATGCAACTGCTGCTAGCCCTAATGCGCCAGCTGGTGTGCCTTCAAGTAATGGGTCTATTTATGACTTTAATGACACACCAGCAGGACTTAGTAATTACGGATCATTCCAAGTTCACAACATCACACCAGGTTCAACTCAGACAGTATTGTCTTGGAGTAATCACACAGCAGCTTCACCTGACGTTGGTATTGGTTCATATACAGGCACACATTCTGACTGGACATTCTCAGCTGCAAGCAGTCTTGGAACCTCTGGATTTAAAGTTCAGGTTCGGGTCAATGAACGCAATCCTGGTTTAACGATTAATGGCGGCTCAGGTGCAGTGGCTATCACTGGTAACGTCAGTGGTTTGAATGGTTTAACTATTAATTCAAATGCTGCCACAAGTTCAGTTGGTGGGACAATTTCTGATGCGTCTGGCTCTGCCACGACATTGACGAAGCAGGGTAGCGGTACCTTGGTGCTCAACGGGGGCAATTCATACACAGGTGTTACTACTGTTTCTGCAGGAACTTTAAAGCTTGGTCATGCCACAGCATTAGGTACTGCGGCAACTGGAACAACTGTTGCTACAGGTGCAGTCCTTGACCTCAATGGTCAAAACATCAGCAATGCTGAAGCTTTGACTATTTCTGGTGACGGTATTGGTTCTGGAGGCGCTTTAATTAATAGTTCATCAACTGCTGCCACTTATGCTGGCTTAGTTACATTGTCTGATGACACATCGATTGTTGGTGAGGCTGGAACTATTTCATTATCAAATATTGGCACAATCACCGGTGCTTATGATCTTACTTTAGGTGGGGCGCAAGGTGGTTCAATTACATCCATTGTGGGTATCTCTACTGGTTCATTAACTAAAGTGGGTGCTGGTACTTGGACCATGTCAGGGCTGAATACATATAGTGGTGGAACAAGTATTGATGCAGGAACATTAAAGGCTGGCAGCGCCAAAGCATTTGGTGCATCATCAAGCACTATCACGGTTGCTGATGGTGCGGTTCTTGATTTGAATGGTCAAACATTGACAAATACCAATCCATTGACCATCAATGGCTTAGGTATTGGTAGTGCTGGTGTGTTGACAAATTCAAGTGCTACACCTGCGGTTTACGCAGGCTCGGTGACATTAGGTAGCTTGTCAGCCATCGGTGGAACGGGTGGCACTGTTACTTTAACCGGTGCTGTTAATGCATCTGCCAATAACTATGGTTTGATCTTTATTGGTTCAAAAGGAATTAGCTTATCTAATTCAAGTAATACGCTAGATACTATCGCAAGTAGCTCATCTATTGGAGCTCTCACTATTGTTAATAGTGGCGATCTGATTATCGGTTCTATCACTTCTGGAGCAACAACTTACAATGGTATTGATGCATCTGGTGCAATTAATATCAGAACCACAGGTGATCTAACAATTTCTCAGAACATTGTTACGGCAAGCACTTCTAAATCAGCATCTGCCCCAGCATTACTCTTGGCAGCAGGTAGCGGTGATGTTGCCGGTACAACATCTAACAATATCCTGTTGCTTAACGCACCAACATTTACAGTTGGCTCAGGCGGAGCTGCAAACTTCTACACTGGTGGCTTGACTGAAAGCGCTGATATCAAAACCTATGTTGAAGCCCAAGCGAATAACACGGCTGCTTACAATTCAACGCTGACAACTCAGCCAACCACGGCTGGATATAACATTATCTTTAGAGGTTTCCCACCGTACATCTATGTCACCATAGTTGATGGTCAGTCTGGTACTTATGGCACTGCAAGTGGTTTGAGTTATTGGTACTCAACTAATGCAAGTTCATACGGAACATCTTATGTACCAGCCTTGTTGTCTTCATTAACAACAGCGCAAACATTTACTGCAGGTCAAAGTAGTGTGACAGTCAACTTGGCAGGTATCACTGGAACTATTGATATTGATACAACCTTAAGTAGTACTTTGAATGCTGGCAATTACAATTTAACGCTCACACCAAACTTAAGTTTGGCTGGTGCTCCTGGGGTCTCTTTCTTGGCGGGTAACGCTAAATCATTTACTGTTAATCCAAAAACGGTCGCATTGAGCGCATCTAAGACCTATGATGGTAATCGATCATTAACTGGGGCAGTAACAATTACAACAGGGGTTGGTTCACAAACCTTAACTTACTCTGGTGCTACTGCAAATGATGCAAATGTATCAACTGCTAATAAATACATTAATGCGATTACATTAGCCGATGGTCTTAATGGTGGCTTGGCAAGTAACTACCAATTACCTTCTTTAAATGCTGCCAATGCGCCGGTTAGCATCACTGCTCGTCCGATCAATATCACCGCAGATGCCAATCAAACTAAGGTGTATCGCGAAAGCAATCCAACTTACACATACACGGTTGAAGCTTCTAGTGCTGGGCGTGGTTTAGTTAGTGGTGATGTATTTACCGGAGCGTTATCTAGAATTTCTGGTGAAAATGCAGGTAACTATGCAATCACTATTGGTGGCTTGACTAATAGTAACTACAACATCAATCTAGTTTCTGACAACTTTACGATCACCCCTAAATCAGTAACTTTAACTGCACCATCTGTAACGAAAGCCTACGATGGTTTAACGACATATACAGTAACAGCGGGTAATTTAACGTCGATTGGTTCTACCTTGGTAGGTGGCGATACAGTGACGGCTGCAACGATTACTTATGCTGATAAGAACGTTGGCGCTGGTAATAAGACAGTGACATTGAGCGGTATCACTATTTCAGATGGTAATAATGGTGATAACTACACCGTGACTTTGGCTGGAAATAGCTCAAGCACAATCACTCGCCAAACATCTGTGACATGGATTGGTGGCTCAACAGGTGATTGGTTCAATCCAGCGAACTGGGCAGTAACAGGTAATTTAGGTATTTCTGGCGCTGTTCCTGACTTAGCTAACGTTCAAGCTGTGGTGATTGGTTCTGGTAAGACGATTACTTTTGATGATTCTGTATCAGGCAGAACAAGCCCAGCTCAAACAGGTTTAGTAGAGATCACGACTTTGTCAGGTGGTGGTTCATTAACGG
>SSFP01000017.1 GCA_008015455.1 Polynucleobacter sp. | reverse complement strand
TTGATCAGTCAACTCACCAGCAAAATACTTTTGGTAAGAAACCATATCAAAGTGGCCATGCCCACACAAGTTAAATACGATTACTTCAGATTTACCTTCACGCTTACATCTTAAAGCTTCTTCAATAGCGCCTTTCACTGCATGATTAGCCTCTGGAGCGGGGACAATCCCCTCAGATCGCGCAAATAAAACACCCGCAGCAAAACATTCAACCTGAGTGTAAGAAACAGCTTCAATTAAATTCAGCTCTTTAACATGAGATACCAAAGGAGCCATGCCGTGATACCTTAAACCACCAGCATGGAACCCTGGCGGTGTAAACGTTGAACCTAAAGTGTGCATTTTAGTTAAAGGTGTCATATGCCCCGTATCACCAAAATCATATGCATACTTACCCCTTGTTAAAGATGGGCATGCTGCCGGCTCCACAGCAACAATTCTTGGCATATGACCACCTCGAAGCCCTTGACCAATAAATGGGAAAGCAATTCCACCAAAATTTGAACCACCACCCGTACATCCAACAACAACATCAGGCTGGACATCAGCCATATGTAGCTGCTTCATAGTCTCCAAACCTGTAACCGTTTGGTGCAGAAGCACATGATTTAAAACAGAACCAAGTGCATATTTAGTATCATCTCTCTTAATTGCTAATTCCACAGCCTCAGAAATAGCAATACCCAGACTACCTGGGTGATTAGGGGCTTCTGAAAGAATTTTTTTACCAAACTCGGTTTCATTTGATGGTGACGCTACACATCTTGCGCCATAAGTTTCCATTACCGCCTTACGATAAGGCTTTTGATCATATGAAACTCTGACTTGAAAAACCAAAACCTCCAAACCAAATAAATTACCTGCAAAAGAAATTGAAGTACCCCACTGCCCAGCACCAGTTTCAGTAGTCAATCTTTTAACTCCAGCCTGAGCATTATAAAAAGCTTGAGGGATTGCGGTATTAGGTTTATGACTTCCAGCAGGGCTGACTCCCTCATACTTATAGAAAATCTTTGCTGGTGTACCAAGAGCTTTTTCCAATCTATGAGCTCTGAACAATGGAGCAGGTCTCCAAAGCTTATAAACATCCCTAACTGGCTCTGGTATTTCAATTTCTCTTTCCAGAGATACCTCTTGCAAAATTAAATCCGAAGGAAATAATGGGGCCAAATCATCTGGCCCAACAGGCTTCATTGTCCCAGGATGCAAAACAGCTGGCAGTGCTTTAGGAAGGTCAGCTTGAATGTTATACCAATGTTTTGGCATTTCAGATTCATCTAATAGATATTTTGTTTTGTCAGACATTTTTTTCCTAAGCATTTTTACAATATTGAAGATATTAACGCATATGTAAAAATTTGAGATTAACCGGGCATTTTCCCGAATTTTGGTAATGGATCATTGGGCCTATCCCAAACTTGAGAACTATCGCAGTAAATATGCATAGTTGGCTTAACTTCAGAAGGGTTATCTAAGCTTGCTATCCTAATAAAAGCCAGATCAGGAAGCAATTCAACATCACTAAATAAAGGTGATCCACATCTTGCACAAAAATGCCTTGCTACTGATTTACCACTATCTCCTGTGGATTGATAACTTGATGTAACTCCTGATGAATTGAAATCTTTCTTAGGAACAGCAAAGACTGCTGCCGAGCCAGAGCCACTTGACCTCTGGCAATCTCGACAGTGGCAATAAACAGCCATAGCAATAGTACCCTGAAATTGGTAACGAACTTCTCCACACGAACATCCGCCAGTTAAATTACGCTCCATACCCCCCCCAACAATAACAAACAATAAAAAATCCCCCTCTCTTCAAAGATGAGAGGGGGACACAACTAGCCTCATTCCCGTATTAATAAGGCCACTACCTCATAAAATTTACGAGGTGATTGATTGCAGGAGTGAAAACGAAATAAACGCTCCAGCAAAACAATTTCTTCAATTAATCACCACCCCTCATGTATTGAACGTTGAACATGTTTGGAGGGTTTAACTTTGGATCACTAACCATTTTTAACTGTAAAGCTGTGCAATGTTGGTTTTGAACATCCAACATAGATGCAGTTGTATAAATTGCAATACCTGCATTTTTGTTTTGCGGAGCATGGTATGCAGAATCACTAAACCCTACATCCCAGCGCTTCCATAAAGCACCTTTTTTGTCATAAATCAAAATCATTGGAAAAATTGATGTTTGCCGATCCATGTACATCACTCGCTTACCAATAGGGCTTGACTTATTAGTTGGTACAGACTCTAAGACATGAACCAAACGTGGGCTCCATGGAGCATTAGCAAAACAACTATTCTTACCGCCGAAAGTCGCCATACCATAACCATCAGAATCTTTTGGCTCAGTATCTTTTAACTGGCTATGGCGATAGAAATGAGTCAACATTACCTTACTCTCAACATACTTCCATTCAGCATCAAGAACTCGACCGTTATAACCTTCAAAGTCTTCAATCATCAAGTCTGAACCGAGGAATGAGTCAGTTGTTTGACCAGTAGGTAAACGTCTAACACGACGCTGAAATCCCAAGTAAAGATATGAGTCATCCTGCTTAGTATCATCATCAAAACGTTGAATTAATAACTGTGTATTTTTCAGATCTTGAGGAGCTAACACCTTCAAATAAATATTTCTATAAATATTTGATGGATTAGGCGTAATGTCTTCAATAGGATTCTGCGTGGTTCTATGCTTTAAGCTGATAAAGTTAAAGTCAAACTCAACGCGCTTCTCTTTCTTACCAGTCTTGTAATCAATATATGTCCAGTAGAAAGGGAAAATTCGACCGCTATCACCAACAACTTGAGAATACTTATAGTTGAATGCTAGTTTTTCACCTGCTCTAGGATCATTCTTTTGTGGATTTTTAGGGAACGGACGACCTGCGACGTAACCTTCAATAGTTCCAGGGGTGGCACCTAACTTAACATTAGGAGCATGCTTCGTTGTTGCAGCAACATAGTTTGGATGCAACATAACAGAATGAGCTTGCTCTGTAGTTAAATCTAAGGACCCTTCCGAAACTAAAGCCAACGTAGCTGGGTCTAAGTAATCTTTGAAATTGTTGACATTCGATTTATTAATAACCATGCCAGGAGTGAATCCTGGAATTGTTGGCAAACCACTCTTATAAGGATTAAAAGAACTCTCCACATCCTCATTTGTAACACCAAACGCTAAATTAGAAACTAAAGCTAAAAGCAGTGCTCCCTTTAATGCTGGCTTCATAGTACCTCCCTACTAGTTGTCAGTAAATAAACTTTAAAAAAAACGATCAAAATGAATTTGATCAAAAGGAACCTGATGTTTAAGCATTAGGGCCTCTTGCAAACTCTTAGTCATCGGTGGCGGACCTGCAAAATAAAATTCGTAATTCTTAATCTCATCACCCAATTTCTTTTCAACTAATTCGTGAACAAAACCAAAATCACCAGTCCAATTTTTTAGGTTCTCTTCAGAAATTTCAGAAACTACAGGGTGAAAATGTATATTCTTTTTATACTCTGGCAAATTTGAGATTTGGGAGTAAACCTGAACATCTCTAAAACTTCTTCCGCCATAAAAAAAGTGAAGATTTTTTTCATTCAGTAAACCTATCTCTGACGCTCCCCTAGCAATTGAGACCATTGGCGCAAGGCCAGAACCTCCAGCAACACAAACTATATCCCGAGGGGTTTCGCGAAGATATGCCATGCCATAGGGTCCATCAATCTCCACCAAGTCAGATTGATTAATCTTCTCAAATAAGAAATCTGTGGCCACTCCACCCGCCACTCTTCTAATTTGAAATCGCCACTCCCCTTTACCATTAGGTAAATTTGACATTGAGTATGCTCGCTTTATTCCTAAGCTAGGAAAACTAATCAAAGCATATTGACCAGGTTCAAAGGTGACTTTGTCGTCTGACAAAAAAACAAACTCACGAATATCATGTGTAATTTCGAATGAATCAAAAAATCTAGCCTGTATTTTTTTTGTGGTTACTACAGGTATGTACTCATCAGACAATCTTGCTTTAATGGAAATATCAGTCTGAGGACGAGTTTGACAACCCAAATAAATATTCTTCCTAACATCACGCGCGGTTAACCCTGGCGGGCTATCCATTAATGATTCAACATCACCGCACAATAGCTCATACTTACAACTTCCACATGCCCCAGCATTACACTCATAAGGAAACCCAACGCCAGAACGAAGCGCTGCAAGTAAGACTGTGTCATCACTTAATTGTGAAGAAACAGTCTTATCACCATTAATGTTAATTTTTGAGAGAGTCATTCAAATTCCTTGAATCAAAATCCCAAAGATTTTCTAAAGGCGCGAGAAGCATTTTTTGCATCATCAGCAGCATCTGGAACATCAGGCATGCCACTACAGTAAAGATCTATTGCCTTATCTGCTAAAGGCTCCCACTTGTTAATCCACCCCTGGATAACTGAATGATTAGATTCATTTTCCAATGCCATTTTTACTAACGCCTCTGACCAACGGCGGTGACGTGAAGCATCAATCATCTGAGCATCACATAACATAGCCAATAGCTCATCTCCATTATGGCGAGCTGAATTACTCAGATTTCTCAAGATTCCTTCCTCAATAGCAGGCTTAGCAACTAGATTAAGCGCAACAAATGCTTCAGCCCAATCCCAAGTAACCAATACCTTCTCCATTAGCTCACGGTAACCTTGCCAAACTTGTTCAGACTCCCAGAATGCTCTTTCATTTTTTGTGAAGCCTTTCTCTGGATGTGCAAGATCAAGCTCCTTAGTTCTATAAGCTGTATGCGTTAACCAACGTAATGAGTCAGCCATTTGGAAAAACCAACAAACAGTAATGATGCTAACTGAGGCAAACTGACCTAGATACGCAGAAACCATCTGTAAGGTATGAAATAAATATCTAGCAGGCGCATATCGTAAGGACAAAGTCCCAACCCAACTAGCAGTCAGTGACTTATCATGCTCACGTTTGCTAAATTGATCAAAAAGACCGTAGACATAAGTCTCCTGACCATCTTGCATCATATTGTAGGTTCTATAAACAACTTCATCCGGATCTCGGAAAGCATTCCAATCTTCATGCTTAAGAGGGCTACCATATGTGTTCTTTTTGTACCATTCATTCATGAATGTGTTTGGATCTTGCTCATATGGAGCATTTGGATCTCTGTCATGGTAATGCAATCGTGTTGTAACGATTTCATACTCACTAGGCTTTCTTCTCCTAGTGCTCAAATGACTCCAAGTTTTTAATGGTTTTAAAATCTCAACGTTAGACATGGATGTATTCCTCTTAAATTCAAGCTTTTTTTGTGAAATAAAAACGAATAGCATCTGGCAGGGTTTCAATTTGCCCAGCAAATGAACTTAAATCCACTTCAAGGTCATTCATGACAAACGGTCTACCAAGAGCTCTTTCAATTGTTTCTCTTCTGAGAATCATTTCACCATCCGTTTCAATACGTAGATAAGCACGCTTGTCTTCAACTCTAATTTCCTTGTCTGGATTGTCTTCTTCAGCAGCTTCAGCAACAGCAAAAGCTAACTCTCCAGCACGCATAACGGGACCAACACTATTATTAAATTGCGACATAAAAATCCTTAAATTTAGGTATGAGCAAACAAAGGCTCTATACCCTCAACATCAACATAAACATCTTCACCTTCAACCTTGACTGGATACTCAGCGAGTGCACAGTCAGATGGGTTGATACCCTTTCCAGAGCAAACGTCAAATGTCCATAGATGAGCACGGCATGTAATAATTTTTCCGTCAAACTTGCCCTCGACCAACGGAATATCTTGATGAGGGCAAACGCCTTGGAACGCACTAAATTCACCGCCGTCCTTACAAATTAGTAAAACTTCTTTACCATCAACATCAAAGGAATCCATTTCACCTTCCCAGATATCCTCAACAGAACATACTTTTTTAAAAGCCATTTTTATTCCCAAATAATTTCTACACATTCCGTTGGCTTTAAATCACTTTCGGAAACTTTCAAATTTCGCGCAAAGAAACTTTGCCCGGGACGTCTTACACGCAAAATGCGGTTTGGTTGATTTTTCACTCTTCGACCAACTGAATGATGAGCAGCAGCTTGAGCTACCTCATCCATGGTATTTTCAGAGTCAACAGGAACTAATTGAAGGACAAAGTCACCTTCAAAGTTACAACACAATGGAAATAAACTCATTTATCGCTCCTTAAACTACTTTTTTAAACTGGGCTGTTTTATAAGCTTCAACCCAACTATAGTTATCAGCATCATCACCAATCTCACCAGGAGCAAGACTCATATAAGCCAAAGCTCCTTCAAGGTTAGGCGGCTGAATTTTTCCATCTAAGAAACGATCAACTAATGATTGATGTCCTGCATATCTCTCAGGTTCCTGCTCAAAACACCAGCGATCTGGTTCAGAACCAAAGTGATAAATACGGCCCTTGTATTCCAAGGAATAATCTTTAACATTCCAACCCTTACCAGGAACACCAACAATTGGAAGCTGACTCATATTGCAGACGTATGGAAGAGTCTCTGGGTATGTTTTCTCCATATTTCCAGCAACCATATTCTCAATCATCACATCCCAACACTGACCCCACTTATCATTCCATCCAGGGTACTTTTCCTCTAACCAGTCTCTTTCAGCAGGCCCCATACCAGCTGCAGCATTCCACCACAATGTAGGTCTCCAGAAGTACAGACCCATCTGCATTGAATGATGTGTAGATTCAATTTCCTCTAGGAAAATATCCCAATACCAAGGTTTCTCAAGACCAAGATCCTCAATATTTCTAATAAATTGATTGATAATGAATTCATTCATGAACTCTCTGAATGAGGATTTTCTATGCTCGAGTGGAGTGTAGTAATCCATCGCTGGACCAGTTAGAACACTAAACAATCTCCAAGAACGCCAAAAGGCAATATCTAACTTCTTCTGCGCTTCTTCTTTTTTACCGTTGGCAAGAAGAACCTTTAGTGCCGCACCACCAATCTGAGCATGTCTAGACTCATCAGTTTGAATACTTGAAATCAAACTTGAAAATGAAAAATCTCCATTTTCTGCAGCATCAGCAGCAAGGCCCAAAAACTGCATATTAGTAAATCCAGTTTCAAAACCAAATGTCAACATAATTGCAACGCTGATTGCATCTCTTGAGACCATAATGTCATCAAAATAATGACGTGCTGCAATCGCTGCCCATTGGTTTGTGTCCATACTCTTATGAGCCCAGTCAAATTGACGAGATTTATTTACATGCTCATGAGGGAAATACAATTGAATTTGACCGTGACGCGTTTCATCCATAGCACCTAAGGTAGCCATATTTCTCATACCTGGAGCAGGTCCGAAACGTGCCATACGTGCTTCAGCGCTACCAGCAGAAAATTCTGCACGAGGCACAGCGCCATAATGCAATTTCAAAACAGACTGCCAAGATGGAGCCGCATTCTCATAAATACTGCTTCTTTCGAGTGCAGCCTTTACTGAGTAGGCGCCAGCATCCTTTTCACGTTGAACTTTTACATACTCAGGATAGGTTTGCTTATAAGGCTCGTCATACGCAGTCCACGCTTCAGGAGAAACGCCCATAGCACCACAAAGCTGCTCAGGAAATAACTCATCCTGTTTTACGTATTTTGGCGTCCAGCAAGTATCTCTTGCCACGTCGTACCATAAAGATCTATCAAGTTTAGACATTGTTTAACTCCTCTTAATTAATGACTAAGATTTTTTTAAAAATAAACATCTAACAGCAATAAATAAAATCACTGCCATACTTAAAACACCAAATAAATATGCTGGGGCTAATGCAATAAATGAAAATAAATTACTTTCACCATATTTATTAGCTCCGAAACTTAAGGCTCTGTTTTGAGAAAAGTTGGCAGCTATATAAAAAATTGTGTTAGCCCAGGCTGTTCCAATAAATAACCAACCAAATTGGTTTTCTAGCTTTGCCTCTAAACCTATAGAGGAAATCACTAATGCAAAAAGAATTAGCATCAAAGAATTCATTGGGATACCACGATGAGCTCTAGCCCATCCTTCAGGAGTTCCCTCAAGGTTAATTTGCAAAACATATCCAGGAAATATTTCAAAACCACCCAACACAGAAACCCATAAAAGCAAACCCGTCATGAGAGCTATAAACATGATCAACATGCCATGACCAATCATGATTCTCTGAATCGGTTTAATGGGTTTATTAGCTAACAAAAAATGTCCTTTCCTAGTATTTTTTCTGACGACTTACTTTGATTTGGGTCAATCATTCATTTTTCTTTTGAAAGAACCTATCCTCAAAATGTAAGACATGTCCTAAAAATGTACTTTTAAAAAAAGGCTCAAAATATGTAATGGAATACCCTAAAAAAAATCAAGCAAAGGGGACCGATACTGAGGATTACCCTAATCAATACTTACCCTAATATGAACCGCCATTGAAAGTAATCAAACTAGCGCTAAATATCTAATAAAAGAAAAATGCAGAAAACGAACGAGCTATCAAATCTAACTAAATGGTTAGATCAGTTCCCTCTATTCCATAGCGGTGATGAGGTTGATGAAGTTCGTCAAAAAGTTGGTCATATATTTGTCCCACACAATCTGAATGTGATTGGACAAGAGCAGCATTTGAGTGCCGATATGAATCACTTGAACCTTGAAAATACCTCTGTTAATACTCTTAAATATGGTGCCGGAGTCAAAATTACTTGTGACCCATTTGAAAAGTTTTTACTCATCATGTTACCCATGACCGGAGTTATGGATGCTGAAGTTGAGAATGGAAGAGTCAAGGCTTGCAATGATGTTGCTGCACTAATTAATACGAGTGACCCCTTATCAATGAATTGGGGGGAGCATTGCAACCAACTAATCATTAGAGTTAATAAATCACTCATTGAAAGAACATGCGAAACCTTGCTTGGGCATCCAATTAAAGAGGATGTTAAGTTTGCTTCAGCTCTTGATATGTCTAAAGGACATAACATCTACCAGAGCGTCATTCATATGCTAGCCACAAATCCGTTTCTCGCTGAATCAGCTAAGCTATATCCTCTAATTACAAAACAACTAGAGCATCTTTTGGCGAGCTCATTACTTTTAAATCAACAAAATCAATATACTCAAAAACTCTTAAATCCGGAAAAAATCATAACACCCCTCTACATCAAAAAAGCTGAGGAGTACATGAATGAAAAGGCTAGTGAAGCAATCACACTTCAAGATGTTGCTAATAATGTCGGAATTAGTCTAAAAACCCTGCACAATGGTTTTCAAAAATACCGAAATGACACCCCTAAAAATTACTTAAAAAATTTAAGGCTTGAGTTAGTTAGAAAAGATTTGATAGCCGCAAAACTTGAAAAAAGTAATACGACTGTTACAGAAATAGCCTTAAGATGGGGCTTCATTCATCTAAGCCACTTTAGTGAGTCATACTTCAATAAATTTGGCGAGTACCCATCAGCTACTCTTAAGAATTAATCAAACAGACTATTAGCCAAGTTATTTTTTAGGCTTGTAATTGCTCTTGTCAATGCTGTTCCGCATAGGTACCGACAACTTGCGCTAAGGCATTAACTATCTGATATTTAATGGAGGCGGAACCCAGAATCGAACTGGGGTACACGGCTTTGCAGGCCGCTGCATAACCACTCTGCCATCCCGCCGGGGACGTGTTGTATGAAATTAAAAAGGGAAGCTTTTGTAAGCTTCCCTCGTAATTTGGAGCGGGATAAGAGGCTCGAACTCTCGACCTATACCTTGGCAAGGTATCGCTCTACCAACTGAGCTAATCCCGCATAACAACAAGACCAGTACTTTAACACATTTTTGGCTTATGTCAAATAATCGGACTGAGGTACTGCTATCGACAGGTT
>SSFP01000071.1 GCA_008015455.1 Polynucleobacter sp. | reverse complement strand
TTCCTAAACAAAGAGAACATGCCCGACTTACGTTGAACGCAACTTCAGCCGGATCTACTAAAGATTTGAATTATATAGGAAGTTTCCTAGGCTGCCAAGCGATGCGCCGAGGAAAACCGCCTATTTATCTAGCTTTTACTGAATTTTTTGCCATATTTGGCGCCCGGCTTACCGCCAGATCCTCGATTTTGCCCTTGAGCACCTCTTGGACCACCCTGACCTGGGCTTTTTTTGCCAAATTTTTGACCTGGACGCCCCTGGCTGCCACTGCCCGCACCAAATGCACTACCATGGTGCACGCCTGCCTGACTATCCTCATCACGTCGATGACCAAAACCTCCTCTACCTTGAGCAGGTTTACCGCGACCACCGCCATTTTTACCCTTAAATTTGCTGCCACGACCATCACCATGACCTTGAGTAAAGCCTCTAGTTGCATGAGAAGCTTGGCGTAAAGCATCTTTAGAACCCCAGTAAGAAACTGAGGTTTGCATTGGATCTGGCTGACCGCCTCCATGAGTTCGTTGCGCACCACCTTCACGAGGATCACGTTTCGGCTTTTGCCCCATGCCTTGAGGTACTTTCAAGCCAGCCATTTTCATTAACTGAACAATCTGGTCACTCGGCACTTCTTCCCAACGACCACGACGCAATCTTGGAGGCAATACAAATAAGCCGTAACGGGTTCTAATCAAACGAGAAACCACATGCCCCACCGCCTCAAACATACGACGAACTTCTCGATTACGTCCTTCAGTAAGAGCCACGTGATACCAATGATTAGCGCCTTCGCCACCACCATTCACTAATCTTAAGAAACGCGCGACACCATCATCCAGTTGAACACCCGTTTTTAATAGCTTTTCTTGCTCAGCATCTAGATCACCCAAAATGCGAGCAGCGTATTCACGCTCCACCCCATAACGTGGGTGCATTAAGCGATTAGCCAACTCACCTGATGTTGTAAATAAGAGCAAACCTTCAGTGTTGAAGTCTAGACGACCAACGGCAATCCAACGTCCTTGCTTAGCTTTAGGCAAACGATCAAAAACGGTTGGACGACCCTCAGGATCTGATTGACTCACAATTTCGCCTGCCGGCTTGTGATACAAAATCACGCGCGGCGGTTTAGTTTGAATCTTGCGATGAACCATCTTGCCATTGATGCGTACTTGATCCGTAGGACCAACGCGCTGACCAATGTGGGCTGGCATACCATTGACTGAAACACGCCCCTGAATAATGAGGTCCTCCATGTCTCGGCGAGAACCCATACCAGCATCAGCTAGTACCTTGTGTAACTTAACAGTATCTTCGTCAAAGTCATCTTCAACATCATCTAGATCTGACCAAACCTCGTCACGCAAACTTAGAGGTAACTCATCAACACTAGAGAACTGCAGACCTGGCAAAGCCTCCTCTTCAGGAGTAGATTCTTTTTCAGCACCCTCATCGACATGATCTTCAGCTTCGATATCAGCCAAAGTTTGAGCCACCATCTCATGGGTCACTTCTGGCTCAGCTTCTGGTGCTTCTAGACTTGCATCAAAGGCTCCGGAAACCACTGAAGCAAACAATGCTTGGCTTTCTTCAGCAAGCAATGGATTTTCTTTGGGAGGTTTAACTTCTTGATGACCCTTTTGTGGGCGATCACCTCTCTGAGGTTTTCCTCTTTGTGCTCGCGGACCTTGGCGACCCTGACCTCGTGCATGACCTTGACGAGCTTGCCCCTCTGAACTTGAGCTTCCAGAAGATTCAGTATCAGAACCTGTTTCTTGTGATGTCTCACCATTGGCTACTACGGCATTAGCTTCATCTGATGAAGCGTCTGTAGATTGCGCAGAACGCGCACGTGGCTTACCGCGAGATTTATTGTAAGGACTACGACTTCTGGGGCGACGTTCAGCACCTTCAGCCTGACCAGACTCCACAGAGTCGCTCACCTGAGCTGGCTTATCAGATTCAAATTCAGATGTTGTCATTAGGCTTTACGTCACTTGGGTTATCTGCAGATACTTCTGAGGTATCCACTACATCAATCACCTCATCCTCAGCATTAGCTGGGGCTGCCAACTCGGGATGCTCTCCCTCAAACTCAATCACTTTCTGAGCGAGTGATTCTGCTTGCGCATCAGCATCATCCAACATTGGCAAATCTTGCAAGGTGGTCAAACTCAAATCATTTAAAAACTGACGAGTAGTTGCATACAAGCCTGGGCGACCCACTGTATCTTTATGTCCCACCACTTCAATCCAGCCACGATCCTCTAGCTGCTTAACAACGCTAGAGCTCACAGTTACACCACGAATCTCCTCAATCTCGCCGCGTGTAACCGGTTGACGATAAGCGATGATGGCTAAAGTTTCCATCACTGCTCGAGAATACTTGGGTGGCTTTTCTGGCGTTAGACGATCTAAGTATTCACGCATCGATAAACGACTTTGGAAACGCCAGCCAGTGGCTAATTCAATTAACTCCATTCCTTTTTCAGACCAATCAGTCTGAATTTCAGATAAAGCCTGTTGAATATCTTCGGCGGGGATTTCTTCCATGAATAAACGACGTAAGTCGTTAATCGTCATAGGTTCATCTGCACATAAAAGTGCAGTTTCAAGCACCAGCTTGAGCTGTTCAGGATTCATAAATTAAAAAAGGGAAACTATTTATATTAGGGTTAAGGACGTCCGGCATTTAGACACCGGGCATTTATAGAATTCTTATTAACCGACTAGGTAAGCATTGTAATTCAAACTTGAGGCAATGCAAAAACCACCTTTCAAAAGAGCTTCTGGCAAGGTGAACGCTCTATATAGACCAATTAATCCAGTCACGAGCATTAAAGCAGCCGTTAAATAGCGAGCCCAGACTTGATGCCCCCACCCTGCAAGCCTTGCAGACATGCCAGAAATAAGCAGCAAATTAGGCAAGGTACCCAAACCAAATGCCAGTAACAAAAGAGCCCCAGAAAGAGGATCACCAGATAAGAAAGCCAGTGGTAAAACACCATAAATCAAACCGCAGGGCACCAAACCCCACACTAAGCCTTTGATAAATCTAGATAAATAACCATGAGAACCATCTTTCTGACTCAAATAACGAGCAAGACGAGACCACCAAAGCGCCGTTTTCGTTTCAATCCAACGCTCCCAAGCGCTGGTATTCGTTTTGTTTTTTTGAAGAATGCGGTAGGCTTGGAACAAGAAAATCAACGATGCCAAGGCAAACATGCCTCGTTGAATCGGCAACCAATCTTGTTGCCAAACAGGAACGCCAATTAAACCTGCAATGCCCCCTAATGATGTGTAGGTCAGGATTCGACCGCCATGCATCACTAACTGCTCACCAAATAATTGAAATTGAGTTGTTTTTTGAAGTCTTACTTCAGCTACTTTTTCTGAAGCTGCAGCAATTCCACCGCACATGAGTGCGCAATGCCAACCACTCACTAGAGCGCCTAAAAAAACAGTTAGTAATAAAGTGCTAGTGATCATCTTGATTCAAATCAAAGTTTTGGCAATATTCATCACTAGGCTTTAGAATAATAGCCATTGGGACAACCCATCAAAAATAGAGTCAACATAAAGAATGAATCGTATCAGCACACCAGAATCCCCTAACAAATGCTCAACATGCGTTTTAGGTCAATTCTGTCTGCCAGTTGGACTTAGCTCCGATGATATTAACAAGATTGATACCTTGGTCACAGAAAGAGTTCGTCTTAGAAAGGGTGAATCTCTTTATCGCCAAGGTGACGAATTAACTGCAGTTTACGGCATTAAGTTTGGTACCCTCAAAACTGAATATGCTCTTCCTGATGGTCGCGAACAAATTACTGGATTTCATCTCCCAGGAGAGATGCTTGGTTTAGATGGTATTGGAGAAAATCACTATCAATCGAATGCAGTCGCCCTTGAAGATAGTGAAGCTTGCGTTGTGCGCTTTAGTGATTTTGAAAGTCTTGCTAGACAAATCCCATCACTACAACATCAGTTCCACAAAATTTTAAGTCGCGAACTCACTCAAGATCAAAGACACTTACTATCACTGGGTAGCCTGCGCGCTGAAGAGCGTTTAGCGAGCTTTTTACTGAATCTTTCTGATCGTTTAGCAGTTCGTGGATATTCACCGACGGAATACCATCTCCGTATGAGCCGTGAAGAAATCGGCAGCTATTTAGGCATTCAATTAGAAACAGTCAGTCGCTTATTCTCACGCTTTACAGAATCAGGTCTGATTCAAATTAAACAAAGACATATCAAATTAATTGATATGGATGGCTTAATGGAACTTGCTGGCAAATCAAGCGCCATTCATTGCCAAAATCCTCATGGTCAAGTCAGCACTATTATCAAAACTTCTAAATCATAAATCACAAAAAAGAAGTGGTCAGAAGTGATTAATAAAAAAGCAGCTTTTAGGCTGCTTTTTTATTGATAAAGATTTGAGGTTTAAATTAAACCACCATCTGCTTTTTCATTTAATTCACAAATAGAGCCCGGCAAGATATAAATGGTCAGTGCGCTTGATAAAGCACACAACAACCAGAATAAAAAGAATCCCACTGTATAAACTGCTTCATGTGAAGCAGTCACTGGTTGATCAAAGAAAATCAAATCTTCAGGATGGACAATCGTGAAGAAGAGGCCCTCAGCAACACCTGCCACTAAAAATGATGGCCACAAGACCCACATCCAAATACGACATTTCATTTGGTCACCTGCTCTACTTTTAGTCCCTGTTTAAGAACCCCATCTCTGATGGGTTGATCGACATCTTTTGTGAAGGCTAGGTAAATAGTAATAGCTGCGCCAACGGCACCAATCGCCGGTCCACTAATAATCAGCCAAGGCCATAACTGCTTCCACCAAGGTTTCTTACTAACTTCATTTGACATCGTATGACTCCTATTTCACAGTCGCAGTTTATCGCGGAACGATAAAGCTTGATTTCTCTTCACGAGTTCTCGGTTTATCAGAAGCAAACTGCCCTTCTTCCTGACCTTGAATCTCAAAATGAATCGGATGATGACCTGTCGGCACATCGCCAATCGCAATCCTTACTTTGACTGGCATCAATAGATTGCTAGAAGAATTAACAACCACTTCAGTCACTTCTTTGCCTTGAGAATTCAACACCTGAAGATTCGGCAAGCCTGTTGCCTGGATCTTGACGCGCATCGGATTCTCAGAAGAATTCATGATCTGCAAGCGGTAAATATTCTCAATCATCGTACCTTCAACTTCACGCGCTAAAGCACCACGATCTCGCATCACGTCCATTCTCAAAGGATTACGTAAGAACAAGGACACCACAAAGGCCGTCATTAAGACCGTCATAATGCCGATATAGATCAAGACACGAGGTCTAAAGATGTAGTGACGAGCCTTCTTGTTATCCATGTGTTCCAACATGGCACGCTCAGAGGTATAACGAATCAAGCCCTTGTCATACCCCACCTTGTCCATCACCTGATCGCAAGCATCAATACAAGCGCCACAACCAATACACATGTATTGCAAGCCATCTCGAATATCAATACCTGTTGGGCATACCTGCACACAAATGCTGCAATCCACGCAATCGCCTAAACCTAGAGATTTATGATCAGCAGACTTCGAACGATTACCTCTTGGATCACCACGAGTCTTGTCGTAAGTAACCACGAAAGTATCCTTATCTACCATCACGCTTTGGAAGCGTGCATAAGGGCACATGTACTTACAAACCTGCTCACGCATAAAGCCAGCGTTACCCCAAGTAGCAAAGCTATAGAAGAGCAACCAGAAGGCTTGCCATGGTCCTAAGGTCAAGGCTAAGGTTTCAGCACTTAAAACTTTGATAGGTGTGAAGTAACCTACAAAAGTGAAACCAGTCCAAAGCGCAATCAAGATCCACAAAGCATGCTTGGTCAGCTTAATGCGCCACTTGGTAAAACTCCAAGGCCACTCCTCACCATCTAAACGAATCCGCGCAAAACGATCACCCTCAACCTTGCGCTCGATCCACATAAATAATTCGGTATACACCGTTTGTGGGCAGGCATAGCCACAGAACAATCGACCGGCAACCGCGGTAAATAAGAAAAGCGCTAACGCCGACAAAATCAGCAAGAGCGTTAAATAAATAATATCTTGTGGCCAGAGCACTAAGCCGAAGATGTAAAACTTACGGGAAACTAAGTCAAACAGAACTGCTTGACGATCGTTCCACTGCACCCAAGGCAATCCATAAAACAGGATCTGAGTGAATAGAACAAGATACACGCGCCATTTGGCAAAAACCCCACTCACTGAGCGGGGGTAAATTTTGCGTCTTACTTCGTAGAGAGATAGCTCTACAGTTTCCTGAGAGCCATTCTCTTGATTTATTTCATTTGACATTAGTTATTACTTAGCAGTTTTATCTTTAACGTTAGACAAGCTCCAAACATAAGCTGTCAAAAGATGAATCTTTTCTGGTGTCAAGATAGATTCGTGAGCAGGCATTTTGCCGTTACGACCTTTAGTCACTGTTTCAACAATCGCTGCCTCTGAACCACCATACAACCATACCTTATCAGTTAGGTTAGGCGCACCCATAGCGATGTTACCTTTACCATCACCACCATGACATGCCGCGCAATTAGCTTTAAATACTTCTGCGCCACGTGCTGATTTCAACTGATCAGCAGCCAAACCAGACAAACCACGTACATAGTTAGCCACATCAGATACTTGACCACCTTCTAGATGAGCAAATGGGGGCATCACACCTGCACGACCAGCAATCAATGTTGTCTTAATATTGTCAGGCTCGCCACCATATAACCAATCTTGGTCAGCTAGGTTTGGATAGCCTTTAGCACCACCCGCATCTGAACCGTGACATTGAGCACAATAGTTCAAGAATAAGCGTTGACCCATTTCACGAGCTTTAGGATCAGCAGCCACCTTCTTAACATCCAACTCCATGTACTTGGCATAGATAGGCTTTAATTCTTGGTTAGCTTGATTCACTGATGCATCATGAGCACCCGTTGTTGTATATCCCAATGTACCTTGGTATGTGCCCATACCTGGATATAAAACAAGGTAAACAATAGCGAAAATGCAAGATAACAAGAACATCCACATCCACCAACGTGGCAATGGGTTGTTTAATTCACGCAAGTCATCATCCCAAACATGACCAGTGTCATCCACAGTGCCATCAGGCTTATAAGTTACATTTGTTTTTCTTTGAGAAAACAAAAGATATAAACACCATACGATGCCTACACCGGTTACCAAGGCAATATAAATGCCCCAACCATTGCTAAAAAAGTCACTCATGATTAGTCCTTCTTATATTCGTCAGGAAGATCAAATGGAAGATTTGCTGATTCATCATTAGCTGTTTTGCGATGAGCAGACCATGCCCACCAAACAATGCCTACAAAGAACACCAAACCAAGGATGGTTGATGTTGCTGAGAGATAAGGTGCAATATTTTCCATAAGATCTTTGCTTTAAATTATTTGCTAGCTGTCTTAGCTGGTTCAACTGCACGACGGTTAGTACCTAAACCTTGCAAATAGGCAATCAACGCGTCCTCTTCAGTTTTACCTTCTAACTCTTTAGGACCATTAGCAATTTGCTCATCTGTATAAGGCACACCCAAACGACGCAATGCTGTCATGTGAGCAGAAATATCACCCACATTGCTAGCTGGCTTATTTTGCAACCAAGGATAGCCAGGCATATTGGACTCAGGAACCACATCGCGAGGATTACGCAAATGGGTACGGTGCCAATCATCAGAGTAACGCTCACCTACACGAGCCAAGTCTGGACCTGTACGCTTAGAACCCCACAAGAACGGGTGATCAAATACAGACTCACCAGCTGTTGAGTAAGGACCATAACGTTCTGTTTCAGAACGTAGCGTACGAACGTGTTGTGAATGGCAACCTAAGCAGCCTTCACGTTGGTACACGTCACGACCTGCCAAGCGAAGTGCTGAATAAGGTGTCACACCTTCAGCAGGCTTAGTTGTCGAGTGTTGGAAGAACAATGGCACGATTTGCACCAAACCTGCGATAGCAACAACAAAAATTGTTGTCACAATCAACCACCCCGCATTACGCTCAAGCGTTGCGTGGGAGAAGAATTTATTGTTATCAGACATGTTTTTCTCTCCTTAGCTTAGTGAGCAGCTTGTAATGTTGGAATAGGCGCATCTACAAACTTCTTCTGTTGAACAGTTTTGTAAACGTTATATGCCATCACAAACATACCGCTGAGGTAGCACAAACCACCAAGCAAACGAATTGCGTAGAACGGATAAGTTGCTTTAACAGATTCAACGAAGCTGTATGTCAATGTACCGTCTGGTTGGAAAGCTCTCCACATCAAACCTTGCATCACACCAGCAATCCACATAGCAGCGATGTAAAGCACAACGCCAATCGTAGAAATCCAGAAATGCAATTCAATGAGTTTCGTGCTGTACATTTCTTTTTCACCTACTAAACGTGGGATCAAGTAGTACATAGAACCGATGGTGATCATCGCAACCCAACCTAAAGCACCTGAGTGAACGTGACCAATGGTCCAATCTGTGTAGTGAGACAAGCTGTTCACTGTCTTGATAGACATCATTGAACCTTCAAACGTAGACATACCGTAGAAAGATAATGCTGTGATCAAGAACTTCAAGATTGGATCACGGCGAAGCTTATGCCATGCGCCAGATAAAGTCATGATACCGTTGATCATACCGCCCCATGATGGTGCTAATAGGATCAATGAGAACACCATACCTAAAGACTGAGTCCAGTCAGGTAAGGCTGTGTGTTGTAAATGGTGAGGACCAGCCCACATATACGTAAAGTTCAACGCCCAGAAGTGAACGATAGACAAACGATATGAGTAAATTGGACGCTCAGCTTGCTTAGGAATGAAGTAGTACATCATGCCCAAGAAACTTGTTGTCAAGAAGAAGCCCACAGCATTGTGACCATACCACCACTGAATCATCGCATCTTGTGCGCCAGCATATGCTGAATATGATTTAAATAAGCTAGCTGGCATTTCGATGTTATTAACAATGTGCAACATCGCAATTGTCAAAATGTAAGCACCGAAGAACCAGTTAGACACATAAATATGCTTTGTCTTACGCTTGATTACTGTTCCAAAGAACACAACTGCATAAGCTACCCAAACCAATGTGATCAGAATATCAATCGGCCACTCAAGCTCGGCATACTCTTTTGAAGTCGTAATACCTAAAGGCAATGTCACCGCTGCTGCAACAATAATCGCTTGCCAACCCCAGAAAGTGAAGGAAGCTAATTTGTCACAGAACAAACGCACCTGACAGGTACGTTGCACGATGTAGTAGGAAGTCGCAAAAAGTGCGCTACCACCGAATGCAAAAATAACCGCATTTGTATGCAATGGGCGCAAGCGACCATAGCTCAAAAACGGAATATTGAATGTGATATCTGGCCAGATCAACTGAGCTGCCAAAATCACACCAACCAACATGCCCACAATGCCCCAAAGCACTGTTACCAAAGCAAATTGGCGAACAACTTTGTAGTTAAAGTTGTCTTGCGTATTACCCACGGTTAGTCCCATGGTTTCTCCTTACTAGCCTAAAGGCCGATTTATCCTGGCTCGATTATCGAACTTAGCTAAGTAAGTTAATTTGATTTAGGTCAAGTTTGACTCAAGATCTTGAGTAAAAACCATGGGAAGAGCTCCCAATCAAGCGCTAGTCTTTTTGCTTGTCTTTGTCTAGAACAGGTTTAGATGGCGTGTCATCATCCATCAAAATGGCGTGACCCGGTCCTTCTAAATCCTCGAACTGACCGTTTCTAACAGACCAATAGAGAATAAATACGATAAATGCCACCACCACCAGCGACATTGGGATCAATAGGTAAAGACTTTCCATAAGTGACAGTCTAGCCGATTAATCAGATTTTCTTAAACGCCAGGCGTTTAATGTCACTGCTAACGAAGAGAGTGACATGCCAATACCAGCAATCCAGGGATTGACCCACCCCATCATCGCCACCGGAATAGCCACCACGTTATAAACAAAAGCCCAAATTAAATTTTGGCGCATGATCCCTTGTGCTTTTTCAGCCAGAGCCAATGCTTGAGTTAAAGGCTTTAAAGATTCTGAAGTTAAAACGGCGTCAGCACCCGCTTGAGCAAGAGGTGCTCCACTACCGACCGCAACAGAAATATTCGCCTTTGCAAGGAAAGGCGCATCATTCACTCCATCACCAACTGCCCATACAGTTTTACCTTCCGCTTGCAATTGTTCACTAAAAGCAAACTTATCCTCAGGCAAAGCACCACCCACGAAATCCTCAATGCCAAAGTAATGGGCCCACCAGGCAACGGTTTCGGGATCATCACCAGATAACAAATGAACCTGAATACCCCTCTGCTGAGCACTAGCGATCAAATCTTGCGCACCCTCTCTAGGCGTATCCAAAAGTGCAAAAATCGCAATTAAACCTTGAGTGTCTGCAAGGTAAACCAAACTCGCTTGTTGATGCTGAGATGTTGATAAGTTTTCATCAACCCCTACCCACTGACGGCTACCTAATCGGAACCCACCGGATCGCAAACCTTTACCTAACTCGCCGACACATTCATGATCCAAAGAACTGGCTTGTATACCTCTTAGCTGTGCAGCTTGAATAATGGCTAAAGCTAAGGGATGCTTTTGCCCCAACTCCATGGCATAAGCCAAAGCGAGCGCTTGATTCTCTGAATAATCAGACCTTAATTGCAGAACTTCTTGGAGCTGCGGTTGCCCAGTTGTTAAGGTTCCTGTTTTATCAAGAAGTAGGTCAGTGACTTTTGCTAGGGTCTCCATGACATGACCTCTCACAACCAATAATCCTAATTTAGTCACGGCCCCTTGAGCAGCTGCCATCGCGGCTGGCGTGGCTAGAGATAGCGCACAAGGACAAGAGGCAACCAATACGGCAACTGCCACCTCCCATGCTCGATGAGCATCAAGATAAAACCATGTCACAGCTGTGAAAACCGCAGCAGTCATGAGAAAGACCACAAAATAACCAGCCCATTTTTCAGCCAACCCAACTACCTGCGGTTTAGCCTGAAGCGCCTTATCTAATAGAGAGGCAATCCCAGCAATCCGAGTGCCCTGCCCAACAGCTTGTACTCTCATCAACATCGTGCTCACGATATTGTGACTTCCGGCATACAGGGGGTCATTGATATTTTTTGAGATGGGTCGAGACTCACCTGAAAGCAAGGATTCATTCACACTACTTTGACCAGATAACAAAATACCATCAACTGGAATCACATCACCTGGCGCAATTCTTAAAACATCACCTACTTCACAACGAACCACTGGAATTGAATGAGAACGATCGATGTCTGGATAAGCTTCTAGGCGTTCGCAGGTGGCAGGTAATTGTTTTGCCAAAGCTTCAGCACCACCCTGAGCGTCCTGTCTAGCGAGTAACTCCACATATCTGGCGCCCAGTAAAAAAGCAATGAACATGGTGATCGAGTCAAAATAACTTTCGCCAATATTAGTCACCAAACTAATGGTTCCCGCTACAAAAGCTAAAGCTACTGCTAGTGTCACTGGCACATCCATACCCAGAGTTTTTGTCTGCGGAAATAATCGAATGCTGTGCCAAGCAGCGACAAACATAGGGCCTGCCGAATAAAACACAACAGGAACTGTTAGTGCCCAGCTTGTCCAACCTAGTAACAAGGCATGCTCTGAGAGTAAATCCTCAGCTCCTGTGTACGTGGGCCAGGCATACATCATCACTTGCATCATGCCAAGCATTGCGACACCCAAGCGCATAAGCAGTTGGCGTCTTTCTTTTTTGGACACATCAGCTGCCGCTGAAGGCTCAAATGGCCATGCTTCATAGCCAATTTGTTCAACTGCATGCAATAAATCTGAAAGATGAATTTGCTCAGGGTCAAAGCGCACTGTGGCTCGCTGAGTCACATAGTTAATCTGAACATCTTTGACACCAGATAAGCGACGTAAATGTTGCTCATTGAGCCACACGCAAGCAGCACATCGAATTTTTTCTAAGCGAAGAGTTGTCTCTAGATCAAGGCTGTTAACAATAGAGCGAGTAAAACGAGCCAAAAGGACAGGATCGTCATAAGCCAACAAGTGCTCTGGTACTTTATCGCTTAAACCTTGTGAGTCTTCAGGTTTGCCACCAGCAGGAATTCTTCTAGCGTAGAAAGACTCTAAGCCCTGCCCATGAATCGTTTGAGCAATCGCCATGCAGCCTGCACAGCAAAAATAGCGAGGCGCCCCACTTAATTCAGCTTGATAAGAGCTGTCAGGAAGTAAGTCGCCACCGCAGTGATAACAACTCACCGGAACGAAAGAAGAGGTCTCAGGCTTTAAATTCATCTAAGCCTGAGATTCTAGGCTTTCTTTTTAACGATAGGACACTCTATCCAAGATTTTTTGTGCATAAATTTGATTTTTGCCAATTGCACTAATCGAAATAGTCTCTTGTTTAAAGCTTCCCCACTTATTTAGAGCTGGATTATTTGTCTTCACAGACTTGACCGCCGGCCATTCATTATTACCGTCCGCAAAATATTGTTGAGCTTGGTCGCTAGCCAAATACTCTAAGAATTTGATGGCGGCTGCTTTATTTCGGGCATTTTTCGCTACCGCCCCACCTGCCACATTCATATGTGTGCCAGAAGATGCCTGATTAGGCCAAACCCAAGAAATCTTGGCAACAATGGCTTGATCCTCTGGCTTGGTAGAACGAATGAGTCTAGCTAAGTAATAGGAATTAGTAAGAGCAACACCACATTCCCCTGAAGCTACACCTTTGATTTGATCGGTATCTCCACCTTTAGGTGAACGTGCCATGTTAGCTACCATGCCTTTAGCCCAAGCCTCGGTTTTTGCCTCACCTTGACGCTCATACATCGCACCAATTAATGACAACATATAAGGGTGTGATCCAGAACGGGTACAAACCTTTCCCTTGTTGACAGGGTCTGCCAATTTTTCATAGGTATCTACATCTTTGGCTTGAACCGTTGCTTTGTTAAAAACAATCATGCGTGCACGGGTTGAGAAACCAAACCACTGACTACCAGAGCCTTCATCATTTGAACGAAGATTTTTAGGGATGCGAGACTCTAAAACCTTCGATTTAACGGGCTGAAATAAACCTTCAATTTCTGCACGCCAAAGTCTTGCAGCATCGACCATCAAAATGACGTCTGCGGGACTATTGGCACCTTCACTTTTTAAACGTTCAAATAGAGCGTTGTCATCTGCCTCAATACGATTAATTTTGATACCGGTCTGTTTGGTAAAGTCTGCATAAAGAGCTTCATCGGTTTGATAGTGTCTAGCCGAGTACAAGTTCAAAACTTGTGAAGACTGAGATAATGCTGGCATTGAAGTGGCTAATGTCACCACACCTACTGTGGCAAGACTTGCCAACAAGGATTTTTTAGCTAACAACATGAATAAACGCTCCATTAAAAATAAATCTATTTCTCTTCTCAAAGAAGCCAGATCAAGACTTGACACTGGCATTAATGAGAATAATTCTCATGTAGATTACCACACTTCTCGCAGAAGTTTCTTGACCTTTATCAGTGTAGGTTCATTAAGCCTCGCTGGTTTATCTGCTTGTAGCACATTTAAAACTCGTAAACCCATGATTGGATTAGCCTTAGGCGGTGGAGCAGCTCGTGGTTTTGCGCATATTGGCGTCATCAAAGCTTTAGAGTCTCATGGTATTAAACCTGATTTAGTGGTCGGCACTAGCGCTGGCAGCGTGATTGCTGCTCTTTATGCGTCAGGCTATCGAGGTAACGATCTCAATCGCATCGCCCTATCCTTAGATGAAGCATCCATCACTGATTGGGCGTTACCATTTTCAGGCAAGTTTGGCGGCATGATCAAAGGTGATGCTCTTCAAAGCATGATCAACCGTTTAGTTAAAAACCAAACGATTGAAAATACAGCCCTTCCCTTAGGCATTGTGGCTACTGATTTGCAAACAGGGCATGGCGTTCTTTTTCAACGAGGTGATATGGGACAAGCTGTCAGAGCATCCTGTAGCGTTCCAAGTGTTTTCCAACCCACCATCATTCAAGGTCGAGAATATGTCGATGGCGGATTGGTGTCTCCAGTTCCTGTCAGGTACGCTAAACAAATGGGGGCAGACTTCATCATTGCGGTGAACATTTCTACTGATCCTAGTAGCCAAGATAGTAGCGGCACCCTCGGCGTGCTTTTACAAACCACTTCCATCATGGGGCAAAGCATCAATCAGTTTGAACTAGAGAATGCTCAGGTAGTGATTAGACCCGAGCTACACAGCATGAAAGGCACGGACTTTAAATCTAGAAATGCCGCCATTTTGGCTGGCGAAGAAGCGACCTTAAAACAAATGGATCAAATCAAGCAGAAGTTAGGGATGCGATAGATCGGGCGCCCCTCAAAAACAAAAAAGACCTTTTCAGGTCTTTTTTTCATCTATCGGAGCTTGCTTTAGTCGATTAGAGACGACCTGTTTTGTCTAGACGCTCTTGATAATCATTGAGCAACTGTAAACGCTGCTCGTCAGTCATTTTGTCAAAACCTTCCATACGACGAGCACCGTTGTAACGCTTTTCCCAGTAAACCTTGGTCATGTCATCCACACGAATAGATTTGCCTCTAGACGGAGCATGAATGAACTTATTGTCACCAACATAAATGCCAACATGGGAGAAAGCATGGCGCATCGTGTTAAAGAAAACGAGGTCGCCCGGGCGAAGCTCATCTTTACCGATTTCTAAACCTACCTTGCTCATTTGAGCAGATTTACGTGGCAATAAGAATCCAAATGTGTCGTTAAATACATAACGTACAAAACCACTGCAATCTAAACCGCTCTGCGGTGTATTACCACCCCAACGATAACGAACCCCAATGAGTTGCATAGCGTTATCAATCAGCGCCTCTGTCCCCCCCACAACCGTTGTACCAACACTTGTGGCTAATTGACTAGCTGCAGAAGTAAAACGGTTAGAGCTCGCAACAGATGTACTTGCTTCTTGCTCAGCAGATTGAGCAAAAGCTGGCGCCTGTGAAAAGGTAGCCACTAAAGCAATTGCAAGAAGGGTTTTTGTACTCTTAAGCATGAATTTTCATTATAACCTGAATGAAAGCTGACAAGCCAGCTCTATTTTCTAGGTGCTTTAAAGGTCTTCATGCTTGATTTTTAAGCCTTTTTTCAGAGTAATGACCCTATGTGACATCGCTTTCACCACGCTTAAGTCATGACTAATCAAGAGATAAGCCATGTTGTACTTATGCTGTAAATCAGACAATAAATCCAAGATTTGTCTCTGAATCGTGACATCGAGAGCTGAGGTAGGCTCATCTATAACCAAAATGGGGGGCTTCAGGATCAAGGCT
>SSFP01000081.1 GCA_008015455.1 Polynucleobacter sp. | reverse complement strand
TTGGTGCTTTATTGAGAAACGGCAACGAACGCAAAGCCCTGATACGTTCAAAAATCCTTCTCTCTGTTCTAAATTTTTCATACTATTTAACTTTTATTTGTTATTTGAACTTTTTTTTCCAAATGCCGCTACTGACAGCAACACTTGAACGTTAGCAGCCTTTTAAAATCCACTGTTTGACATTCTTGTATGCTTGGGCCATTGCCTCACTTGTTAGCTGAGAAGCCACCATTTGGTGTTGTTCAAATGTCTTGGCACTTTCTTCTGATTGTTCAATCGTTTCATCCAACTTGGATAAAACAGCTGCTAACAAATGTTTTGCGTCAGGCGTGGCGACTTGCCCTTCATCAGCATTTATGGTTAAATCACCTGTACTCATTCCATTCAAATTTTGTGGTTAAAATTCTGTCCAAACACAAAGCCCGATGCCGTTATCAGCTATTTAGAAATAACCGTTAAATGTTTACCTGTAATGCTTTTCCAAACATCATTTAAGTCGCCAATAGTCTTCAGTGGCTTTGCATTGTTTGGTGTGAAATGATTGTTTTCGATAAGCCCATCGGATACTTTTGAATTTACAAAACAGTAAGTTCCTTTAGTCCAATCTTCAATAATAATACCAAATGTACTATAAGGTAGATCTTTTGAAAAATCGTTATCACTTAATTGATTTAGGTGAAAAGGGTTTGTCTCCTTAAATAATTTTGTGCTTTCAGGAGATAAAATAGATGATAACAAGTTTTGTACATCAGACATTGTAATTTGCTCCGTATCAACATGTTTATCAAAACTCTTGTTTTTCTGTAAATCTGTCATTTTTTATTCCGCATTTTATTTAAAAAATATTCCAATACCAAAATCATGTTTAGAGCAACCCCAGGTACTTACGTGTTCGTGTTCCCTGGTTCACAAGGTTGTTATCACAAGTAAATTATGTGATAGCCTTATTAGTTGCAGCTACTATAAGATGCCTCTGAATAACAAATTTGTTCGTCCAAAACTTCATCTAAATAAGGTTGATTTTCTAATCGTTCTATAACAATATTCAAGGCATCAGCATGATGTATTTTTTGATTAGCGCCAAATGACACAGTTGTCAAACCTAAGACTTCGTTATCAACAAAGTGTCTAAATTTGCCTTTTTGTTTATTTACTTCCCAATCCATTGACACATCATTCCAATCGTTTAATACAACCTCGTGGCCACCTTTATTTTTGTAAACCAACCTTATCACATTGTTGTGACTAAAATTTTTAATAAATTCTCCTAATTTCATGTTTAAAAATTTGATTGCTTAAATATATAATTAAATTTCTTTGAAAACAAAGTTATGATGCGATATGTACTCACTATCATCTAACATATTATCTTTTTCTTTTATTTCAATCGGGTCTTTTATTTCCTTAAACTTGCCTGTTCGTATCCAATTATCATCGGATAAAGGACGATTTACATATTTTTTGTACCCAAGTTCATAATACAACTTTGTTTTATCTGTTATATCACTTCTTTTAGATAATTTTTGCACATTTGATACAACCTCTCCTGTTTCGTCAAGTATAATATTGAAAAAATCGCCATTAACAGGAGAAGCCGGTTTTATCAACTGCCATCCTACTCCTTTTGATTTTGGCTGTATAGCATCTTCGACAACGAGTTCATCACAAACATCGTCATACCCTTCCCAGTCAACTTGAAGTTCAATAAGTATTTTTCTCATTCTATCCATTTTTTGTTCTTTGCTTTTCTGTCAGCATTTTTTTGATTAATAGCCCATAGGCTATTTTCACCATAAAAAAACTGCTTCATTCCCCTTGCCTTATTGAGCCTTACTTCTGATTTTGCCAACCTGCGTTTGCGTTTTTCTTCACTTTCAACAGGCCCCTCATAAAGCCTATTGTAATTTCTTGAAGTACCATCTGCGCTCATTGCCATTGCTGCCAATCCTAATACAGCAATTACTGACCCCATATTTTTTTTAGCCATGCCCATTATCGAAGTTTGTTTGAAATTTGTAAATACCTATTATATCTTTTTTTGACAATCCAAATAAATAGGCGAGGCAATAAAAAATACACAACAGACGCCACAAGAGAAGACTTTCCAATTTCATAAATACGAGCCTGGTTTTCTGTAATAATGCAATGCTTATTCAAATCAATTGAATGTTGGTCAAAATAAGTCCCGGTATAATTCAAATCCGATTGTCCTCCTTGTTTAAAAAAATGAGACCCTTGATCGTTGATTACCAAAAAAGTTTTGCCCCCCAGGTCCTTATTTTTACTATCATCCCTTAACACAATCAGTCTTTTAACCGATGAAAATGACTTAAATCCTGAATTACCAATAAGCTGACCAACAACTATATTGTCGTCAAGGCCATTTATTGCTCTTTTTAAAAATCCTACAGTTAGTTCCATTTTACAAGTATTTAATTAGTTTCTTAGTAGCTTCATCAACTTTCTTCCATCCTTGGCTTCCTTTCCATGGAATAAGATTTATTGGGTGTGTGTTTTCATACACATGGCAGAATAAATCAGGATGGTATTGAACAAAGCAGTTATTTTCATCTTCCTTTTGCATTGGCCGGCAGTCAACAAGGTAGCCGATGGCAAAAGCATTGCCCTCATAATGCGATGGATTTTCAGGTAAGTAATCGCCCATCCTCCATATTTGATCAACGCCAGATATTCTTTTCAATTGATCAGTAAAATAGGGATGCTTGCTTGCGCACATAAGAACCCATCCACGATACTTGGTTGGCCAGGTTCTGGTTTCAATCTTACCATACAGCATTAATTCACCATAAGGTTGCTTCCATGATAATGCCCGAAGCTCCTGGTCCGGCGTCCATATTCTATTCATGGCATCCATGTTTTATTTTCCAATTGCAATTAACCTATCAATTTCAGCAGCGATCAAGGCTCCTGCTTTTGCCAATTCTTTGATACGATCATCAGGGGAAGGCTTCCACCATGACTTAGCCCAAGGCCACAAAAGATGAAAAATATCTGATAGTCCACCTTGCCCGGCAAATATGTTCCTACCATTATGGGGAATTGCATAACAAGCAGCAGCATAAGCAATGCTTTCATCTGTATGCTGCGCATCGTGCTCAGGTGTCCACCCTTCAACTACAATTTGTCTTCGTCTTTCTTCAGCAATAATTTCAACTCCTTTTCCTGCTGCCAATTCAACTTTTAATTCGTAAGTTTTACCTCTGTGATCAAATTGCATTTTTTGATCTAATTGAAGTAAATGTTGAGCAACTGCCGCTGGTGCTGATTCGGTGACATCTTGTTTCCCTTCGTCCCACGATCCATCTTTTAAAATCTTGCCAGCATAAATTTTGCTCGTAAAAGGTGAGCATCCTACTATAAAATTTGACATTATTTTTTATTTGTTTGGAAGTTAAATGATAATTCTGGATTTAATAAGTTTTTATTCACACTCTCAATTATAACCTTCAATTCTTCAAAAGTATTAAACCGGCCAAATTTCTCTAAATTAAAATAGTGATATGGTGTCCAGTATATTGAAACTTTATATGATTTGCCGCCGACCTTTCGACCAAGCTTAGTTACTAATAAACGATATCTGCCATCCATAAAACCCTTCATGTGAGAGTGAACGTTAAATGTGTTTTCAGGATATGTGCCTCTGTTATTTTGCAATCTCCACAGATTTGTTTCAATAAGCTGTTTTACGATAGGGTCATTCATGGCTTAAGTATCTTTTCAAGTAAAACAATACATCTACTTATTTCTGTTGTTTGTATGCTAATCACAGAGCCAGTGTCTTTATGTCCGTTAGCTGCATAATGTCTGTTCAATGTATCTCGTCTTTCCTGCAGTTCATTAATCAATGTTTTAAGCTTATTTTCGTAACTTAATTCTTTTTTTGCACGATTAACAATAATTTGTAAAGCTTCACTATACATCATATCATCAATCTTTAATGGCGTTACTTCTTTTAATTCATTATTGGCCATCACTGAAATTTTATTTTTAAACCATGAGTTTCTGCAACCCTGTCCAATGGCACCAAGTTAAGCCTGGCATAAACATCTTTGATGTCGCTGGTGATTTCCGATGTATTCCATTTGTTTTTGCCAAATGAAATTTCATAAATAGGAGCATCTTCTGTATATGACACTCCGGTAACAATACCGGAGACAATTCTTACTCCAAACATTCCGTTTTCAATAATGCCATACATGGGCTTTCCAATGTTTTCGTTTATCATTGCTTAGTATTTATATTTTGTTGGGAATTGATTTGACATTCCAGAAACTACGCCATAAGCATTAAGTCCCTGTGTTTCCTCCACAAAAGAAGGAAGCATAATTCCGTGCTCATTTGGCACAAAATCAAACATAACTTTCTTGAAGTATTCCTCAGTTCTTTTAAACTCAGTTATAGCGGTGGTTGGACCGTCTTCATAATCCTGACCTGGAGCAATCTCATGTTTTTGCAGCTGAATCAAATAATTGCATCTTTTATTAGACACAACCCCGATACTACCATTTGTTTGATTGTTTGCTCTATTTTGGTGAATAACGCCGATGATATCAAACAGATATTTTTCTCTTAAATAAAAGAGTTCATTGTAAAATTCTTTTGCCTGCTGATCGTCAAGTTGGTTCTCAACAAAGTCAGTTATAACGTCAAGTGCAACACATCCAATAAAACCAAACTTCTCTCCAAGTTCAATAATTTTTTTGAAAATAAATTGCACCTTTTTTACAGGATCCGGGATTAATATCAACCTGTAAGCATAGTAATTTATGGTCGGGTTCCCCTTCTTGTCTAAAGGGAGACCATTGTAATAACCTGCGTTCATCATTATTGCATTCTGAGAACGAGTAAAATCGTTTTTACCTTGCTCTGTATCAAAATACAAAAATGGAGCATCCCACCGAATATTACACCTGATTTTTTGAAACTCCCGGAAGGAAGCAATCCGTGTATCTTCGTGATTTCTGTTTATATAGTTTTGGCACAAAAATGCCGAAGCAAACATGCCGGCAAATGTAGATTTTTTAGACTTCTCCTTGCCGGATATCAAAATAAATCCACCGGGCTCAATGAGACCTGCCCATGATAGGCCATCATTAATTTCCCATGAATAAAACTTTCGTTCATTGGAAATTTCGCCGCTTATATAGCGGCCAGTGTCTTCTAAGAGATCAGAAAGATTGTTTAATTCTCTTATTTCTTCGTCTCCCTTTTCACCTTCTGCTATTTCAAAGTATTTTCTTTTTGCCATCTTGTTTGTGTTGTTTCCCAATTTCTTCTTTCCAATTCAACCCGGCAAGCATCTTTCATCCTGCCCAATTCTTTCATTCCATTTGTATCCATTTGAGTGGCCACCCAGCTCAAATAATCATTGGGGACGGTCGGATCCTTTACACTAAGTCCTACATAATTTCCAGTATGGAAAATAACATAGTTGTACTTGTTTTCTTTTGTAGCATGAGCGCCTTTTATTACTTTTTCAATGGATGGCTTATAAGGGCTATTGATGTCAACGTCACTCATTAAAATTCCGTTTTTAGTCATTGCCCAACCATATCCAGGTATTTTTTCAAACCTAATATCTTCCAATGTCCCATGCCTTTGCACGTTCCCACAAAGGTCAATAATCAATCCAATTTCTTTGTTTTGGTGTATTCTACAAACCCTACCTATTTTTTGATAATAAAGAGCAAAAGAATTAGTTGGTCTTCCCAGAATTACTACCGGAAGTTCCTTGTAATCAAATCCAGTGGTAAATGTACTGTGATTAAACAAAACTGTTGTCTTTTGACTTCTAAATGATTTAACAATTCGGTCTCTTTCCTTGGTAGGTGTTTTTGCATGAACGCATTCTGCATTGAGAACCCATGGATTGCCGTTCTTATCTTTGCCATAAGCCAAGGTATTTCCAGTCTCAACAAAGTCGACAAAAACCAATATCGATTTATACCCATCAGCAATTAGATCGTTTACAATTCGATATATCTTGTTGTTTACTTTATTGGCGTCATTGGCCTTTTTAATAGATTCCTCCGTATAATCAGTCTGAGCCTGATTTAATTTCAACAACTCCTTATTGTAATATTCTTGCTTGTAAACGAGCTTCGCCCAATAGTCTTTATAGATGTCCTGAATTTGAATTACATGCAGGATATCATCCCAGTTTTTAGGCCTTATCCTGTTTATCATTTTAAGTTCAGCCATCCGCCTGGAAGAAACCAATCTGATTGGGGTAGCTGTGAACCCAATAATTACCTTTGGTTGCAAGCTTTCAATAAACTTGTAATATTCTGAAGTGTGCTCAGGAGGGTATCCATAATGGCATTCATCTACAAAAACCACCTCTACATTGTAATAATCTTTGAAAATAGTGCCAATTTCTTTAACGGATTTCAAACTCACAAAAGTACAGCTCGATATTAGCTTAGTTTTAAGCTTTGCATTATATACAGAAGCCATCCCTCCATAGCTGTAAAACTTCTCAAGGTTCTGCATCAAAAGCTCTCCATTGGGTTGCATTACTATTGAATTTCTACCAAGACCACTTAACGCCTTTCCTATAAGCAATGATTTTCCCGTACCGGTAGGAGCAACTACTATTTCTCTTTTTGGCCCCTTTTTAGGATCGTAATTTTGAATAGCATCTTTTACAAAATTAACTATTATATCAATCGTTTCAGCCTGAAACGGCCAAGGCTCCAGCGGAGCTGATTGGATTTCATTCATTTTGAAAAAATCGATCATAATATTTTTTTGATTTTGTATTTAAAAAAATAATTCAAATTGTATGATTCCCCTTTAAAATTATTGGCAAAATATTCACTATTCACAACGTTGATGGATTCTTTTTCTTCACTATCTATATTTTCACCTGTTATCAATTCCATTGACAAAACCTCATACCAATGACGGATATGCTGATAAGGAACAGACATCGGCCAAACACAGCCAGGAATAAACCCCCTATACATTCCGCCCTTAATTTCAAATGATATAGGTTCCGCTATTCCAAAAATCCCTCCCTCTTTAGGAAAGGAAGTAAAAACCTTGAACGCTTCTACTCCATCATGGAAATCAAAAATATCTGGGCCAATCCATTTAACCTCTCTGTGTACTCTTGACAATGGGATCATAACCGGCAACAACAGTTGTTTTTTGATCTGAAAATTATTCTTCCAAAGCAAGTAGTTATCTGGATTGGTTAAAAACCTATTTCGATTTCTCCTGGGCCTTTGCATTTTTTCTTACTGTTAAATATCCAATTGTAGCAAGAAGATACCCAGAAAAAGCAGCTATTAAAATACCAATAATTTGAGCCAAAACGCTCGTTTCCCAATAAACTCTGATCAAAAAAGACAATAAAAATAGTCCAACTGGGAGCAAAAACCTGATTTTATATAAAAATTGCAACATATTATTATTTTTTTACATATTTTTGAATTGCCTTCCATCTAACACAGGCGCTTGTAAGTGAGGCCGGGACAACAAAATCCCGGCCTTTTCTAATACTAACAACAATAAATCTTACACTGCAGCAAGTTCTTTTTCTTCAACTTCAACATCAGCATTGGATATATTTTCTATATCGTCAGGATGCACTATAAATCTACTTGAAGCAAAAAACTGATATGGAAAATACGGAATTAAATCTATTTCGTGGATCATAATTCCTGTGCTTCCATCGCTAAGCTTTTTGACGTATTTCAAGGTATATACATCGTCCTTTTTAACCCACTTGGATGCAGGTATGTTTTCCGGCCTATTGGCATCATTTATACAGATCAATCTCATGAAGCTAATTTTAATAGTTATAGATGTTTTGCTATTAAATAAACAATGGCAGTCAAATACATTGCAACACAAAAACTAATGTCAAGATGCTTGTAAATTTTACTTTTACTCCAAGCGTCCTTATTGGAATTATGAACCGCATCAACAATGTATATCACCAAAAACCACGGACTTATACAAATCGCAGCAAAAATCGGAAACAATAAAAATATCAGGTTAATACACAGCCTAATTTCGTCAGATACCTTTTCTTTGGCAGTAATAAATTGATTAATGGGAGGGACCCAGAATTTCAATTCATCAAATAGATTGACAACGGCCATTAAAAAAACAACAAGTTCTAAATAATAAATTTGCAAATTCATTGTATGACAAAGTTTAGTTTATATAAAATATCTTTTCCTGATTGACAAGCATTACACTATTGCCTATTGCCTTCTGTGCTACAACTTGATTCCATATCATGTATGACTTTAAGCTTTTCAGGTAATAAAAAAAGGCTCGTTTTTTTACCTCATTCATGGTAATAAAATATTCCGATACCAACCCCCTTTCTGGTCCATCATAATGATCATAATGTTTGAGTTCATACAATCCAGGCTTAAGCAAATTCTTGGCCTCAGAATACGCCTTTTTAGCTTCTTCTGAAAACCGGTTTCTCATAATACCATCATTGTATAGTTTGAAGTATCCCATTTGGCAAGCAAATTGAGCCATGCTTTCTATTTGACTTTTGATGCCCAGTAATTCATCGATTTTCAAAAAAACAGCGCTTAACTTACCGCGCATGCCCAGTTGATCTTCAATGTCAATTAATTCCTCATTTCTGACCATCAAAGAAATAATGCGTTCTATCATTTTAGATTGAACATCCGTGCATTCAGATTTCCCTGTAATCATTTTATAAATTTGGGCATAAACAGAGGTTGACATATCGGGTGTTGTTTTGAATTTATTCGATAGAACGAACCTAAATTCAACACCATTTACATCAATAGACTGAACGTCGTTTTTGTATTTCAATGCTACATCAGAAAACAAATTGCATGCTCCCCCAGGAAGGCCAAAGCAGTCAATAAAGAAAGATTCAAATATGTGCCCAAGGCTTGAATTTCCATTCTTAAATGCATGAAAATTTGCTTTTTTCCTCGCCACATATTCCAGTACTTTTTCATTCTCAGAAGTAGCTAAATAATCCAATGACTTGAAATAACTACTTAATCCAAAAGCAGCCTTTATCGCATCCTTAGGGTTCAAATTAAGTTCAGATACCAATTCGTTTTTGCTATAATTTTTAAAGTAAGATACTTGCTCCCTTTCGTAAAAATTAGCACCTCGGCTTCTTATGAAATCTTCAAAGCAGTAACCCATCAGTATAAACTTTTCACCAAGCTCAACTACATAATTTACGGGAAGCTTTGACTTTTGTTTTTCAAATATGGATTGCACGCATTTCAAAACAGACAATGGATCGGATAGGTCAACTTTTTTCTTTAAATATTTTTTCGAAAGCGATTGCAAGGACTTGCTGCCTTTTTGCTGAATAATAATGTCAGCCAATTTTATGTCAAACACCTTTGTTTTGCAGTAAAATGAATTTACAGCAGGTAACGAAGAAATGTCATACACAATAATCGTTCCTCCATGAGTTGCGATGGTTTCCGGATGTACTTCAATTGACATTTCTCCGTCTAATAAGTACCACTTGCTATTTGCTTTTGCAAAAATCATTTTAGAATGACTTCATTAATTGCCCAGGCTTTAAAGCCATTAAATTTTGTCAGAATTTCCATGTATTTCTGATATGCCCTTGGGGTATCCAATGTGACCGGCGGCAGAGACAATGTGGCAATCAAAGACTGTAATTTGTCCTTATCGTTGATGTATTCAGGAGAATCAGGAACCGCAGGTGCCGTCGCAGGCGTAACAGGTGGTGGTGTTTGCTGCGACACAGGAGCAACTGGAGGCGGAGGTGGAGGTGCCTGTTGACTTTGAGGCGGAGTAGCTGTATGTGCAAATTGAGTGGGTACAAATGGGCTGTCTGAAATTTGCTCAAATGGACTATCAGTGGAAGCCGGTGTAGATGAAGGAGCCGGTTTATTTGCAGGCGCCGAAGGTGTGGTCCAAAATGAATCACTTGGATTTATGTTTTTATTGGGTACATATCCTCCGTTTTGAACGGATGGAGAAGGAGTGGGCGCAGGAGTATCAAATGGATTATTGGCGGAAACAGGAGGCGGAGGCGGTGTAGCTCTTTCTTTTTCCTCGCGCATTTTTGTTGCATAATTGGACATTTCAGTGAGTAGCATCGACCAATCATCATGCGACATATTGAGTAAAAGCTTGTTTTTAATGGGATGTTCGCCATGGTAAATGTCATTCAGCATCCTCATTCTGCTGTTATACAAATCAGACGCTTCTTTTTCTTTTCTTTTTTGTTCTTCCACGGCTTCCATTTCTGCTTTTTTAACCTGAGCATCGGATAAAAACTTTTCGTAAAATGGAGTATCCAATTTTTCAACTTTTGCCAATATTACAGGATCCACATACTGCATTACACCCAGGCTTTCTATTTCGGAGAACCTTTTTTGCCTGATCTCTTGTGCAATCGCCATGTTGTATGTCGCTTCAAAATTTACAGAAACTTCCAATTCAGCTTCCATAGCTTTGAACGTAGTTTCGAACATCTTAAATCCTTGCGACAGGATTTTGATCATGGTGGTTTCGTAAGCAATAGAGTTTTTATACTTGTTTTCAAGTTCCTTCACTGACTTAGACAACCCAATCCTGGTGTCTGCGATGGTTTTTTTAAATGCCTTTGCAACACCTGACTTTAATTTGGCCTCGGATATATCCTTTACCGTGTATTCATCCTTTTTTTCCTTGAATTTTTCGACCATTACAAATGTATTGTCAAAAAACTTGGCCATGGTTATCATTGCCGCTTCATGTTTGTCGCCAAGATTGTAGCCAGCAAACATATCTTTTATTTCTTTGCGGACTACAACATTTACATTTTCTGCAACATGCTCCATTTCTTGCACAGGGCTAAGAGGAACTATTTCCGCATCAGTAAATGGAAGTTCGTCTGATGTTACAACTTCCACTTCTGCATTTTTTTCTACGGGAGTGTTTTCAACAACAGGAGCAATGCTTTGCGCTGCAGCTTCCTTAGCTTCTTCTGGTAATTTTGATGAAATATTCATTTTTTCATTATTTGATGGTGATTGGTAATTTGCTTTTAATCTCCACGTCAGATTGTCTCTGCCTTTGGGCCCGGGTTTTTTTGTTTCTGTTTGCTCTAAATGCCCATTCTTCGTGAGCACGGTAATTGCCCTGCGCACGGAAGTTATCAGCACTTTTTCTTCACCCAAGTATTTTATCATTATGTCATACACCTCATAAGGAGTGAATAAGACTTCAGGATAATACCTGAATATTTCCAACACAACTTTTTCGTTGTCCTCTGCTGCTTTTATGTAAGTAGAAAGTTGCGGATTTACCTCTCTTGTTGTATTGAAATAATGATTACTTTCCGGTATCGTTGCTCCTATTTGCATTTTGTTGATTTTTTGCTGCCAATAAATTCAAATTCTTGTTATGCTCAGAGAGCCATTCAATGTACTTTGATACTCCTGCCTGTCCTTCTCTCTTATAGGCCTTAGCCATTTTATTGAAATGGTATTCAGTGGACACTTTTTCGTATCCGTACCTCCTAAAAACAAGTACTTTTTCTTCCTTGCCTACTTCTTCTGCTTGGTCTGAAATGATCATAGGCATACCAAAATCGCCAGACAAAAGATCAGGCATTCCCTTCTGAACTTCATTTAGCCTGATGTCAACAGGATCTACAATTTCCTTTACCTCTTTTTTCCAAGAAGTTCTTTTTACATAAGTGTCAGGCAAGTTTTTTGCCATCAACATTATTTCGATTTTATTGTCTTTGCTTAACTTTTTAGCCATTTTATAGATTTTTAAAGTCCTTAATTCCAAGCTTCTTTTTAATTTTTCCTCTGGTCTGATGATACAGCCATTTAGACATACCAAGGTTCGCTTCCATTTCATGAGGCTTGCCGTTTTCAAGAATGAAATTAAGCACCTCGTTTTCCCTTTCATCAAGCATATAGTAGTTCTTTATCGCAAGTCTCTCGTATGTACTAAGACCATGAATAATGAGTCTCTCTATTGCGTTTATGAATTTCTCCAATCCGGCAGACATCGGGAGGAATATATCAATCCTGGCATCATTTGGTAAGGTGTCGCCAAGGTACCTACAAGCGGTAAATATGGCCGAACTGCCTGAATAAATCATAATGTATTCAAGACCTGCAGGTCTGCCTTTGATGAAATTGATAAAATCCAACCTGTTATTACTGTCATTGAATATCAAAAAATATTGTTCGTTGGACTTATACTCATAACCTACAAGATTTCGAACATCCTCAATCACTATGCAACTATCTGCATGACTGAAAAAATTTTTATCCAATAGCCTTTCTTGGATCAGCTCTCCGAAAACCTTGTTTTTTGTAGCTACAATAAAGTTCATTATCCAATCGTATTTTCCCAAGGGGTTCTCTTAATCATTGACTTCATCACATTTTCAGCTGATCGCAAAGTTTTGTCGACATTCCAGTACCTATCAATGGTCAATTGGAACGGTCTCCTGCTTTCAATTAATGCCATTCTTTCATGGTAGTAATCTTCATTGGAATACATGATCTTCCTTGCCATGTCGTCAGCCTTAGACACTGAAATTTTGTGCTTATCACCTTGGACATCAAAACCGGTTACCACCAATTCTTTGACATACTTTTCATAAAATCTTCCCTCCAACTGCTTTTCCTTTGTTTCCAACTTTAAAAGCTCTATTTCCGCCAGTGTTTTTTCCAAAGACAAATTCGGAAATATCTGATCAAAAAACTGAAAAGTCAATGTTGACAGTCTGGACCTCATTTCCATAATCTCCATGTCAGTAAGGAATGAGTTTTTTTCATAATACTTCAATACTATGAAGCTAATTTCCTTATATATCTCGCTGTCAGTCATTTTAAAAAATCAAGGGTTTCGAAAAAATTGTTACTGTAAGTTGAAAACATTTCTAAGTCGTTTTGGTGATCTGAATTGTCTTTTGTTGCTTCATACAATCCAAGTTCAATCGGCGGAGGAAACTTTTCGTGCTCAGGGAACATAGCCAATTCCACGTTTGTCAACAGGCAATAATGCCATTTAGAACTAGCGCATTTCCTCATAATCATGTACTTCTCATACAACCTTTTTTCCATGTTGGTAGTCACTTTTACCAAACTTTCAGGAAGCGAATCGTATGAAGAAAGGTATTCACAAACAAACTCATGAACAAACCTTTGTCCAATTACAGAAAGCTGAAAAACACTCTCATTTATTTTATAGGCCTGCCAAATTCTATCAGGTACAATCACTCCTTGATAGTGAGTATGGCGTATTCCCGGGAAATACTGAAGACCTACTTTATATCTGTTTAAAAAAATCTCATGTAACGGCTCTCTGTTGTCGTCAGGTACCTTTACGATTGACTTTTTTAGCTTATTATATAAAGTACTCCCGGCCACTATCTGATTAGAATGCTTTTCTTTTCCACGAATTTCACTCCAATAACCAAAGCATTTTCCTCATTTTCTTTAGCCCACTTTTTGAACGAAACAGAGTCGAATTTGGGCTCAGGCTGCGTGTAAAATCCAACAAAATGTTCTTCGCTGACACCAGAGTAATCAACATCGGTGGTTTTGCGCAGGATCACGTCTACTTCGGCTTCTTTGATCTTGTCAATACCCGTTAGCTTCATGAATTGCTCCATAAGTAAAGCATTTCTGTCAAACTTATTTAGTTTGGTTTTTATGATGCCATCAAGCCTTTCAACCTCGGCTTTCAGTACATCCCTCCTGGCTTTAATCACATCCGCTTCAAACTTTAAGTTTTTTATGAACCGGTAATAATTGATCAATTTCCCTTCGCCTTCTTTTAGGGTGGTCATTAACTTTTCCTCGATTTCAGGCGTAACATCACCTTCTAAGTCTTCCAAAAGACGAGCTAATTCCAGGAAGTCGGTGCCTATTTCATACAGGCTTTTGTTTGTTGCTGTTTGCATTTGCGTCAAATTTTATTTTCATGAATATTTTTAACAATTTATCTGTAGGTGAGAAATACACATTTCTACCGTTCTCAGTTTTTTCAAGTAAACCAACTCTCTCGAAATCATTACAAAACTTACTGAATGTTGTCTGCGCAATATTCCTTGCAAAATTTGTATTATGAATTTCAATCAGATCCTTTTGCGGCAAATCAGGATAACTTAAAACTGCCCACAGGACACTCCATCCATTATCCAATAACACCAAAACGTGTTCAGCATTATTCATTTGTTTTGCCGTAAAACTTCTTCTGGCCATTTGCTGATCAACCATTAAAAAGGCAAATCTGATTCAGGAAGTGGCGCAAATTGATCAACTGTAGGTTGATTTTGAATAGGCGCTGCTACAGAATGGTGTTGCCCTTGTGGTGGCGGCGGTGGCGGCGGTGGCGCTGAAGCGGGATTGTACGCAGGGGGTGCCTGATGCAAAGGCGCTGCAGGCGGAGCCTGAGTGTAGCCCGGAGCTCCTGCGGTTGGGCTTTGGTGATGCTGTACCGGAGGTGGCCCCTGTTGCGCAGGTGGAGCCTGAGTGTAGCCCGGAGCTCCTGCGGTTGGGCTTTGGTGATGCTGTACCGGAGGTGGCCCCTGTTGCGCAGGTGGAGCCTGAGTGTAGCCCGGAGCTCCTGCTGGGGGAGCCTGTTGCTGTCCCTGATGCGGAGCATACTGGGGCTGACCGGCAGGTGGATGGTTTGGATATTGTGCTTGTGGAGCGCCGTGCTGCGGCTGTGCAGCATACTGAGGTTGCGATGTGGCCGCAGGAGCTTGTGCCGGAGCTTGTTGAATAGGTCTCAAAATGCCCTGCGCCCTCAATTGCTCAATCCAACTGGATACATTGGTATAGATAAATGCAACCTGGTTCTTATAATTCCAACTATGCTTGTTGGCAACCGGATCCCATTCTTGAAAGGCTTGTGCTTCCGGTGGTAGGTTGTCCTTGGTATAGTAATGACTTATTTTTGAGCCATTAAACAAAATTGACATGCCAACGGCCCTTTTTCCGTCCTTTGACTCATTTGGAGGAATGTCGTAAGGACTAAAGGTAAGTTTTTGCCCCTGAGCAATTAATCCATACAAATTGCCAAATTTTTTGGCAAAATCTTCGCCGGCAGAAGAAAATCTACCATTGGAAACAAACCCAAAGGATAGACCAACTTCCTCTCCACCTGAATCAATGGTGACTAAAAAGCTTTTACCTCTGCCTTTAAATGAATCCCTGATTAGGATGTCTTTAACAATGCCAGAAATAGTTCTGTAGGCGTAATAGTACACCATTTTCTTTCCGTTGTTTTCGGTATCCTTTTCGCGCTGCATTAACCTTCTACTTGGATCCTGGATAGGAGGCGTATTAAATTCCTCTACCCAATCACCCTTGAAAATAGAAAGGTACTTTTTGGCGGAACCCTCATACGAATTTGTAACTTCCAGTTGTGTGTTTTTTAAAAATTATTGAATAGCC
>SSFP01000108.1 GCA_008015455.1 Polynucleobacter sp. | reverse complement strand
TTAGTTTTTTTGCTAAATCTGGGATGGTTCTCTCTTGGAAGCTTGTGATGCGAACATAGGCAACACCGTTTTCTAAAAACTTAGCTTTCACTGATTGAACTTTAATTTCAGCGCGGGTAATGGTGATTGGGAAAGTGCGATCTTCACTTTTTCTAAAAATAGTTAAAGTAATTTTTGTGCCAGGCTCGCCACGCATACGTCTGACGGCTTGATCTAGCGTCATACCTCGAACAGGTTTGTCATCTAAGCGGGTAATCAAGTCGCCTGATTGAATGCCTGCACGAGCAGCGGGAGTATCTTCGATGGGATTAAGAACCTTCACAACGCCATCTTCAGAGGTGATTTCAATACCCAAGCCAGCAAATTTGCCTTGGGTATGTTCTTGCATTTCAGCAAAATCTTTTTTATCTAAAAAAGAAGAGTGTGGATCTAAGCCACTCACCATCCCTTTGATGGCGTCTGTTAATAATCGTTTGTCATCAACAGGCTCAACATAGTCTCGCTTAATTTGACCAAATACATTGGAAAGGCTTCTTAATTCTTCTAAAGGTAAATTAGAAGAACCTTGTTGGGCAGTCGCTGATAGTTGCAGTGTTAATGCAACACCGGCAATCAAACCAGTTAAAACAAGTGCGAGACTCTTAATTGAGCGATACATAATTATTTTTCTAAGTAGAAGTGTCTAATAGGTTTGAGATCGTCATCTAGCTCATAAACCAAAGGCACGCCATTAGGGATATTGATTTCCATAATGTCAGCATCTGATACCTGATCTAAATATTTCACTAAAGAGCGAATACTGTTTCCGTGGGCAGCAATCAAAATACGCTTACCTGAGCGAAGTGCTGGAGCAATCGACTCTTCCCATAGCGGGATCACGCGCGCCACGTTATCTTTTAAGCATTCGCCCAACGGAATCTCTTCACGCTTGAGTTTTGAGTAGCGTGGATCGTTAAAAGAAGTTCTTGGATCATTAGGGTCTAGAAGCGGTGGTCTTACATCGTAAGATCTTCTCCAAATATGCACCTGTTCATCACCATATTTGGCAGCTGTCTCAGCCTTATTAAGGCCTGCAAGTGCACCATAATGACGCTCATTAAGACGCCAGCTGTGAACTACTGGGATCCAAAGTCTATCCATCGCTTCTTGAGCGTGCCAAAGTGTTCGAATAGCCCTTTTCAGCACAGAAGTGTAAGCAATGTGAAAATCATAGCCGGCAGCCTTTAAACTTTCGCCAGCTTGAGTAGCTTGCTGGATGCCGGTAGGGGTTAAATCTACATCAACCCAGCCGGTAAAACGGTTTTCTAGGTTCCATTGGGATTCGCCGTGGCGGATAAGTACGAGTTGTTTCATATTCACATTCTATAATCTACTGATGGACTTCTATACAAATACAAACAATTTATTGCTTTTGGCAACTTTGATCACTTCAGGTCTAGCCTTAGCCTTGCCCCAGATCTTGGGTCGTTACAACAAACAGCTTCTTAGCGTACACACTGCAGTTCAGTGGGTCAACCAAAGAAACGCTCAGATCGTTGATATTCGGACTAAAGATGAGTTTAAGACCGGACATATTGCAAACTCTAAGCACATTGCTTTAGCTGATCTGGACAGCGGTATTCAAGGTTTACGTCTAGATACTAATAAGCCTATTATTTTAGTTTGTTTAAGCGGTTCTCGAGCAAATACTGCTGCAGGAAAGTTTAAAAAAGCTGGATTTACGGACGTTGCATGCTTAGATGGCGGTGTTTCAGCTTGGAATCAGGCTGGTTTGCCCTTAGTTAAGTAATTTGGCAAGTTTGGAGGTTAAAAATGGCAAAAATTACGATGTACAGCACTCAAGTTTGCCCCTATTGCATCATGGCTGAAAGATTATTGGCTGCAAAAGGTTTTGCAATTACAGAGAAGATCCTGATTGATAAAGATCCTGCCAAGCGTGAAGAGATGATGGCTAAGGCTGGCCGTAGAACTGTTCCACAAATTTTTATTGAAGAAACCCATGTGGGAGGCTTTGATGACTTATCAGCACTTGACCGAGCTGGTAAGCTAGATACATTATTAGGTAAATAAACAGGAAAATCATGACTGATGTAGCAGCCAATGGTGCAGGCGATAACGCACCGAGTTTTCAAATTCAAAGAATTTTTCTTAAAGATATGTCTTTGGAGCAACCTAATGCTCCAGAAATTCTTTTGGTTCAAGCTGAACCTAAACTAGAGGTTCAAATTGATATTCAAGCCAGTAAATTAGATACGGATTTTTTTCATGTCACTCTGATTGGAACGGTAACGACTCGAATTGAAGAAAAGGTTTTATTCTTGGTTGAAGCTCATCAATCTGGAATTTTTGAAATGCGAAACATGCCCGATGACCAAATCGACCCCATGTTAGGTATTGCTTGCCCGACTATTTTGTTCCCTTACTTGAGATCCAATATAGCTGATCTAATTAGTCGTGCGGGCTTCCAGCCAATTCATTTGGCTGAAATTAACTTCCATTCTCTTTATGAGCAGCGTTTAGCTCAAAGTTCAGCTGCGCCAAGTGAAAGTGATAGCGGCATCATTTTGCCTAACTAATATGAAAGTTATTTTTCTTGGCTCGGGCGCATGGGGTACAGCCATGGCCATGCATGCAGCCAAGAATCCTCTTCATATGGATGTGCGTTTGTGGAGCCGCTCTTCGGAAGCGGCTTTGCAAATGCAGACAACAAAATTGAATCAAAAATATCTCAAAGATATTTCCTTGCCAGATTCTTTGAGTGTGACGAGTGATTGGCAAGTAGCGTTTGCTGATGTGACTGCAAATGACTTGGTGGTGATTGCTACCCCTGTATCTGGTTTGAAAGATACGGTTCATGCTCTATTAAAGCTACCTCAATGCCCTAAAAACTGGGTGTGGTTGTGTAAAGGTTTAGAGCCAGAAACTTCTTTGATGCCTCATCAAGTCATTGAGCGAGAGTTAAAAGCTCATCAAGCTCTAGATTTGGGGATTCGTCTGGCGGTTTTGTCAGGGCCTAGTTTTGCGAGTGAGGTAGCTCGTGGAATGCCCTGTGCGCTAACAGTCGCTAGCGATTCAGATGAATTGGTGACTTGTGTTCAAAGTGTTTTCCATTACGGCAATATGCGCATTTATGGAAGCGCAGACATTGTTGGCGTTGAGTTAGGTGGCGCGATTAAAAATGTCTTGGCGATTGCAACAGGTATTGGCGATGGTTTAGGTTTGGGCTTGAATGCCCGTGCTGCTTTATTAACGCGTGGCTTAAATGAAATGATGCGTTTAATTACTGCCATGGGTGGTCAATCTGAAACAGCGATGGGCTTAACCGGTGTGGGCGATTTAATACTGACTGCTACGGGTGATTTGTCGCGTAATCGTCAAGTTGGTTTGCAATTAGCCGCTGGCAAAAAATTGCCAGAAGTTCTTTCAGCTCTGGGACATGTTGCTGAAGGTGTGCGCTGTGCTCAAGCTGTTAATGATTTAGCTTTAGCGAACAAGATTGAAATGCCTATCACTCACATGGTTTGCCAAGTGTTATTTAATCACCTGGATTTACCAAGTGCTGTGAAATTATTGATGGGACGAGATGCTAAGCCTGAGAGTCCCACTTCTCATTAAGCGCCGCCCTTAAAGTCCATTTGTCGCCAAGCTTCATAAACCATTACAGCGACAGCATTCGATAAATTTAAGCTTCGACTGTCTGCTCGCATCGGTAAGCGAAGGGCTCTTTCTGGCAAGAAATGAGCTCTTACTTGGGGATCTAAGCCCTTAGTCTCAGACCCAAAAACTAAATAATCATTCTCTTGAAATTGGCAGGACGATAGTTTTGCTTGTCCTTTGGTGGTGATTGCAAACATCCTGTCTTGTGCTGGCTTTTCTGATTCTAAGAATGCGTCCCAGTTGCGGTGAACTTTCATATGAGCGTACTCGTGATAATCGAGACCCGCACGCTTCATTCGTGAGTCTTCTAAGGGGAAGCCAAGGGGTTCGATCAAATGTAACTGCGCACCAGTATTTGCACACAAACGAATGATATTGCCGGTGTTAGGTGGTATTTCTGGTTCAACAAGTACAACGTTAATCATAAGAATTAAAGAGAAGTTCTAAGAATGACCCAATTATGAACACTTTGGGCGCCAAAATCTTTCAATAGTTTAGCCATGATATTGAGTGTGGCTCCAGTAGTCATGACATCATCAATGATCAAGATGTTTTTTTGCTCAATAAGAGAGAGTCGTTTAGGGTTGATGCTAAATGTATTAATCAGTCTGGTGAGTCTTTCCTCACGAGTAGCATGGGCTTGATCGCCGCTGATGTGTTTTCGTTTCAGAATTTGATGATCCGATTTGATCTTGAATCTTTTTGAGAGATGGCGACACAATTCCCAAGATTGATTAAATCCTCTTGCGTGAAGTTTTTCTAAACTTAAAGGCACAGGAATCATCCAATCAATAGTTGACTCTGTATTGAGTTCTTGTTGCCAAACGTTTTCCCACACATCAACAAAGCACGGAGCAAGTGCTACTTTTTTGCTGTATTTGTAGTCATGAATAGCCTCTGTTAGAAGCCCACCATAAGTATCGATACATCTTGTACTGTTAAACGCTGGTGGTTGGCGAATACAAAAGTCACAGATGACTCGATGATTAGCACATGGCATGGCGCACTGGATGCAGCGATGGATTTGCTGGTCTTTAAGGCTTTTTAAGCACTTATCGCAAATGCTATTTATTTGAAATTTCTTGCAACCAATACATGATGTCGGTAGAAGAAATTTCATAGGGCGCTGAGTATACTTAGAGCCTATGTCCATTTCGTCAACATTGTTTCCTGCTATTCCTGATTGGCTCTCACTTGAGATTAGCCAACGAATGGAGGAGAAGTTGTCGATTGTTAAGTTGGATGTGCAAGAGATTTATCAGTCTGGTTGTTTGTATCCAGCCCTGCTACATAAGAGATTCCCTCAAGCTAATAATTATTGCTCTCAGCCTGGCGCTGGTCATGCGTCTTGGCAGCGTTTGTTTTTTAATCTGATGAACCGTGCTTTTGTTGAGCAAATGTCTCTAGGTGATGCCAAGTATCGCTATGCCATGGATTTGGTTTGGTCTAATCTAGAGCTACAGCATCACGCTCAACCCGAATTGCTCATCCAGAATTGGGAGAAGCTACTTAAACCATCATCCTTGCTTATGTTTAGTTATCTCGGTCCTGATACGGGTCGAGAATTACGGCAAGCAGGCGCCAACATTCTTCTGGGGGCATGGGATATGCATGATGTTGGTGATGCCCTAGCAAAAGCAGGCTTTGCGGAGCCTGTGATGGATATGGAATACATCACCCTGGAATATGAATCCCTAGATCTTTTGAAGAAAGACGCTCTGGAATTGGGCTTGATGAGGGATCTGGCTTTGGATGATCTTCAAATGCCAACAGGTTCCGATCAATTAAAGCTGACCCTAGAGGTGGTTTATGGTCATGCATGGACACCAGAGAAAAGATCCTCCAAATTAAAAGACGGTATTGCAACGATTTCTGTTGACCAGATTGTTAGAATAAAATAATAAGTAAGTTAATGCTTACATACATTTTTGTGTAATTTTCTAGGTATTAATCTCTAGAAAAACCAGTAATTTATTGCGCTAGATCAAATTCCCCAAATATAATCTCACGAGTTTATGCATGCCTTTTATGCACTTCAGATTCAAGTATTTAATTAACGGGAAATAAGATGAAAAAACCCACAGCATTAGCCGGTTTAGTTTTGGGCTTAGTTGGTTTGTTGCACGGCAACCTAGCTCTAGCGATTAATGACATGCCAGGCGGACCATCACGCTTTCAACTAAATCTACAGCCAGCAGCAACAAAAGTCGCTGAAGAAGTGGCTGTATTGCATTGGATGATGTTGGCAATCTGTTTGGTCATTTTTGTGGCTGTATTCGGCGTGATGTTCTATTCGATTTACAAGCATCGCAAATCATTAGGTCATCAATCTGCAAGTTTCCATGAGAGTACAACTGTAGAAATCGTTTGGACAGTTGTGCCATTGCTTATCGTGATTGGTATGGCTTTGCCAGCAACTAAAACAGTTGTTGCCATGAAAGATACAACTAATGCAGATATCACAGTTAAGGTAACAGGCTATCAGTGGAAGTGGGGCTACGACTACATTAAGGGTGAAGGCGAAGGCGTTTCATTCCTGCAAACATTAACAACTCCACGTGAGCAAATTAACAATCAAGCTGAAAAGAGCGATACCTACTTGATGGAAGTAGATAACGAAATGGTTGTGCCAGTGGGCAAAAAGATTCGTTTAGTGACAACTGCACATGACGTGATTCACTCATGGACGATTCCAGCATTTGGCGTTAAGCAAGATGCAATACCGGGCTTTGTTCGCGATACATGGTTCCGTGCTAAAAAAGTGGGGACATTCCGCGGTCAGTGTTCAGAGCTATGCGGCAAAGAGCACGCATTTATGCCGATCGTTGTTAAGGTTGTGACTGATGCTGAATACTCAGCATGGGTAGAAGAAAAGAAAAAACAGATGGCGTCTTTAGCGGATGATCCAACAAAGACTTTTACAATGGATGAGCTAAAGCAACGCGGTGAAAAAGTTTATGCCGCTAATTGTGCTGCTTGCCACCAAGCCAATGGTAAAGGCGCTGGCGCATTCCCAGCTTTGGATGGTTCTAAGGTTGTTACTGGACCAAAAGATGGCCAATACAAGATTCTTCTAAATGGTAAGAATGCAATGCCAAAGTGGACTCAGTTAAATGATGTTGAATTAGCCGCTGTCATGACTTACACACGCAATACGTGGGGTAATAAGACAGGCGAATTAATTCAGCCTAAAGATTTCACAACTGCACGTGCAGCTAAGTAATTAATTAAGAAATATACATACTAGGTAATTGGAGCAAATATGAGCACAGTAAGCCACGCACATGATCATCACGATGATCACGCACACGATCATCCACACGGCTGGCGTCGGTGGTTGTACGCTACCAACCACAAAGACATCGGTACTTTGTACTTGATTTTCTCTTTTGTGAGTTTGATGGCTGGTGGCGTGATGGCTTTGCTAATCCGCTTGGAATTATTCCAACCAGGTTTGCAATTCATTCGCCCAGAGTTGTTCAATCAATTAACAACTTTGCACGGCTTGGTGATGGTGTTCGGTGCCATCATGCCGGCATTCGTAGGCTTTGCTAACTACATGATCCCTCTACAAGTGGGCGCCTCTGATATGGCGTTTGCTCGTATGAACAACTTCAGCTTCTGGATC
>SSFP01000070.1 GCA_008015455.1 Polynucleobacter sp. | reverse complement strand
CCTTTAATGGGTGACTATTATACTTTTGGCGATACAGGGATCGGTGGTTGATCCATGTATTTACCAAACCGTTTGTTATAGGTGACAGCAGGAACCTCACCCTTGAAAAACACTAACTGAGCACAACCTTCGTTAGCGTAAATGATTGCCGGTAGGTTTGTGGTATTAGAGAACTCTAGAGTGATGTGACCTTTCCATCCTGGCTCTATCGGTGTCACGTTAACAACGATACCGCAACGTGCATAAGTACTCTTGCCAACACAAATACCTAATACGTCATCAGGCATATGGACGTATTCTTTACTCACAGCTAGCGCAAAGCTGTTTGGTGGTATGATGCATATATCACCCTTGACTTCAACGAAGTTTTTATTATTAAAGTTCTTTGGGTCGACGATTGTGCTGTTGATATTTGTGAACACGCGGAATGAGTCAGCACAGCTGATGTCATAACCAAAACTGCTACAACCCCTACTAAGTATCTTTTCACCTGCCCCATTAACACGCTCCTGTTCTGCTAGAAAGGGATATATTCTACCACGATCACTGATGCGTTCTGCGGTACCTGGATCATTGTTGAAGTAAGTCTCTATTTGTTTATCATTGAGTATCATCTTGGCGGCTTTCTTTTTGTTTACTTGGTTTTTGTTAGTGGCGCAAGCATAGCCACGCTATACCCACCTTCTGGTGAAATGTTATTCAATCTCTTGCAATCTAGCTTAGCTTCCTCTAAACTTAGATACTCAGGTGAAATTGACATGCTGATACCGGCTCTGGTGTTGTGACAAGATTGACTCTGGTCAACTATTTCCAGTACCCCGTCGGTAACACGCTGTCCATCACGTATCAGTTGTGTAATCACATAACTCATTGTTTACTCCGAAACGTACAGGATGTCTTCCTCACGGATTTGACCCATGCCTAGGATAAAACGATAAGCCTGGATCAATTCTGGATCTAAACCTGTGTTTTCATTCTCAACTACGTTTTCGTCAGTGCTGATTTGTTTTACTTTAGCTTTGAACGCATAGTCGGGAACGCAGCTGTACTCCAACCTGCCTTGTTGTGTCAGGTTAACGGCATAGATGCGGTACATTGTTTCATTGTCACCAAGCACCTTAAGAACTTCCACGGACTGTGCTGCAAATTCTTCTGATAGTGTCTTGCAGCCACGTACCAATTCAGACACACGGGTTTGATCTAAACTAACTAAGTCACCATAGAAGTATTTAGCAGGTGCTATCTTTGTGATGCTGCTAACTGTCACCTCATCGATATCATTAGACATGAAGTTAAGAACATTAACTGTTTCCACCTCATCACCCACTTTAAGTCCTATAGACACAATCATACCTGCGACGTGTTTAAGGGTTTCCTCTGTGCGACGAACTACGTCACCAGGTACAAAAGACTGATTCATTTTAGTATACTCCAAAAAAAAAAATAATAGATACCAATATTCAAATGTTTAAACTGTGCAGTAAAAAAATGCGGCATAAAGCCACACAGCAACCTTTGTATTGGTCACTGTGTGGATATACCATCAAAGTTCTTCGCCGGGCATGGGTATGCCGGATTCGATCATCACGACACAATCGGATCTTTCAGTATAGTACTTGTTGTACATATACGCAGCGTGCTGTTTGACTTCTTCTAAGTCTGTAAACAATCTACTAGAACCCCACCACTTGATTAGGAATAAATCTAAGTTGTGACGGTTATCACCAGATAGAACTTGTTCTAGTTCACCGCTGCCGTCAAGACTGGTGAGTCTGTAAACAGTTTGTGCTTCCGGTAACTCCATATTTGTTACAGCCCGACCAGAGTCGGGAGTAGAGACTTCCTGCAACCATGCGCGACGCTTAGTCTTTAGAATAAAGACAGTTTTCTCATTAGGGATCTTGCCCTTCTCTAGTGGCACTGTCAGTAGTTGTACTGAATTTGTCATTCCAACAATCCTTAAGTTATTAGTGGCCTGTGGGTGTTGATACCTGCCTGTGGCCTTTTACGCCAACGACTTTGTATCTTTTTGATTTGAACACAACAATGTTTTGTTTAATGTTGGGCTCCGGTCCTTTATTATTCCTACCACCGACTAAACTCTTGAAGTCGATTTGTGTTTTATAAAGACCGTTCAATGCGCTAAATGGACTACGTGGGTCCAGAGAGCTGTCTCCTTTGGGGGGTTTCATTTTTTATTTGTTAATCAGTTATAAAGAGAATAGTCACAGGGGTAACCCCTGTGACTCTATGTCGCTACTTATACAGCTCGTGTGTATTTGATAGGTGGTAGGGCTGTGTAACCGTACAAAGTGAAATCTTCGAATTTGAATCCGTCAATGTTATCTTTGTTTTGTTCAGTAGTGTTAATACGAACTGTTGGTTCGCAAAGAGGTTTCCTTGTGAGTTGCTCTTTAACGCCTTCCACATGATTTAAATAGATGTGTGCATTACCAATGGTGTAAACAAATTCACCTGGTTCTAGGCCGCATATCTTGGCGATCATCATAGTCAAGAGGCTGTATGATGGAATGTTGAATGTGCTACCGAGAACCACGTCAGCAGAACGTTGGTACAACTGACAGTCCAAACGTTTCACACCTTCTTTGTCTGTACGCACATGAAACTGAAACAATGCATGACAGGGAGCTAACGCCCCAAGCCCAATTGCTGCATTCTTTTTAGGTGCCATTTTATCAGATGGCAGCACAGCCGGATTCCAGGCACTCACAACCAGACGACGTGAACCAGAGTTAGTTTTAATCTCTTCTATAACGTTAGCTAGCTGGTCAATACTGGTGTGGGATGGAGTTTGCCACTTTCTCCAGTTGGGACCATAGATTGGGCCAATACTACCTAAACGATCCTGGATCATCTGTGTCATTGGTTCCCAGTTGAGTTCTGTTGGTTCAGATCCTGTTACCTGAATAGATTTCAGATGTTTAGTCATTTTGTCTTTGACTTCGTCGATCGCTTCTTGGTCCACCGCCCAAGCGTCCCAGATATGGACACCTTGCTCATTCAAGATACGAGTGTCGGTAGATCCAGAAATCAACCACAACAGCTCTGCCAGAACGGATTTAAAGTTAACCGTACGAGTGGTTACCATTGGGAAGTTCTTGGACAGGTCAAAACGCAGTTGCCGGCCAAATACTTGAATTGAGCCAACGCCTGTGCGATCGTCTTTGGTTTCACCATTATCCAGAATGTCTTGATATAGATCTAGTAGCTGTTTCATTTATTTCTTTCCACAAGTTTTGTTAATGTAATCCTGTTGTGTTAGGATGGTTGTTTGTAGGGCTTCTACTTTCGTTCTGCAGCCGTCGTAAACTCCCCCAAGGGTGATAACGTCTTTTGCAACTGGCTCAAGATCGATTGAGCCATCTCCTGACCCGTCGGTCCCTGATTCGGTGCCATCAGTTCCTGGTTTACTGGCGGTAACGGCAGGCACGCATTTGGTCGGGTGGAAGCGCAACCCGTCATACTTAGCAGACAAAGTATCATAAGCGAGTTTTTGTTTTTTGATTTCACTTTTATATTCCTCAATGGTTTTATCGTTTTCCTCAGCAGCGGCATCTCGGTGCGTTACTGCCGCCTCTAGTGCCGCATGATACTCGGCTGCCAGCTGCTCTTTGGCTGCTGCGTGGCCGCGCACAGCGCCTACGTAGTAGGATAAACCACAGGCAGCCGCACCGACAATGACAGCTATGCCAAGGGTCTTAACCTGGGACACAGCTGCCAAACTGTCCAAAATACTCATACATTTACTCCTTTTAGAATGCCATTATTTTCTGGATTTCTTTAGCTACGGTCTCTGCCGTTTGCTTCAGTTTACCTTCATTGTTATTAACATGCACGACCGGCCAGCTTACAGCCAGCTTCGCGGTCTCGTCTGGCTGCTGGTTCGAACCTTTGAACTTTTTGAATCCGCGCCTCGCGTCGCGATGCCATGCCAGGGGATTGGCGTCCACACTGTTGTTTTCCCCGCGTTTGATCATACGCTTCTTAATGGCAGCGTCAGTTGCAGACACAATGACCGATAGGTCTACGTCACAATAAGTGCCAGTAGCGACCTCGGCGACCATGTCGTAGATATCGTTTGCGTTGTTTTCTTTTCCGTAATGACCTAGCTCCGCCAGATAACCTTGGTAGATAATTGTACTGATCAGTGAGCGGTCAAGCAGCATCACTTTATTAGGGTCCCATTTTACATTGTTGATGTGGCTATCAAACTCCATGTAAGTCGATATTGCCATAGACGCCACTGCCGCCGGAGGCAAGTCCTGAAATAAATCGAGGATTGTTTTGCGCATGATTTTACCCAGCGCCGTGTGTCCCAGTAAGGGACGGGTTTCCACCTCGCACCCCTTACCTTCTAAGATTTCTTTTACTTCCTTGATGAGTGTCGTTTTACCTACACCGTCTGCACCGTCAAATGTTACGATATACATTACTTTTCTCCTTTAAAAAATAGAACGATTGCACCACCATACGTGGTTAATGTTAAACCAACCAAAGAGGCTAGCAGTACTACAAAGCTAACCTGACCAATTGCTCGACTGAGTGATAATGGGATACTGAACAACTCTGTGACTAAAAACAGAGAGATTAGTATTATAAAAGAACCACTGGTTATCTCGGCCATCCAGAGTACCAGCTTATTGTGTTTTTCTTTTGTCATCAGTTTTCTCCTTTAAATGACTTAATAAGAATATCGCCTATGTATTGATTTTTGGTGCGGCTTTCTTGTAGAGATCAATCAGTTCTTGGAATGTCTTCTCTACCTTCATGAGGGCTACTGTTGTTTCCTCACTGAGGCCAGAACGAATACCGCGATCTAAGAAACGGCCCAACTCATGGTGGAACATGTTGCCGTATTTACGCATTACTGCCACAACTTCTTTTTCTTGGGGTGACTCACCCATGATGTACGAGTACAGCTCAGTCATCTCTGATATCTTGTACTGGTACGACACACGAGCTGACAATATACTCAAACCAACAAACAGTGTGGTTTTATCCTCAGTGTTCTTAATAGCTTCCACCGCACTGTCCAGATTGACGATAAAGACCGCACTATCATTAAATGCTAGTTTCTCCAATACAGGCAGTAAGCTCATCCCGTATGTCTGTTCCATAGACAGATTTTTAGATAACAGCTTGATTAGTTCTAGACGTGTTTCGTAGTTGATTTCTTTCATTTTACTTCTTTCCTTTGGTGATTGAGTTTCCCCTCTATTAAGAGGTGGTTTATTAGAGCCACAAGTGCTCTGGCTTGGTTTGTTCCACTAGTAGCATAGGAATCACAAAGTGTGTAATTAAATGCGGCAGAGGCCTCGTATAGCTCACTGACTGCATTAATATTACTCTCACCCCATGTCTTCCATAGCCTGTAATACTCTTTGAAAGAGTCTATCTTTCTTCTGGGCTTCTTACCTTTGCCCCACTTCCAGTTTGTGCCACCGGGATCATACCCTTTGACATCGCACTGGTAATGCATCTCTATGCTTCTGCCATCTGGCATTCTTGCATATAGAGCACTGAATCGTTTATCTCCTAAACTAGAGCATTCGTATCCTTCCATTCCGTGTTTTAAGTATTGAATCTTTGGTTCTATCCAGCCGGCCCATTGTGATGGGAATATACAGTTAGATATATCCCTGAATAAAGGAGCTATCTCCCAATCTGCATAGCCCGCTAGCCCGCAACCGATCGGGGTTACCCAGAACTGTTTTTCTAGGACATCACTGAAAGCTTCTTTTGCAAATATATCAATGTCTTCTTTTATCTCGTCTATGAGTCTGGTATTAAGGTTCTCGTCTTTCGTTGGTACGGCATAAGAGGAGCCCGTAGGCCCCCTTGTAATGCCATATGCCGCACCTTTGTGCATGTGTGCCCAGTAGGCAGCACCTGCACCGTGTATGCCCCTTAGATTGCTTCCAAACACGAATATGCAATCCTCAGGACATTCCTCAGTGGGCTCGTAATAGTTAAACATTAAGAAATGTTAACAAATAGACCTTACTACTGGTAATAGCAGCTTAGACCAATCTTCCCAGCCGCGTTGTTCCACCTGTTCGTCAGCGAGTTTAATTGCTTCATACTCAGCTGGAGTTGGGCAGTATGGACGACCAACACGCTCCATGTCCATCCATTGTGGATTATCAATACCTGTTTCCACTAACGATAAATCGATATCGGCTGAATTAACTTTAACCACGTAAGCGTAGCACAAGTGACGGCTACCTACTTCGTTATTGCTAGCGTAGAAAACTAAGGGCTCGCTGATTTTCAGTGAAGGTAGGTTCTCTGGTATGCCTAGCTCTTCTGTTAATTCACGCTTCAGGGTGTCCAGCATTGTGCCAGATATAGTGGAACTAAGCTGTTCGGCATGCCCACCAAAACCAGCGGAGTACATATTAACAAGACGACCCTCGCCGACTACCTCACCGCGCTTATAGGTCAACACCTTGCCTGTATCCTTAGCAAGAACAAGAGCGTAAGGAATAGGTTGAATTAAGTCCCTATTTGTCTCACAACTGCCTGCACCCTCACGTGGTGAGAGTTTTGCTAGTACTACAGCATCTTCGACATCCGTAGGGTTGAAACGCTGGAAAACAATATCGTCAACACGCTGGAGACGACCCTTACCTTGCAACTGAAGGTTCTTGATATATTCAGTTGGAATAGTTACGCATGGGTTTTTTGCCATGATGCTTAATCCTTATAAAAGAGATAATTAACTGTACTCATCAAATAAATGATAAGTAATTGTTTTAATTTAGAAAAAATCATAAAGTACTGTGTCGTACTTATCTGTACCTGGTTTTCTCTGCTGAATAGAGATATTACTAAAGCCGCCCTTGACGTTATTGTTTTCTGTTTTGGTTACAGTAAAGCTCTTTGCATTACTAGGGAGATTTCTCAATTCAGCGAGTAGGTGTTGTGTACTGTCAGATATTGCCTCATCATCCAGCGCCACTATTGGTAGCGACACAACATGACTTTGTCCGTCCACATCGGTAACACTAAATGTCACACTGGAGTCGTAACCCCTAGCGATCATGGTCGCCATAAGTGAGGGCAGCGCCTCACTACTCTCTATGTATCTACGTAGCCTCGAGGCTATCTCATGTTTTGTTTGTGCCATCTTTGTACTTCCTAAGTGTTTTTATTTGTCCGGTTTTCTTAGATAAACGAAAACCCTCGCTCTCGGTTATGAAATTCCGTTTGTTGGTATAATAACCATTTTTCAGTTGCGTGACGCCGTTTCTATATTTAATTTTTTGTTCTTCAGAAACTATTGCCCATATGTCGTTTTTTGTACAAGGGAAAGGTAGTCTGTAGCGGACTACTTCTTTACTGATGGATGATTTTCCATCAGCATAATTGTATCTCTCAATATAGAACTCCATTGCTTTACCTTCAATGAATTCTAATCCGAACAATTTTCTTACTGTAATGTTTATTGTTTCGTGTAGTTTAGATATTAGGTAAAACATTTTCTATAATGCCTCTTTGTTGTTGATTGCAGAAAATTAATTGTTGTTATAAAAGTTAAAGAATTAAAAAGAATGGGAGTGGTCCATCCGGACCACTCTCGCTCTATGACGTATATTGCTAAGTTGGTTATGATTACTGAATAGCGTTAGCACTAATAATCATTGTCTTAGCTGGTGTAACGTTGGTCTGTGTGTCGGAGATGTATTGGGTAGACCATATACTTCTGCCGACTGCGTATTTCAGCAGATATGACTTGCCTGCCTGCAGACCCTGTGTACCCAGTTCAACAGTGGAGAAACTACCAGTCACTGTGTATAAACCACCTGCGTCGTATGGTGCAGTTACAGAATCTAAACTGAAGGACTTAATTAAGTCCTGAGCGAGATCACCGCCATAACCTTGTTTATATAAAACAATGTAAGGGGCAAAAGAAAAATAATTCGTACCTGGATCTTGGTTTGGTGGTTTCTGTAAACTGATAGAGTAATTGACTACATGGTTTACATCGTCAACAACAAAATCAAAGTCACTGATGATTGGATAAGGGTTTACATACCCTGGCTCCATCATGCCTGTGGTAGGACTCACTGTGGCAGTTGTAGTTATGCTGCTAGGACCTATGCCTACGTAATTAATCACGTCACTCGTGTACGACGTCTCAGCTGTGTGTGTCGTATTAGTAATCCTAATCAAATCAACCAGATCTATATTCTTTGGTTGTTTAAAGTCAGGCGCAATTACTGGGAATATACCTGCGTCATCTAAACCACTAGAAGATGTAGAAACAACAATGGTCATGTACTGCATTGAGAAACTATATCTAGGATAGAAACCCATTACCTCATCAAAGCCACGGAATCTAACTTTTGGTAAGTCAAACACCAGTTCTGCCTCGTGCTCACTGGGCGATATGTTATTTGAATCGAATGTATAACTCAGATCCAAATAGTTCTTACCGTGAGTTATGTCAATACTTTCGTCAGGTTTAACGAAGAACAATGCTGACTCTCTGTGGCCTGAATCGTACTGGTCAACCGGGGCCAACCAAACTCTTAGATGCACTGTTCCGTATTCCACCAGCGGTTTCTTACCATCCAGACAAACTCTTAGTTTTGACGGGATCGCACCATGTACAGACGATGTGTTAGCTATCGTCATTGGTGCCGCCCCAATTATTGGCTGGTGAACAAAGAAACCAGTAACTACTAGTTCTGAGTCTATGGCTGATGTGACTGCTATGGATCCATTGTTATCGAGGTAGCTTACCGCACCGCAGCCGCCGTCATCGCCGCCAGCGAGTTGCAGATCGCCATTAGGGTCTACAAATGTTGTCTGAACATATAAACCCTTAGGGTCCTCAATGTTAGCCAGCGCCCCACGGGAAGCCAGTAATTCGTCAACCACTGAATGGTTAAAACCATTGAGCATGTCAAACTCAGAACCTGCGTCCTTAAGTACTTTCTTGCTTAAGTGACCACGGCGGCTATGTAGACCAAACTTATAGTGCACCAAAGAGGCTTTAGCTGGATCAAACACGTTCATTGTGTTTGTGGGCGGTGCTGGTTGCACCGGAGCCACAGATATGGTTTTGGTGATGCGTATTTCTGTATCTTTACTTCTAGATAAAAGATTCAAACCAAACCTATTCGTAAGTTGGGCGTTTCTTTCTGTATCTCCAAGATACCTGGCTGGGTAATAGTAGTCTGTCTCTGAGAACGATTTGCTCATTGTGGTTACTAGATTACCGAATGAGTCATATAGCTCTGCATGTAGCTCTATTGTGTCAGACCAGTTAGTAACATAGAGCACATCTGGCCTGATGTAAACAATGAAGTTACCGCCGTTATGATGGTAGTCATCGCCGGCAATTTGTTGTGTTACAGGCATACCTACTGTGCCCTCGACACCAGGAGTAATGTTAGCCCCCGTCACCCAGTAGTCTATATAACAACCACTCAATGTAGTAATACCTGTATTAACTGTGGATACCAGGAATGCTGCTGCCCATTGTTCCGAGTTATTAGGCGGCGTTACTGACTTATTGTTAATCGGGAATGGTCCTGTCGCGCTGAAGTCCGTGTAGTCACCCATGCCGTCTTCATAAGTCAAGGTGTTGTTAGACACAAACGTCATGGTTGCTGCGCCAACAACCAGAGGTGCATTACGATAAGGTGTACTGTAGGAAGGAACAGTTAGCGCTCCTGGTTTCTTACCTGATCTGGTGAAGAATGGACTAAATAGTTCACCATACTGAACAGGGTTAGCTACTAGTGCCTGGGTCCTACTCTTCAGTAGTTTATTACCACTGAATCTAGCCACGTCTGGACCCACCTTAACAAACTTAACTAAAGGCGCTCTGCCCGGTGTTACATTCTCCAGTACAGGAACATAAAAGGCCTTTGCGTTACTGGTCGAAGAAGATAAACACAGAATGGAATCACGACCATGGGGGCTGACTGCCTCCACAACTGACTCTATTCTATCAAAGTAATCCACACTAACGAGCTGACCATCCTCAGTTACAGTAGCGCCATCATTACCTATAACCGCAGATACCAGTTCGACAGGGCCTGTGACAATTGACTCTGATACTCCGGAGGGATGGAACTTAATAAAAGCAGTAGCCCTATGCTCTGTGCTGTTATTTATATCACTACCTACCAATCCGTCATTTTTAAAACTCGCTGTGCTACTTAAAGATGCTAAACCCAATAGACAAGGGAAGTTGGTTGAGGCACCATCAGTTACCAGTGATTGCTTAATCTGCATCACCGACACAGGAACGACTGATTCACCAACCAAAGGTTCTCCTTGGATTTGGATCATCTGGTAGCCACAGCTGAGTCTCTGTGTTGGCAGCTCCAAGTTCAAATTCTGGAAATACCTCTCTTGTTGACCATAACTTGTTCCTGTAACTAAGACCGGCGTACCCATGCCATACACAGGAACCAGGTCTACTGAGGTATCAGGGTCTGTAACAGTACCATCTGGGGCAGCATTAATGGAGAAGCCTGTGCCTAGTATTGTAACAGCAATATACCTATTCTTCAATAGCAGTTGATTACTTGTGTTTGCAAGCTGGTCCGGGCTGAAAGTCAATGGGAACGTTACGTCATTACCGTCTACTTGTTCCAAACCTATTAAGTCAATAACGTCACCAATCGTAAAGAGAGCGGAATACTCTTGATTCTGATCGTCCAGGAATAACACGTACTCTTCTTCCACAAGCCCTGATTCAGTGACTCTGAATATAGAACTGTAAACGTCATACTTACGCAGTGTACTACCGTCCCTAACAAAATCGTTCCGTCTGTTAAAGTAACCGACACAATAGAAACAGCGCTCAGTTTTTGTAACATAGCCGCTGTTAGTCAGTACCTTGTAGGTCTCAACATAACTCTTGATGGTTCTACCGAATGCCACCAGTTCCCCGCGCTGGTTCCCGGAGTCTTGAAGAATAAGCTTTGTAACACCCAGTGTTACGTAGTCTGACATTACCTTATTTGGCTTAGCCGCCAAGGTCTGCGCCTTTTGGGTCATTACGGCTTGCCATTCTGAGCGTAAGGCATTGTCTGTTTTGTCTACAGCCGTGACAGTCTCGCCGGTCCAGGTAAGCCTGATTACTGTGGGTAACAGACAAGAGTTCTCCAGTGTCTTATTTGTAGCTAGAACGTGAGATGCTTCATCGACTACATTCAGCAACCAGTTTCCTGGTGCCGCTGCAAATGCAGGTATCTGGTAAACACCCCAGGTAGAGTCATCTTTCTTTGTGAAGACGCGACCCGTGTTTGATACCGCCACCATCCTCGCAGAAGAGTTGAAACCCACGTAGGATAGGGTCTCGCCTTTCTTAATGAGACCGATGAGGCCTTCTGGGACACCGTTTGTTACAGCGGCATCCGTGTCTGATAATTTGATATAATTTTCCATTTAAGCCTCATTAAAAAGTTGTGTATCTACCAGCATCTGCTGGGTTGATAATGGTTTTACCGGTGAGGTCAAGCATTGTGAAAACTGGTGCCGCCGTAGTTGGGAAGCCATACATGTTTGATGTTATTCCTTGTAAAACTGAGTCGGTATTAAAATTGTACCTAGGTGCAGTCAGTGTGGTGTTGCTACCACTGCCGCCAATAACAAGAAATGAAGTTACTGGATTTATATCCGCTGGTTCCCTAAAGAATGAAACAGCACGCAAAGCACTAGCACCTTCTAATCCCACAGACATATTTGACTTGATCTGAACTGGTTTCCAGTTAGTGGGGTATGTACTCTTAGCCTCAGTTACCATCGGTGGAACAACCATAACCGCTACATTTGAATCTGCATCAACATTAGCTAATGCCACTGTTGACAAGAAGTATGGGTGAGTCACTACACCAGTTAAACCAGGTGCGGTGTTAAACCAATTATGCACCTTTAAGAAGCCCGGGATTAAACCACCTTGTGGTGAGATCACCTGGGTTACCTCTACCCTTAATGGACTATCGGCTTCTGTTACTGGCGCTACGGCTGTGTAGGTACCTGTAAAGAGACTGTAAACATTACCAGCTGTCGCCGTTAGTGCCGACGGGTCCACTTCGGCTGTGTACTGTGTCTGATTACCGTGGTACACTGCAGCTATGTATCTACCATACACGCGGCGGTGGTACGGGTAGTCGGTTGTATTGTTGCTGTATGGCACTTCTATGTCTATAGCACTATAAGCACCAGGAGAGATAGGACCGTCCTGATCCGTCGGGGTTTCTATTGTAACACTACCAGATGTTATTCTGAGGATGGATGTTTGGCTTCCGGATCTTAAATCCACCAAGGCATAGAAAGCTTCCTGCGGTAGAGCAACTACAGTGTCCGACCAACCATCGTGTTCATTATAAACAATCTTTGTAATACAACCCAATACCCCCGGTGCTGTACCAATGAACATGTCCTTGACTGCCTGTGCTGAGTTTTGATACTGAGTATCAATTGTTGCACCGATGTCGATATGTTCCTCAAGAACGATACTGAAGTTACCAGCCACATTCACTATTTTAAGTTTAAATATGGTGGCATCTAAAGCAACACCCGTATCGTTTGCTGGATTACCGACCCACACAAACTGAGAGCCTTCAATAAACCTAACAAAAGACAAACTGTTAGTTTTATTCAACAAAAGTGTTGAGTCTACGGGTATATACTTGCACCCAGAACTCAGTACTTGCCATGCATGTAAATTCATGTTAAAGTCTAAAGCAAAACCAAATTTCTCATTGGTTACTTTATCTTTATACATGTGTGCATTTTCTATAAAGGTATTCTGAAGTTCCTTAGGTAACATGTTTACCATGTTGCGTTCAGACGGCAGCGCGACTGTGCTGCCGTCCCCTTCAGAAATACCAAATATTTGATCCACTATAAAGTTAGACATTTTCTTATTTCCTTATTGTGTTTAGTCTTGTTGGGGCTCAGTCAGCGTGCTAGGTTTAAAGAATACAACTAATGAAGCTATATTGTCACCTTGACCGACGTTATCTTCCACATGAGAATCCAACCCGTCCTCTGATATGTCCATAACAAACATATCTGTAGACATACTGATGCTACCCAAAGTGCCGGTATTGATTGTGTCAATCGTGCCTAAGTAAATATACAGATCTTCTGGCGGCTGTGCGGCCGGAACACCAACAGTAAACCCTACACTATCAATATACAAATAACTGTTCGGATTTGCTGTCAGTGTAAAACTACCTAAACCGTCAACATAAGTAACTGGTCCATCTACAATGTCATCAACGGTTAATTGAATACCATACTGCTCACTGAGTTCTGGTAGGTACTGCGACACCAAAGTCTTAGCCATATCCACAACAGGAACCACACGGTCCTGAAACTCTGTAAAGCTAATGCGGTTATAGAAAACACGTTTTCTACCATAGTAACCAGTTACTGAGAATGGAACTAAATCCACAGCTGTGTTCTGTGGAGTGGGATTCTCGGTTGTGGTGAGTTTTATTTTCTCATCCGCAGTAGTGACCCTTGGATTAAACCAATGGAAGTCTGTGGGTAAAAAGTTCTTGTTTAGTTTTACGTTTAACTGGTTGAGGATAATCGACTTGATATCCCCTCCCAAGTCAACTGTACCTAATGTATAAATCATGTTAAAATACTCCTTATTCGGTAGTGAAACCGAAAGTTGAAATAGGGCCTAATAGAGAAGATGCGTTTTGTACAATTGTTTGCACTGCTACGTCACTAGTTTCCGCTCTGGCTATTTTATTCAGCTTCATGACTAAACCGCCAGAAGTGTTGAAGGTGAAATCCAAACTAGAGACCGTACCTTCTGTTCTATTAATGAAAGCAACATCTGACGAGGGTTGTGCCAATGTGTTATACTTGACGTATTGGAAAGCTTTGGTGTCTTTCAGGCCGGTAACCGGTTTTAAGTCTCCAAAGAAAATCGTCGAATCGTAGTTAGCACTGTCGGTCCAGTCAGTTATTTTGGAAACACTAGTATCGTACAAATCGCCAATAGCTCTGGCAGGGGCGGTATCAAAACTTCCGTCTATATAGAACCTGTTGTAGCCGTCGTCTTTCTGTAAGTCCAGGTCGATACGCGCCCGCACAAACAATGACTTCCAGGCTTTATTTCCACTACAATCATTAAGTTCTACAGCTGCATCCATAGAGTCTACTGTTTTATAGAAGAACTCTGTCCCGTCAGCGTAAACGTCGAATATAACCAGTATACGTTTATTCAAGAATGCAGCGACGCTAGCGCCAGCGGCAGTTATCTCAGCAACAGTTTCATCCGTGAATACCGGCTTAATAACAACACAGTCGCGGTATAATCTACCAGTGAAAATATTTCTACTTTTCTTATAACCATTTGCTTGATCAATATCCACGATAGCAAAATAGTCACCACCAAGACTTCTTGCAATACCGTCAGTTCTGGAGGCCTTTAGCGAATAGTCAGACCCAGCCACAGGGGTGTTCTTAACCCACTTACCAGCAAGTGTGTTGACTAGTAAACCGTTATCTGTTAAATAAACAGGTTTACCATTAGATGAGAATCCTGGTACAGCCTTCAGTGTCCTCTCTGAATGCAGAGTGTCGTATTCCGGCTCTGATGTTTTTTCTTCGATAGGGTAGTCATCTAAGCTAAGAGTATTGATGTTAGCATTCCTAACTTGCCTGACATTACTATCTAGAACACCATAAGTTTCACTGTTGGCGGTGAATGCCTTCGTTATCATGTCGACGCTGTGCATGCCTGTCCAGCATGCATTCATCAACCTAGGTATGTTCGCTGAAGTAAACATACCGGTACCCACGTTAGCTGCCGTTATTGTTACGTTAGCCGTCTGCGGTGCGTCACCATTTGTCCTGTACAAATCTTTCTTATTGAACACCAAATGCAGCTTACCTCCAGCCACCGACATCTCTATCAGGTTGTCTGTGTACATTGTCAGGTTAGGCATTGGGATGTACTGAGAAGCCACGTCCTCTATGTTGTATGCTGCCATCTCTTCGACGCAGAAACGCATTGACCCTTTAGGATTAAAGTGTTCCATAACTGAGTGTAGGTACTCTCTGTCGCGCTGCAGGCCCTCTATCTTGGTTACAGAGATTGGATGCTCAGAAAACAATTGCGTAGAAGCAATAGGGGTGCTAATATCTGTTTTGTAAATCCTGAGTTTGAGCGCTACATCCATCAGTGGTTCTGTGTTAACCACTGTTTCTGTTTTAGTAAACAAAACACCAGCCGTATAAACAAAGTTACCATCTGTGCAGCTACCGGCATAGATAAAGTTATTAGACCTCTCAGAGGGGTACACGAACGAAGGATCCGCTGTGTCTGTAACTAAATAACCAGCCCCGTTAGGATAAACACCCTCTTGTGCCGCCGCTGACGACAATATAACAGAACCCCAAGTATTTGAGTTAACTCCGGCATTGTCCAAATTAAAGCTGGTGTTGTGTATGACGCCATCAGCCCTTATCGTCACCGCTTTGCCGTTGACCATTATGGTTGTTGCAGGTCCTGTCGGTAAGAAGTCATCCAGGTATGTACCACGTGAGATACTATTTAAAGATTTCTTGAGGTACAGGCCCTCTCTTGTACCCAATGTAACTTGTGTTTTAGCATTCATTGGAATGTTAGTCATCTTGGTCCCAAGGGTGGCTGTTGTTCTTTTCTCAACAGGTACGGATGTTTCTTCTGCTCCGGCCGATGTCGACACCAAGTGACTTGGCAGAGTGAAGGATGGCAGGAAGTTAGTAAACCCTATTTTTGTTACCAAACGTCTGTTGAACATTCTGTCCTTAATAGACATTTCGTATCTGCGTTTCTCAAACTCATCCATAAGTCCATCTGTGGGCATAACGCGCACCCTTGGTCTATCAGCATAGACAACCTTAGTGCCCTCATTCGAATAACTGCTCAGGAACATCGCGGCCGCGGGAGGAGCTACGTTTGTGAACAAACCGTCTTTGAGAAACTTAAGCGCATAGCTGCCCCAGTATGGATTATAAACATCCAGTGTGATGGAGCCGTAGAATAACTTATTAGACTCTGTAGCTGTAATAGTAACAGTTGCCCTGCCTGTGGTGTTGAGTTGAGTTTCTAAGTCACCAGTCACTGCAGGACTGTAGACAGCCGTGTAACCTGACATGTCGTAAGGAATATCAAAGAACGTTATCAGTTGGGTTGCCTGATAAGTTGCAGCTTTACCCTTAGAGTAAAGAAGCTTTGGTACTCTAGCCGCTACTGTATCACCATCATTTTGTAATAGGGTAGCGAGGTTAGATCTGTTATAACGAATTTCTTGTACAGTGGGAACAGAACCAGCAGGGTTTCCAGCTACTGGTGTCACGATTAATTTAACAGTGACTGGGTTATTAACATCGACTCTGGTCGGTGTAGAAAATGTGTTTGAGGCTGCTGTTAAAGTTGTGCTTAGCAGACCTTCCAAATGGTCTAAGAACACTCTCTCGACCGTTGATTTATTTTTAGCACTAATCATCATAGCTCCTGTTGGAAGTAATTAAAAACTCAAATGATTTACCGCATAATACGCTGTAGCTAACACCAGAGTGTTAGCTACAGCGCTTATGTATACTTTTAAATAACCCTAGGGTTGTCTAAACTTCATCTTAAAGGTTTTTCTACCAATGAAGATGAGTGAATTTATGTTTGCTGCTACGTCCACAATCTTCTCTGTGGTGCCTGCCCAAACTGTTTCTCTGAATGTGGCACCAGAATCTATGTCATCTAAACCTAATCCTAAGCCGACGTCATTACCCTCTAGTGTTATAAGGGTAGTCCCACCGAGTTCATTTAATTGATTAAATTCAATTAGGTTTGGTGAATCACCCCGGTGGTTATTGAGCATCTCCACCATTGCTGCCTTACCTACATGACTCAGGATATCGTCAGTTTGCTTAAAGTAATATTCATCTGACAGCAGTATCGATAAGTCTAATCTGTTGTAATAGACAGTTTTCTTACCGACCATACCTGTTGATGGTTTAGGGACAAGAACTAACTTTGTGTTCTTTCTGCTGTATACTGGGTGAGTACTGTTGTTTGGCGCTGGCGATAGAAAATAGAAGTCGTCTATTTTGAAACTTCCATTCTCTGCGTTATTAATGAGGGCCACCAAGGTAGCCCTAGCATTAATACCAAAATCAGCAACACCAAGAGAGTAGCTACCGACTAATGGTTCACCACTCATGGCTCGTATACCTCTACCACATTTAGTGCAAATAGTGGTTTACCTGTATACTGAACAATAGTGTCCCTTGCTATCAATGCGGACCCCACTGGGTCGTATACAACCAAAGATTCACTAGGTGATGCACTCCAAGTATTGTTAGATGAGTTTTTAGTGTAAAGCTCACCCACCAGTAATGCGCAATCATTGTTCAGTAGTTTACTGGCCTTAATGGTTTTCCAGTACGGCTTATTCTTATCGCCATAAACAGTGGAGCTATAAGAGATTTGTCCATTCTGGTTTAAACCAACTAACTCCGGTCTTTGGTAACCAGTTACCTGATCTCTTCTGTTTAGTAGTATATAAACCAGACCGCCTTCTGCGGCATTATTAACACCAACAATAGGGACATTCTTATCGACACCAGGAATGTCATTATCAAAAAATGCTAGGTCATTTATATCGGGATGAATAAACTTGAAGTCTTGGTCATACTGACCGTCTGGTTTAAACTTAATTACTGGTAGATAGCTGCCAACACTTGAACCAGCACCCAGCGGGTGTAGTGTTCTGGTATTGATGTTGTTTACCTGCAGATCAAGCATTGAGAAACTCAACCCGTAATGTGCGCCAAAGCTAACATAAACTTGTTGTAGCGTGTCTACCGCTATTGACGATACCGGAGGTAAGTTAGTACCTGTGATTGGTTTGAGTGTTATAGTCTGGAATGAAGTATCTAATGAGCCATCATTCTTTAACTTAAATACCTTAACACTGTTCTTATTACCGTCTAAGAAAGGCTTAGTAACAACAAAGACATAAGTCATTGCCCCTTGCCGTCTGACCGCAACCTTGTCTATTTCATACTCTGGCGGTAATGCACTGTTGAATGTTATATCTACAGCACCATTAGAGTCAGCACGTCTTAGTGTGTACTGGTTACCAGTTACTGTTTGGTAATAAACACGTTCATTATGACTATCTGTATATTTAAAGCCTGATTTAAACTCTGGTGTGTTAAATAGGAAGGAGGCATCTGTGTCCCTTATCCATTCGCCAATAGCGGATAACTCTACACCAGGAACAGTAAATGTCTCAGCCACGCCGGTTACTGGATTTTCTTGCTGATAACCTACTGTACCTGGTGTAGAGTTATCCGCTATTGGTGAATGGATAAGGGATACAGACGCCTCCTTCCTATTTAACACACCAGAGTTTAAATCAGGCTTTAAATATACAGATAGTCATAATGAACGTGTTTATTACCAAACAGTAACTGGTAACCAGTACACACT
>SSFP01000020.1 GCA_008015455.1 Polynucleobacter sp. | reverse complement strand
TATGTCTAATACCGATAAAATATAGCTTTAATTCATTTGCCGCAATCAATTTGCGGTTAAACCAAGAGTTTTTACCTATGCTTTATACCCGTGGCGCTGATTTGCCAGATTTGCTGAAAAAGCGCATTCTCGTTTTGGATGGTGCTATGGGCACCATGATTCAGCAGCGCAAATTATCAGAACAAGATTACCGAGGCTTGCCACAGATGACGCGTTTTGAGCATCACGCTAGTGATCTCAAGGGTAACAATGAGCTACTGAATCTAACTCATCCGGAAATTATTTTAGATATTCATCGTCAATATTTAGCTGCAGGAGCAGATCTAATTGAGACGAACACTTTTGGCGCAACTTGCGTTGCTCAAGACGATTACAAGATGCCTGAGTTAGCTCGAGAGATGAATATTGCCGCTGCGAAACTGGCGAAGCAAGCTTGCGAGGAGTTTTCAACGTCCGATAAGCCTCGCTTTGTGGCTGGTGCGGTAGGGCCCACACCTAAAACAGCTAGTATTTCTCCCGATGTGAATGATCCGGGCGCCAGAAATATTACATTTGAAGAATTGCGTATTGCATATAAAGAACAAGTTGAAGCTTTGTATGAGGGGGGTGCAGATGTTTTCTTGGTGGAAACGATCTTTGATACCTTAAATGCTAAAGCTGCACTATTTGCGATTGACGAGTTCTTTGAAGAAAAGGGTGTACGCATTCCGGTCATGATTTCTGGCACGGTCACAGATGCCTCAGGCCGAATTCTTTCCGGTCAAACAGTTGAGGCGTTTTGGAATAGCTTGCGTCACGCTAAGCCGCTGACTTTTGGTCTGAATTGCGCGCTAGGGGCAACTCTCATGCGCCCATATATCGCTGAACTAGCGAAGGTGTGTGATGTGGCGGTTTCTTGTTATCCCAACGCTGGTTTGCCTAACCCCATGAGTGATACAGGGTTTGATGAAACGCCTGAAATGACATCTAGATTATTGGATGAGTTTTCAAAAGATGGTTTGGTTAATTTGGTCGGGGGATGTTGTGGAACAACTCCGGCACATATCAAAGCTATTGCAGATGCTGTTGCAAAAAGACCATCACGTCGTTGGGATGCATATAAGGAGCAAGTGTAATGGCTCATAAAAATATCCCTCCTATGCGTTTGTCAGGTTTAGAGCCTTGTAATATCAGCCCACATGTGGGCTTTGTCAACGTTGGTGAGCGCACGAACGTCACCGGCTCAAAAGCTTTTGCGCGCATGATCTTAAATGGTCAATACGATGAAGCCTTATCGGTGGCCCGTCAGCAAGTAGAAAATGGTGCACAGGTCATTGATATCAATATGGATGAAGCCATGTTGGATTCAAAAGCAGCCATGGTGCGCTTTTTGAATTTGATTGCTTCTGAGCCAGATATTTCTCGTGTGCCTGTCATGATTGACTCTTCTAAGTGGAGCGTGATTGAGGCTGGTTTGCAGTGTGTGCAAGGCAAGGCAATTGTTAATTCAATTTCGTTGAAAGAAGGCGAAGACCCATTTAGACATCAAGCTAAATTAATTCGCCGCTATGGTGCCGCCACCGTTGTGATGGCTTTTGATGAAAAGGGCCAAGCAGATACCTATCAGCGAAAAATTGAAATTTGTGAACGTAGCTACAAGATCCTCGTTGATGAACTTGGCTTCCCGCCAGAAGATATTATTTTCGACCCCAATATTTTTGCTATTGCCACAGGTATTGAAGATCACGATAACTATGCCAATGACTTTATTAATGCAACGGCTTGGATAAAGAAAAACCTACCAGGAGCAAAAGTAAGTGGTGGTGTTTCTAATGTGAGCTTCTCCTTCCGTGGTAATGATGTTGTCCGTGAAGCGATTCATACAGTGTTCCTATATCACGCGATTAAAGCGGGATTGGATATGGGTATTGTGAACGCAGGTCAGTTAGGCGTGTACGCAGACTTAGATGAAAAGCTCAAAGAGCGAGTTGAAGATGTCGTTCTAAACCGCTTTAAAGAAAAAGAAGGCAAAACTCCGACTGAGCGCTTGCTAGAAATTGCAGATGAATATAAAGGTGGTGGCGCTAAAGCTGAAGAAACTTTGGCGTGGCGAGATGCGCCTGTACGAGATCGTTTAACGCATGCTTTGGTGCATGGTATTACCTCACACATTGTTGAGGATACTGAAGAGATGCGCTTAGAGATTGCGAATGCTAATGGTCGCCCTATTGAGGTAATTGAAGGCCCTCTAATGGATGGTATGAATGTTGTTGGCGACTTATTTGGCGCCGGCAAAATGTTCTTGCCTCAAGTAGTTAAGAGTGCGCGCGTGATGAAGCAAGCGGTGGCGCATTTAATCCCATTCATTGAAGAAGAAAAGCGCCAGATTTTAGAGAGTGGCGGAGATGTAAAGTCTCGAGGAAAAATCATCATGGCAACCGTCAAGGGTGATGTCCACGATATTGGTAAAAATATTGTGACGGTTGTTTTGCAATGTAACAACTTTGATGTTGTGAACATGGGCGTGATGGTTCCTTGTAATGAGATTTTGAAAAAGGCTAAAGAAGAAAAGGCTGACATGATTGGATTGTCAGGATTGATCACGCCATCGTTAGAAGAAATGGCTTATGTTGCAGAAGAAATGCAACGCGATGACTATTTCCGTGAGCGGAAAATGCCATTAATGATTGGTGGTGCAACAACCTCACGTGTTCATACAGCCGTTAAGATTGCCCCTCATTATGAAGGTCCTGTTGTGTATGTTCCTGATGCATCAAGAGCGGTATCTGTTGCATCGAGTTTGTTGTCAGAAGATGGCTCTAAGAAGTTTATTAATGACTTAAGCGCTGACTACGAAAGAATTCGCGAGCAACATGCTAATAAAAAGCAGGCTCCTTTGATAACTCTTGAAGCAGCAAGAGCTAATAAACAAGTGATCGATTGGTCTAAAGAAACCATTGTTGCCCCTAAGTTTATTGGGCGTCGGGTATTTAAAAATTACGATCTAGCTGAGATTGCAACTTGTATTGATTGGACTCCGTTTTTCCAAACTTGGGATTTGGCTGGAAAGTTCCCGCAAATCTTAGAAGATGATGTGGTGGGTGAGTCAGCAAAGAAGGTTTACCAAGATGCGCAAGCCATGTTGCAAAAGCTGATTCAGGGACGCTGGTTGCAAGCTGAAGCAGTCATTGGTTTGTATCCTGCTAATAGTGTTGGTGATGATATTCAAATTTACAAAGATGAATCACGCAAAGAAGTTTTGTTAACTTGGAAAAATTATCGTCAACAGTCGGATCGTCCGGTTGTGGATGGAATCAAAAAGCCTAACCGTTGCTTAGCTGATTTTGTCGCACCTAAAGAATCTGGCATCAAGGATTATGTGGGTATGTTTGCGGTAACTGCTGGACATGCAATTGAGAAGAAGTTAAAAGAGTTTGAAGCCAAACACGATGACTATAACTCGATCATGCTCAAAGCTTTGGCTGATAGATTGGCTGAAGCTTTTGCTGAAAAGATGCATGAGCGTGTGAGAAAAGAACTCTGGGGCTATGCTGCATCAGAAGCTTTAAGTAATGAACAAATGATTGACGAGGCTTATGTAGGTATTCGTCCAGCGCCTGGATATCCAGCTTGTCCAGATCACTTAGTTAAAGAGCAGATGTTTGATGTTTTACAAGCTCATGAAGTGGGGATGTCTTTAACAGAATCCATGGCAATGTTGCCAGCATCAAGCGTTAGTGGTTTTTATATCGCTAATAAAAATGCGCAATATTTTGATGTGGGTCGCATTGATGAAGATCAAAAAATCGATTTTGCTAGACGCCCCAAATGACCATTTCTTTATGTGCGAGTGCTGTTTTGAGTAATTGGAGAAAAGGAAATGCTCTTTGCCCTAAGCGAAGTGCTTTGAGAGAAGCTTTTTTTTCTTCATCCAATTCTTTGGGGTCGGTTTTGCGTAGTTCGTTGTCAGCTGCAATCGCTGCTTCTAGTTTTTCAATGGCGGGCGATAGCTGTTCAACTAAGAAAACACCTTTGCTTTCTAAAGGTTTGTCGATGATGTTAAAAAGCAGTTGGGTTAGATCGCCCAACATCAAAACATCGGCAGATTTTTTGCATTGAAATTTGTATAGCATTGAATAAGATTAACATCAGAATTAATAAAAATTAAACAATATTTATGTTGCCCGTTATCAAAAAACAAATTATTGAGCTCATGCAGGCTGCATTAGCCAGCATTGCTTCACAAAGAGGCATCACCGATGCTTTGCCTGTACCTCAATTGGAGCGCCCTAAAGTTGCCGAGCATGGTGACTTAGCTACTAACATTGCTATGCAGCTATCTAAGGCTTGGAAAGCTAATCCTAGAGAACTTGCTCAAGAATTTGCAGCCGCTTTGCAAGCGCAGGCTTCTTATGCGACTTTGTTGTCTGCGGTAGAAGTTGCTGGTCCAGGATTTATTAATTTGCGTTTGACTCAAACCGCCAAAGCTCAAGTTTTAGGCACTATTTTTAAAGAAGGCTCCCAATTTGGACGCCAATCAGCAAAACCAGAAAAGGTGCTCATTGAGTTCGTTTCTGCTAATCCAACAGGTCCATTGCATGTGGGGCATGGTCGTCAAGCAGCACTTGGTGATGTTTTATCTAATTTAATTCAAACCCAAGGTTTGTCTGTGCATCGCGAGTTTTATTACAACGATGCTGGGGTGCAGATCCAGAATTTAGCCATTTCAGTTCAAGCTAGAGCTAAAGGCTTTAAGCCTGGTGATGCGCAGTGGCCAGAGTCAGCTTATAACGGCGAATATATCGCCGATATTGCACGTGACTATCTAGCTAAAGCAACAGTGGCTGCAGCCGATGGCGAGCCCGTGCATGGTGCCGGTGAGATTGAAAATATCGAAGCAATTCGTCGCTTTGCAGTGGCTTATCTTAGACGTGAGCAAGATATTGATTTGCAATCATTTGGTGTGAAATTTGACTGCTATTACTTAGAGTCCTCTCTTTATGGTGATGGAAGTGTTGAGTCTGTTGTTGCAGATCTTAAAGAAGTTGGTAAGAGTTATGAATCTGAGGGGGCTCTTTGGCTAAGAACCACTGATGATGGCGATGATAAAGATCGTGTTATGCGTAAATCTGATGGTAGCTACACATACTTTGTGCCTGATGTGGCTTACCACGCCAGTAAATGGTCACGTGGTTTTACGCATGTGATTAACATCCAAGGTAGCGATCACCATGGGACTATCGCTCGGGTTCGTTCTGGTATCCAAGGCGTTGCTCAAAAGCGCCACTGGGACATTCCTAAAGACTATCCTCAGTATGTTCTCCACAAAATGGTGACAGTGATGAAGGGTGGCGAAGAAGTTAAGATCTCTAAGCGCGCAGGCTCTTATGTCACAGTTCGAGATTTGATTGAGTGGTCAGGTGGCGTCCAAGAAGGTATGGCTGATGGTGAGAGAGAAGATGCGATTCGTCGCGGTAGAGATGCCGTTCGCTTTTTCTTGATTTCTCGCAAAGCAGATACTGAGTTTGTATTTGATGTGGATTTGGCATTAAAGCAAAACGATGAGAATCCAGTGTTTTATGTTCAGTATGCGCATGCCCGTATTTGTTCAATTTTGCGTCAGTGGGCTGGTAATGAGGCTGATTTAGTCAAAGCCCCATTAGAGGCTTTGACAAGTGCTGCTTCCGATTCATTATTACGTCGATTAGCTGAGTACCCAGACATGCTAACGGATGCCGCAAAAGATATGTCGCCACATGCGGTTGCTTTCTATTTACGTGATTTGGCTGGTGAATTCCATAGTTTCTATAACGCTGATCGAGTTTTGGTGGATGATGAGCAGATTCGTTTAGCAAGGCTGGCATTGTTGTTGGCGACCAAGCAAGTGATTGCTAATGGTTTGGCCATTTTAGGGGTATCTGCACCTAATAAGATGTAAGGGGTAATATAGCTCTTATGAAAATAAATACGCATAACAATTTGCAGCAACAACAGTTGCAACATAAAAGTTCAGGTGGAACCCTGATGGGGTTTGTGTTGGGCTTACTATTAGGTTTGGCTATTGCTGTAGGTGTGGCAGTCACCTTAAAACGAGGGGCTCCAGAACCCAAATTAAACCTTCGTGCGCCAGATGCTGCTTCTAAGCCAGCACCTGCTGAAGCAATTGAGGAAGGCGAGGTTCAAGTAGAGGAGCGTCCTAACCTGAATAAACCACTGCAAAGCAAAGTGCCTCTACCTAGAGAATCTGCCAAAAAAGATCCTATTGGCAATATTGCTGCTGCCACACAAGGACCGGAGTATTGGTTACAAACCGGAGCTTTTCGCAATCAAGATGAAGCGCAAAAGCAAAAAGCAGCTTTGGCATTACAAGGTTTAGAAGCCATGGTGTCAGAGCGTGAAGTTGATGGCGCAATGTTGTGGCGTGTGCGTGTAGGTCCTTACGTTGGCCAGTCAGAAGTCACGCAAATTAGAACAAGATTGCAAGGTGCTGGTATTGCTTCAACTGTGATTCGAATTAACAAAGCTAATTGAATATGAAATCAATATTGAACTTCTGTATTAAAAAAATCCTCGCTTCTTTAATTATTTTGGGAGTGTCTGGCTTTGCGCTTGCACAATCTCGTCCCATTGAGGAAGGATTTGACTATCGAGTTTTACCTACAGCCCAAACCCTTGAAGCAAAAGGTAAGGTCGAGGTTCTAGAGTTCTTTTGGTACGGTTGCCCTCATTGTCATGACTTTGAACCTCAGCTAGATGCTTGGGTGAAACGTCAGGCAAAAGATGTCGTGGTGCGTAAAGTGCCCGTTGCCTTCAGGGATGATTTATTGCCTCATAGTCAATTGTTCTATGCATTGGAAAGCTTAGGTAAGCCTGAGTTGCACGCTAAGGTCATGGATGCAATCCATGTAGGCAAAAAGAAATTATTGGCTGAAGCCGAAATTACTGATTGGGTGGTATCGCAAGGCGTGAATAGAGAAGCTTTTACCAAAGCATTTAGATCTTTCACTGTGACATCAAAAGCACGAGCAGCCAATCAAATTGCTCAAAGCTACAGAATTGATGGTGTACCTACTGTGGCTATTCAAGGTCGCTATATTACTTCCCCTTCTATTACTGGCGGCTCCAAAGCAAGAGCAATAGATGTCATGGAGCATTTGGTTAACAAGGCTAGAAAAGAAAAGCGTTAAATCCTTAGGCTTTTAATTTTCGTTTGATCCAACGCATGAAGCTGCCAAGTACTGGCAGCTTTTCATAAAGCTCTTCTGCAGCATCCCAATAATCGCTATTTTTATTTTTAGCTATTCGTGAAAAGAAGAAAACCACAAGACCATCTTGAGCATTAATAAGGGAGGGAGAGAAATGGTGCTCAAAACTTGAGTGTCTTGTGGTTAAAAGGGTTACGAAGCTATACGTTTGTCATTGGCTAGCCAGGCATAAGCCGAATGATTGTGGATGGATTCAAAATTTTCTGATGACACTTCATATGCAACTATTTTTTCTTCTTGATGAAGTGCTACAGCTATATCTCTAACGAGGTCTTCAACAAATTTAGGGTTGTCGTAAGCGCGCTCAGTCACATACTTTTCATCAGGGCGCTTAAGTAAACCCCAAAGCTCACAAGATGCCGCTTGTTCTGCAATCAGGATTAAATCCTCAACTGCAAGATCGTCAGCAATTTCTGCAGAGATCACGATATGTGAGCGTTGGTTATGCGCACCATATTCTGAGATTTTCTTTGAGCAGGGGCACAAACTAGTCACAGGAACTTGAACGCCTAATACAAAACGTGATTGCCCTTTTTCAACGCTAGCTTTGATATGAACATCGTAATCAAGCAAGCTTTGAACGCCCGAAACTGGAGCTGTTTTATTAATGAATAAAGGCATCTTCATTTCAATATGACCTTCATCAGCCTCTAGTTGGAGCAACATATTCTTCATGAGTTCTTGGACGCTACGAAAACTAATAGGCTCATGGTGAGATTGAAGAATCTCTAGAAAGCGCGACATGTGGGTGCCTTTGATGTGAGCGGGTAATTTCACCGTCATATCTATTGTTGCAACAGTCGCTTGTGAGCCATCTTTGGTCTTCAATGTCAGTGGGTGTCTAATGGATTTGACCCCCACCTTTTGAATCACAATTTTTCTCTCATCGTGGCTTGATTGAACATCAGGCAAAAATATATTTTCTGGAGCGTTCATAGTTTTTTCTCCTTTAATAATTTTTCAATCAGTGAAGTTATTTTTTTATTGCTCGGCGATGTCATGCTATTGAATGAGTCAACGATGCGACCCTCTCGGTCAATGATGTATTTGTAAAAATTCCAACGAGGTTTGGTGCCTGATTTTTCAATGAGTTCTTTGAAAAATGGATTGGCATCTTTGCCAGACAAAGTTGTCTTGGCAAACATGGGGAATTTCACGCCATAGGTGTTGTGACAAAACTCAGCAATCTCTTTGTTATTGCCAGGCTCTTGTTTACCAAAATCATTGGTGGGGAACCCCAAAACTACAAAACCTTGATCCTTATAGGTCTCGTATAGCTTTTCCAAACCTTCATATTGACTCGTAAAACCACAATAACTCGCTGTGTTAACAACAAGAATCACTTTGCCGCTGTATTGACATAAGTTTTGTGGCGCCTCATCTTGAAGTCTTAGAAATTGATGAGAGAGAGTTGTCGGACATGTCATTGCTTGTGACTCCTTGGGCCATGAAAGCCACATCAAGACGCTGATTGCGATAACGAGCAGGTTAATTCTGAAAAAAGAATCCCCCAGGTCTAACGCCTTTAAAGGGGGTAACGGTCTTTTTTGATGATCGACCTGCATGTGGGTTTGTCTCCTCGACCCGTTTTTTTATATTTAATAACCCCTAGACAAGAATGGTTTTTGTCTAGGGCAAAAAATATTTATGTACGAATATTAAGCATAAAAATAAAAAAATGCAAATAATGTCTAGGACAGTGTAAAATTTGTGTATGTCGACACCAAGCATCAACTTGGCGACAAAGGTCGAGCCCTATATATGAACGTTAGATTTACTAATTTGCCTGACATGCTCAGTATTGCCGCTGTGGAGCGGGATACAGGCATCGCAAAAGACACTCTAAGGGTTTGGGAGAGACGTTATGACTTTCCAAAACCGCTTCGGGATAGTAATGATGACCGCGTTTATCCTGCCGATCAGATAGAAAAACTTAGATTATTGAAGCGCTTACTCGATTCTGGACACCGTCCTGGTCGGGTGGTTCCTCTTCCTATTGAAGCTTTGCGAGAGCTGAGTAGCAAAATCAGTCATGACAACGATAAAGATGCTGCATCAGGCCCTGTGATCTCTCAAGAGGAGATGGAGAGATATTTAGATTTACTAAGATCACACCAAACAGAAGCTCTAAGACTAGCTTTATCAACTACTTTGATGAAAATTGGCTTAGACAGATTTGTCATAGAGCTTGTAGCACCACTGATTAAAAATATTGGTGATTATTGGGCTGAAGGCAAGATTGAAATTCATGAAGAGCACTTATTTACGGAGCAAATCAAACATTTGCTTCGTACTGCCATCAACTCTGTACCGAGGGGACACACTGGACAGAGCGAGGATTTAGCAAGACCCCGTGTTTTGTTAACAACCTTTCCACAAGAGCAACATAGCTTAGGATTATTGATGGCAGAAGCGCTCATGGCGCTTGAGGGTTGTGTTTGTGTATCACTTGGAACGCAAACACCTATTTTAGAAATTGCCCAAGCTGCTAGAGCACAAAAAGCCGATGTGGTGGCTTTGTCATTCTCTTCTCAGATCAATCAAAATCAGGTGGTCGATGGTTTGAAAGAGTTGAAATCAAAACTGGCTCCAGGTGTTGAGATTTGGGCTGGTGGTGAAAATCAGGCACTTAAGAAACGTGCCCCTGAAGACATTAAAGTGATCTCAAGCTTGCAAGATGTTTCCAAAAACATCAAAGCATGGCGTAGTCAACACAACAGTTAATCCCTTGAAAAAACTTGTTCTCATCCTCGGTGATCAACTGCAGGATGACAGCGCAGCCTTTGTAGATCATCAAGCTGATCGAGACGAGGTCATCATGATCGAGTCTTCTTGTGAGGCTCAATATGTTTGGTCTCACAAAGCACGCATTGCACTATTTTTATCAGCGATGCGCCACTTTGCTAAAAGGCTTAGAGAGCGTGGTTTTCGTGTGACCTATGTTCAAGAGAGCCAAGAATCAATAGTTGATGTTCTAGAAAAACATATCAAGAAAAATGGTTTTACACATTTGGTTTGTGTAGAGCCTGGTGAAATACGTTTAAAAAATGCGATTGAACAGCTTGCCAACAAACTTTCGATTGAGCTTGATATGAGAAGTGATACGCACTTCTATTGTTCGGTTGATGAATTTAAAAATTGGGCTGGGGAGAAGAAGGAACTTCGTTTAGAGTATTTCTATCGGTACATGAGAAAAAAGCATCATATTTTGATGCAAGAGAATGGCGAGCCTGAGGGCGATTGCTGGAATTTTGATCAAGATAACCGCAAGCCTTATTCAAAAAATGGACCGGGACTCATTGATGATCCAGTATGGTTTAAGCCCGATGCAATCACTCAAGAAGTGATGAGCTATGTTGAACGTCAATATGCCGACCATCCTGGCAGTTTGAAAAAATTTGCCTGGCCTGTGACCAGAGAAGAAGCTTTAGAGGCGATGCATCACTTTGTTGAGCATCGCTTAGAAATGTTTGGAGCTCATCAGGATGCTATGTGGACAAACACACCTTTTGGTTGGCACTCAGTCATTTCGAGCTCCTTAAATTTAAAGTTAATTAGTCCGCGAGAGTTGATTCAGGCTGTCCTTGAAAAATGGCAAGGTCAAAGTCATTTGCTCAGTTCTGTTGAAGGATATATCCGTCAAGTCATTGGTTGGCGAGAGTTTGTTAGAGGCATCTACTATCTAGATATGCCCAAAATGGCGATCGATAATTATTACGATCATCAAAGAAAATTGCCTAAGTGGTATTGGACTGCGCAGACACATATGGCATGTATGAAGGACGCCATTACTCAAACAATGGAGTATGGCTATGCGCACCATATCCAACGTTTGATGATCACGGGTAATTTTGCGCTTTTAGCTGAGATTCTTCCTCAGCAAGTTTGTGATTGGTATTTGGCGGTTTATGTTGATGCGATTGAGTGGGTAGAACTTCCTAATACTGCAGGTATGGCGCTATTTGCTAATGGTGGAAGGTTTACAAGCAAACCTTATGTTGCCAGTGGCGCTTATGTAAAGCGCATGAGTAACTATTGTGAGTCATGTGCCTATAAAAGTGAGGTGAGGCATGGAGATCAAGCATGCCCGATGACCAATTTATATTGGAATTTTTTACTAAAGCATCAGGCGGAATTTGAGAAAAATCCTCGCACCAAGTTGATGGTAATTAATTTAAAGAAAATTGATCCCCATGAGCAAACTCTCATTCAAAAGCATGCTCAAAAATTGTTGAATGATCTTGATAGTCTTTAGTCAGGTAATATCCTGCTTATGACACAAGTTGATCTCACCAATTTACCCCCACCAAGCTTTGAGGAAAAGATTTGTACCCCTCAAAATTTGCAAGAAAAATTAAGTCGCTTACCTAAGCCAGTTGTGTTTACCAACGGCGTATTTGATATCTTGCATCGTGGCCATGTGAGCTATCTTGCTCAAGCTAGAAGTCTTGGTGCCAGCATGGTTGTAGGGGTGAACGCTGATTCCTCAGTCAAAATGTTGGGTAAGGGCGATGATCGCCCCTTAAATCCAGAGGCTGATCGTCTGGCTTTATTGGCATCTTTGGAGTCGGTTGACCTAGTGGTGCTGTTTTCTGAAAAAACACCAGTCAAACTAATCGCTCAAGTCAAACCTGACATTTATGTAAAAGGTGGCGATTATGAGATTGATAGTTTGGCTGAAACAGCCTTAGTTAAAACTTGGGGTGGAAAAGCATTTGCGATCCCATTTATTCATGATCGCTCAACCACTGCTTTATTGAGAAGAATTCGATCCTGAGCTGGCAGGTCCCATCACTTTTAATTCTGATGACGGTTGCGCTAATTTTGCGGTAGATTCATTTCCCGTATTTTCAAATAAAGAATCTATCCAGTTTTGAGCACTTGAAGATGTCGTCACAATGATGAGACTCATGCTTGTTGCCAAGATGATGAGAATCACTAAGAAGATATTTAATTTCTTATGCATGATGGTTTTGGTGCCAAATAAGTAAGCCTCTCAATACGAGATTGTCGATCAATTGAGTAGGTGTCTTTTGTTCTTGATAGTTGATTAATCGCTGGGCATTGCCACCAGTTGCCACAATCATATCAAGCGACATATTGTTCTGAAGAGCATATGCTTGAGCCAACTCAAGAGCCCCTAGTTGACTCATTAAAACTCCATGATCAATGGCGTCTTGGCTGTTGATGCCAATATTGAGATCGCTCATTTCCTTGAATGCTGTACAGCTTGATCCCAGTCGATCTGTTCCATTAGCAAGGGAATTTTTCATTAATGTAAGACCTGGCAAAATCCAGCCACCTAAGTGATGAGCTCTAGCCGATAGAAGATCGATGGTGGTGGCAGTGCCTGCTCCTAAGATAAGTAAATTTTTATTTGGATACAAAGCTTGGGCTGCAATCAACATGGCTCGACGATCGCTGCCAAGTTGTGCAGGCTCAGCATAATCAGTGCTAATGGTATTGATTAAAGCCGTGCCATCTAGCTTTTTCCAAATGGTTGTTGGAAAACCTTTCTTAAAAGCAACTTCTAAACTTTGTGTAATGCTGTGATCAATCACGCTTGAGCAAACTACATGAGTCATTTGCCAGCCATTTTGAGAGCAAAGATCAATTATGTTGATCGCTTGATCTTTGCTGATAGATCCTTCAGCATGGAACGGCTGTTGAATATCTTTAGCGTTCTCATTGACTAGCGCCCATTTCAATCGGGTATTGCCTAGGTCGATTAACAAAATCATGGCGCCACCCTCAGAGAAACATCACCACTAATGATCTTTTGAATGCCTTGAGAGGTTTCAATTAAGAGGCAACCAGTTTCATCAACACCTTTTTCAAGACCTTCTAATTGCAGTTGATCTTGTTGATGGATTTGGCAAATTTTGTTTTGATATAGGTCCCAGGTATTCCATTCGGACTGATACTTTTCAAATCCTGCGGTTTCAAAATTGGTCATGACAATAGCTAGCTCTTTCAAAATCTCTAGCCAAAGCATATCTGAGTTCAAGCTATCTTCGGGAACAATCTCAGAGAGACTAGCAATGGCTCTACCAATCTCATTTTCTATGGTGGTGCTATTGCTTAAATTAATACCAATACCAATAATTAACCAAGTTGCTTCATTTGGTTTTAATTGCCCGCCTTCAATTAGCATGCCCGCTAATTTTTTGTGAGATACCAAAATGTCATTAGGCCATTTAAGTCCCAAGCCTTTTTGGCGCAGCTCTTCTACAGATATTTGTGTGGCTGTGCTGATACCCTTGATAACAGCTAAACCACAAGCCAAACTCAATCCAGAAAGATCTTGTATCCCTTTTTTAAAGGGGTATGCAATTGAGAAAGTAAGTGCTTTATTGGGGGAGCTCAGCCAGTTTCTACCCATGCGACCACGCCCCGCAGTTTGTTTGAGAGCAAGTCTAGCTAAGGGCTCCCACAATAAACCCGATCTCCAACGAGCCATCAGGTCTTCGTTGGTGGAGGGGCTTTCTTCAACTCTTTCAAGTATCCAATTTATCGTCATATCCATATTGTAGGTACTATGTGCATATGTCTGATAATTTTCAACGCCCACAACGCTTAATTTGGCCAGATTTGCCTATGCCAACGGCTAGGATTGCCTCGCTTGTTTATGTGTTGTTAATTATCTACGCCAGCATTTTTCCATTTAACTTTAATGTTGAGGTGGGGGCTAGCATTCTTGATTGGGTCATCGCTCCTATCCCACGATATATCACCTCTTTTGATGTATTCACGAATATCCTGGGTTATATACCTTTAGGGTTTCTAACGGTTTTCGCTGTCTATCCTCGCCTAAAAGCTTATCGAGCATTGCTGTTTGCTTTGCTGTTGGGTGGGCTTTTGTCTGGCTCATTAGAGTCCTTGCAAACTTGGTTATCAACGCGTATTCCAAGCAATGTTGATTGGTGGGCCAATATGGGTGGTGCCACATTAGGCGCTTTGCTAGCCATCCCCATGGATCCTAAATGGCTTTCAGGCAGTGGATTTCAGCATCGCCGAATTGAGTGGTTTGGCATGCGTACCAGTGGACTAATTTTGCTCATGGTTTTTCCGTTTGCGCAGATCTATCCACAAACAGCATGGCTGGCGATGGGGGACTGGGGCAGCCTATGGAGCCCTCAAGTTCCTTGGAAATCTAATTTAAATTTTGCAACTTTAGAAATTGCTAGCACCATGGTTGCCTGGTTAGCTGCGGGCACATGCATGGCAGTGACGATGCGAACTAGAGCTCCAAGAATTCGAATCCTGATGATTTTATTAGTTCTCACCATCATCTTAAAAGCATTGTTTTCTGGGATGCAGTTTGGTGTTGATAAGAGTTTTACTTGGTTAACCCCAGCAGCTATTTGGGGCATGATTTTTGCGACTTTGCTATTAATAGCTACTTTGCAACTATCCCACCGCTGGCTTAATGTGGTGGCTATTCTTAGTTTGGGGTGCATGGTTTTTTTAATGAATTTCTTCCCCAAGAACCCCTATTACATCGTAACGATTCAAGAGTGGCGACAAGGGCGCTTGATTCATTTCAATTATTTAATGGCATGGCTTGCTTGGCTCTGGCCAATTGGGGCTGGATTATCACTTTTGCGAGGCATAAAACAGGGCTTGAAGCAAACTCTGAAACAAAGCTTTTAATTCCCTGACTCTATATAATTTTGCTCATGAGCTACTTTAAATACCATCTCTTCTTTTGTCTGAATCAGCGTGAAAACGGTAATGATTGTTGTGCCAACCATGGCGCTAATGAATTATTTGAGTACGCCAAAATTCGTTGTAAAGAATTAGGTTTATCTGGTGCAGGCAAAGTTCGTATTAATAAAGCAGGTTGCTTAGATCGTTGTGCAAATGGACCCGCTATGGTGGTTTACCCAGAGGCGACTTGGTATACCGCAATTGATAAAAGTGACATTGATGAAATCATCAATGAGCACTTTATTAAAGGACAGGTCGTTGAGCGATTAAGGATTGAGTCGTGAGCCGTACGATCAAACTCCATTTTCAAGGTCCTGCAGGCTTAATTGAAGCATCGCTTGATTTGCCAGAGGGTATCAAGCATCACCCAGCTAGTTTTCGTCCAAGAGGTATTGCTCTAGTAGCGCACCCTCACCCATTATTGGGTGGCACGATGGACAACAAAGTTGCGCAAACCTTGGCTAGAACTTTTGCACAATTAGGCTATGTCACCTTAAGACCGAATTTCAGAGGGGTTGGTGCAAGTGAAGGTGTGCACGATGATGGCAAAGGCGAAGCACAAGATTTAATTGCTGTGATTGCTTGGATGCGTGATCCATTTAATTGGCAGGGTATTCCTGAGCTTGAAGGACAAGCGTGGCCTAGCTTGGTGGCGGAGTTGCCATTAGCCATGGCGGGTTTTTCATTTGGTAGTTATGTCAGCAGCTATGTTGTTAAACATTTAGAAGAGCAGGGCGCGCCGCCAGAGCGATTAATCATGGTTGGGTCTGCTACCTCCAAATGGGAGGTGGCACCGGTACCTAAAGATACGATTGTGATTCATGGTGAAGTGGATGATGTGATTCCTCTGACTAGTGTTTTAGATTGGGCTAGACCTCAAGAGCTCACGGTTCAGGTGATTCCTGGAGCTGATCACTTCTTTCATCGCAAGTTACATTGCATCCGAGATTTAATTCTCAGAGCGTGGCATGGTCAGCCGGACCCTAGCCAAGGAGCTTAATGTGGATATTCCACCAGAAGAATCTCTGATTAAATACCCCTGTCATTTTCCGATTAAGGTGATGGGCAAAGCTATTGATGGCTACAAAGAAGCGATTGAGCGTGTAGTGCTTAACTTTGATCCAGAGTTTGATGTCTCTACCATTGAGCAGCGCCCTTCTAAAAATGGAAATTATTTGGGTTTGACGGTGACTGTTCGTGTCACCAGTCGAGAGCAGTTGGATGAGTTGTATCGCACACTTTCAACACATCCATTGGTGAGCGTTGTTCTATAAATGATGGATTTGATGATTCGCCAACTTGGTCGGCAGGATTACTTGCCTACTTATGAGGCGATGAAAAAGTTCACAGCTGAACGAACAACTGACACTCCTGATGAAATTTGGGTTCTTGAGCATCCTCCCGTTTATACCCTCGGCCAAGCAGGTGACCCTGCTCATTTATTAAAGCCACAAGTTGATATTCCTCTAGTGCCGATTGATCGGGGTGGGCAAATTACTTATCACGGACCGGGTCAAATTGTTGTTTACTTATTATTAGACTTGCGTCGCCGTCATTTATTTGTACGTGAGTTAGTGCACAGAATTGAGCAGTCCATCATTGATACATTAGCTGATGTGGGCATCATCGGGGAGCGCCAAGCAGGTGCTCCTGGTATTTATTTGGCAGAACAAGCTAATTTAGCCAAGGAAAATGTTGGAGCTAAGATCGCTGCTTTGGGTTTGAAAATTACCAAACAATGTAGCTATCATGGTTTGGCGCTGAATGTGGATATGGATTTAAGCCCATTTGAGGCTATCAACCCCTGTGGGTATGCGGGTTTAAAGACAATTGACCTCAGAACCCTTGGAGTGAGCGACAATATGGATATTGTGGCTAAATACTTATTAAGCCATTTATCAAAACAATTAGAGGTGCGGTCATGACCAAGACCTACGATCCAAATCAAAAACAAAAATCTGCTGATAAAACTTCGCGCATTCCTATCAAGATTGTGCCGATCGAAGAGGTCTTAAAAAAGCCAGAGTGGATCCGTGTTAAAGCGGCTTCTGGCAATTCTCGTTTTCATGAGATTAAGAAAGTTTTGCGTGAGAATCAGTTGGTGACAGTTTGCGAGGAAGCCAGCTGCCCTAATATCGGCGAGTGTTTTGGCAAAGGAACTGCTACCTTCATGATCATGGGCGATAAGTGCACACGCCGTTGCCCATTTTGTGATGTGGGTCATGGTCGCCCTGATCCACTGGATGTTGATGAGCCACTTAATCTGGCTAAAACCATTGCAGCCCTCAAGTTATCGTATGTAGTGATTACCAGTGTAGATCGTGATGATTTACGTGATGGCGGTGCTCAGCATTTTGTTGATTGCATCACCAAAACAAATGAGTTGTCACCGGATACTCGTATTGAAGTATTAGTTCCAGATTTTCGTGGGCGCCTAGAAAAAGCTTTAAATATTTTTAGCGCAGGCTTACCTCATGTGATGAATCACAACTTGGAGACTGTGCCTCGTTTATACAAAGAAGCCCGCCCTGGTTCGGATTACATGCATTCATTGAAGTTATTAAAAGACTTCAAAGAGCTCTATCCCAACGTGCCAACAAAGAGTGGCTTAATGGTGGGCTTGGGTGAAACAGATGAAGAAATTCTAGAAGTGATGCGTGATATGCGCGCTCATAACATTGATATGTTGACGATTGGTCAGTACTTGGCACCCTCAGGTCATCATTTGCCTGTGCGTCGCTATGTTCATCCTGATACATTTGCTATGTTTGAGAAAGAAGCCTATGCCATGGGCTTTACACATGCAGCGGTTGGTGCAATGGTGCGCTCAAGCTACCATGCTGACCAACAAGCCCATCAAGCAGGCGTTGTCTAATTAGACTTTAAGCTTTTTCAGCTAAAGACTTTTGAATGAGTTGGTGGAAGTCTGCCCAGTCAGGCTCACCAACATAACGCTTAATAATTTTTCCATTTTTATTAATGACGATAGTGGTGGGTGTGAGTTGAATCTTGCCAAAGGCTTTAGCAACACTGCCATCAGAATCAAGTGCCACTTTGAATGGCAATTGTCTAGTTTGTGCAAAGTTCACAACATACATGGGCGGGTCATAAGACATGGCAACAGCCATCATTTCTAAACCATCCCCTTTGAACTTTTCATAGGTCTGAACTAGTTGTGGCATTTCTTTGATACAAGTTGTGCAGCTAGTAGCCCAAAAATTAATAATGGTTACTTTGTTCTTGAAGTCATCTTGAGTTAATACCTTGCCTGAGATTTCTGAGAGCTTAAAGTGAGGCATGGCTTGTTGAGTATCTGACGAGCATGCTGTCAGACTTAATAAACAAGTGAGTAAACCAAGGAGGATCACTCTCTTGGCAGTATTAAATGAGCTAAATATCAATTGAATGGGCATAATCATATTTTATGCAAAATAAAACTTTTATGTTGATCAAGCGCACGATTAAGCACACTCTAGGTATCTTCTTGCTAGCCGCTACGTTTGTTGGGTGTACGCCTACTTTTGATTGGCGAACAGTGCGTTCTGACGATTTACTCTATGAGGCGCTTTACCCTGGTAAGCCTAGCCGTGCAGAGAAAGTGATGATGTTTCAGAATCAAAAACTTAAAATGACCATGGAGGCTGTCAAGGTCAAAGATAGCTTATATGCTGTGGGTGTTATCCAGGTGCCGGCTGAGTTGAGATCAGAAGAGTCTTTGAATAACTTGAAGAGTTTTATTCAGGATGGCATGTTGAGTAATTTAAAAACAAACCATCCGGTTGAGGGAGAAGCGATCACCATCAAAACTTCAGATGCCACCCCCTTAGCCGCAAAAGAATGGGTCATCGATGGTGTCGGTCCTGATCAACAGCCTCGTTTACTGCGTTTAAGAGTGGTTGAAAGAAAGTTTCCTGATGGGCAAACCTTCATCTTTCAACAAAGTATTTTGCAAGGCCTAAGTGCAGATCAATCATTAGAAAAAGTGCTTCTTTCAGATGAGCACATGATGTTTCTAAACGGATTTAAACCTTACTAAGATGAGCCCACAGCACTTGCCCCCACTTCCGATGCAAGGCGTTTGGGCGCTGAGAGTTTTTCTAAGTTTTGCTTTTGCCTATTTTCTGTCTTATGCCTTTAGAACAGTTAATGCGGTCATTGCGCCGGAGCTAATGGCAGATATTCATATTAGCCACTCAGAATTAGGGCTTTTATCTTCTGCATATTTTGTGGGGTTTGCCGTGATGCAAATTCCCATTGGTTTAGCACTTGATCGTTATGGTGCTCGCAAAACAGAAAGTGTCTTATTGCTACTTGCTCTATTGGGTTCAGCTATTTTTGCTTATGCAGATAGTCTATGGGGTTTAACGATTGGTCGACTATTCATTGGCATTGGTGTTTCCGCCTGCTTGATGGCATCGTTTGCCGCTTATCGTCGTTGGTATCGAATAGATCAGCAAAGCCAGTTAGCTTCTGGGATGTTGGTGTTTGGCACGGCGGGAGCTTTGGTGACCACTATCCCCGTCCAAGCTGCGATTCCTTATATTGGATGGCGAGGCACCTTTTGGATTATGGCCGTATTAGTAGGCTTGGCGTTTATCGGCATTCGCTTGGGTATTCCTAAGATCGATGATCAACCAAGTTCTCAAGCCAAGCATCAAGATGAAGAATCTTTTAGCTTAAAAGAAATTTTATGTCATTCATTCTTTATCAGAATGTTACCAATTGGCATTGTGAATCACGGTGGGTTTATTGCACTACAAACTTTATGGCTTGGTCCTTGGATGATTGAAGTGCTAGGGTTTAATTCTGAGGTCACGGCGCAAATATTATTTTTATTAAATGCTGTGATGTTGTTAGGTTATGCCTTTAACGCTTGGTTTTTACCCAGAGCTAATGCACATGGTTTTAAAACCTTAAATTATGTGAAATGGTTGTTAGCAGCTGGTTTGGTTTGTCAGGTCTTGGGAGTTTTACTAAGCACTAGCTACAGCTGGATTTTTTGGGTTGTTTTGGCACTCACTGCCACTGGACACATCTTAGGACAAAGTACAGTGATTACTGCTTTTCCGTCTCGTAATGCTGGAGTTGCTGCCACAAGCTATAACTTGCTAATCTTTGTTGGCGCTTTTATTTTCCAGTGGGGTATTGGTTGGGGTATTGATTCTTTAAGTGCAGCCAAGATTGAAAAAGCAACGGCATTCCAACAAGTGTTCTTCACATTTATTGTGATTCAGCTGCTTTCTTATTTTTGGTTTTTGTATTACCCCAAACCACTAAAACACCATTTAGCTGGTAGCTAAATAATTATTTTTTCTCAAGCGCACTTACTTTAGCTTCGAGCTCTTCTAACTTAGCTCGTGTTTTTGCAAGAACTTGAGTTTGTAAATCAAACTCTTCGCGAGTGACTAAATCCATTTTTTGGAAACCTTGGGTCATCAAGCTGCGCACATTTTTTTCTAAATCTTTTGCTGGCGATTGGCGAATAGCATCTTCCACTTTGCTTTGCATATCGTTAGCAATCGTTTGTACTTTTTGCATGAGGTCTTGCGGATTCATATCTTCTCCAGATCAATCTTGAATACCTACTTTTTACCAAAATTATGGATTTCCCATGCACCAATACGGTGCTTCATTTTGGTGCAAAGAACCATATCCAAATTGGGGCATAGAAAAATAAGAAACAATATCTTCCCCAAAATAATTCTTAACTAATTGATTTTATTGGTTAATTAAAAACTGGCACACCTTTTGCTTATATACAACGCAAGGAATTTCCCTTGGATTGTTTATTAGGAGTGCACTACATGAAAACTTACTTAACTCTCTCAGCAATTGCTCTTGCAGCAGCGGCAACATTATCTTCTGGCGTCGTTGTGGCAGCAGAGCCAACACCAGACTTCACAGTTGCTTACAACGTTGGCGCAACTAGCGACTACCGCGTACGTGGTTTGAAGCAAAATAACAGCAACCCATCAGTACAAGGTGGTATTGATGTAGCTCACAAATCAGGTTTTTATGTAGGTATTTGGGGGTCAACAGTTTCTGATTGGACCGCTGCTAACTCAGGTTCAAATATGGAAGTTGACTACTATGGTGGTTACAAAACTGAATTAGCTGGTGTAGCTCTAGATTTCGGTACGATCTATTACAACTATCCTGGCGCAAATGGTACGGGTATTAATACATCTGATACACGTGAAGTGTATGTTGGCGCAAGCTATGGTCCAGCAGCAGTCAAAGTGTCACGTGTGATGAGCACTAACTACTTCGCTTCAACAGATGGGACAACACAAGATGCAAGCGGCACGATGTACTACGACCTTACTTTATCTCAAGAAGTGGCGCCTAAACTAACTGCTTCAGTGCACGCTGGTTATACAGATTATAAAAACGGCATTGATAATATTTACACAGGTACATACGGTTCCGGAAAGGTTTCATATGCTGACTATAACGTTGGGTTGACATATGACTATGAAGGTTATTTGTTAGGGGTGAAGTACTACATCAATGACACAAAGCCAGGTACTGAAAGCTATGCAACTACAAATGGCAAGAAGCTTTACAAAGACGGCTTCGCAGTTTCTATCCTTAAAGCATTCTAATTCGCGATCTCACGGAGAAACGTATGAAATTAATCACAGCAATTATCAAGCCCTTCAAGCTTGACGAAGTGCGTGAGGCGCTATCAGAAGTAGGCGTCTCAGGCATTACCGTTACTGAAGTTAAAGGCTTTGGTCGACAAAAGGGTCACACTGAGTTGTATCGCGGTGCTGAGTATGTAGTTGATTTCTTGCCAAAGGTAAAAGTTGAGGCAGCAGTGGATGATGGCATCGTTGAACGTGCTGTTGAAGCTATTGAGAAATCAGCCAAGACTGGCAAGATCGGTGACGGAAAGATTTTTGTTTCGTCAATTGAACAAGTTATTCGCATTCGTACCGGTGAAACCGGTCAGTCTGCCCTTTAAGCGAGGTTAAAAATGACACATTGGATTAAACGTCTACTCGCAGCTAGTGCGGCAGCTTTAGCTTTAGGTTCATTTGCGATGGCAGTATCTTCACCAGCTTACGCTGCTGAAGAAGCAAAGCCAGCCGTATCTGCTCCTGCAGCAGCTGCAGCCAGTGCTGCACCAGCAGCTCCTGCTGCTCCAGCCCCAGTTGCTAATAAGGGTGATACAGCTTGGATCATGGTTTGTACTGCATTAGTCATTCTTATGACATTGCCAGGCTTAGGTCTTTTCTACGGTGGTTTAGTACGTAGCAAAAACATGTTGTCTGTGTTGATGCAATGTATGGTGATCTTCTCCTTGATCTCAGTATTGTGGGCAGTTTATGGCTACAGTATTGCGTTCACACCAGGTGGAGCATTCTTCGGTGGTTTCGATCGCTTGTTCTTAGCCGGTCTAACTCCAGAAGCTATGGGTGCTACATTTAGTAAAGGTGTTGTGATTCCTGAATTTGCATTCTTCTCATTTCAAGGTGCATTTGCAACGATCACATGCTGCTTGATCATCGGTGCATTCGCTGAGCGCGCTAAGTTCTCTGCAGTATTGTTGTTCGTGATCCTATGGTTTACATTCAGCTACTTGCCAATCGCTCATATGGTTTGGTTCTGGCCTGGTCCTGATGCATATACAGATGCAGCAGCGGCAGAAGCAGCAACAGCAGCTTCAGGTTGGTTGTTCCAAATGGGAGCTTTAGACTTTGCTGGCGGTACAGTTGTTCACATCAACGCTGCGGTTGCTGGTTTAGTCGGTGCTTTTGTTATCGGTAAGCGTATTGGTTTCGGTAAAGAAGCAATGAAGCCACATAGCTTAACTTTGACAATGGTTGGTGCATCACTATTGTGGTTCGGTTGGTTTGGTTTTAACGCTGGTTCAGCGCTAGAGGCTTCTGGTGGTTCAGCAATGGCTTTTGCTAATACATTCTTAGCAACATCAGCAGCTGTTCTAACTTGGACTTTAGGTGAGTGGGTTGGTAAAGGTAAGCCTTCTATGTTGGGCGCAGCTTCAGGTGCCGTTGCTGGTTTAGTTGCAGTAACTCCAGCCGCTGGTTTCGTAGGCCCAATGGGCGCGATCGTGATCGGTCTTATCTCTGGCTTCCTTTGCTTGTGGGGTGTAACTGGTTTGAAGCGCGCATTAGGTGCGGACGATAGCTTGGACGTGTTTGGTGTTCACGGTGTTGGCGGTATCTTGGGTGCTTTGTTAACAGGCGTATTTGCTGACCCATCTTTAGGCGGTACAGGTATCTACGATTACGTAGCGAATGCAGTGGCTCCTGACTACTCTATCGTTGGCCAAGTTTGGATCCAAGCTAAGGCTGTATTAACAACGATTGTTTGGTCTGGCGTGGTTTCATTCATCGCTTACAAACTTGTAGATTTAGTGATTGGTTTACGTGTGCCAGAAGACGAAGAGCGTGAAGGTCTTGATATCACGTCTCACGGTGAAACAGCATACGAGGCTTAATTAGTAATTTTCGTAAATCTGTGTGAAATGTAGTGTGGAATAACCCTTTAATCTCCAAATTAAAGGGTTTTAAAGAGCGGTTTCTGAATAAGAACCCGCTCTTTTTTTATCTGTCTTAGAATGGTGGCATGGTACCTCATTTAATCACTGCCCTGAATGGTCCTTTGCTTGAATTAGAGCGTAAGGTTTTAGATGCTACTCCTGCCATCGAACGATGGTTTAGGTTGGAGTGGCAGGAGCACACTCCTCCTTTCTACTGTTCAGTGGATTTGCGAAATGCGGGCTTTAAATTAGCCCCAGTTGACACCAATTTGTTTCCTGGTGGGTTTAATAATCTTTCTGCAGAAATGCTGCCTTTGGCTGTTCAGGCAGCTATGGCAGCCATTGAGAAAATCTGCCCTGATGCGAAGAACTTGTTATTAATTCCTGAGCGTCACACGCGTAATATGTTTTATTTGCAAAACGTTGCTCGTTTGGCTTCTATTCTCAGGCAGACTGGATTGAATGTCCGTTTGGGTTCTTTATCCGAAGAAATTACTAAACCAACACCCATTGATTTGCCTGATGGTCAGCGTTTGATATTGGAGCCTTTAGTTCGCTTGGGTATTAAAGGTCGTCGCTTAGGGTTGAAAGATTTTGATCCATGTACGATTCTTTTGAATAATGATTTATCTGGTGGTGTGCCACCCATTCTTGAGAATTTGTATGAGCAATATGTATTACCCCCGCTTCATTCAGGTTGGGGGGTGCGTCGCAAATCTAATCACTTTGACGCCTACGATGATGTAGCCAAAAAGTTTTCAAAAGTCATTGACATTGATTCATGGATGATCAATCCATTCTTTACTAAATGTTCTGGCATTAATTTTCATGAGCGAATTGGTGAGGAAGAACTTCAAGAGAGCGTTGATAGCATCCTCAAGAAAACAGCGCGTAAATATCGTGAATATGGCATAAAAGAAAAACCTTATGTCATTGTGAAAGCTGATGCCGGTACTTATGGCATGGGCATCATGACTGTCAAAGATGCCAATGATGTGAAAGATCTTAATCGCAAAGAGCGTAATAAGATGAGCGTCATTAAAGAAGGTCTCGAAGTTTCTGATGTGTTAATTCAAGAGGGTGTGTACACCTTCGAGAAAATCAATGAAGCTGTTTCTGAGCCTGTGGTTTACATGATGGATCGTTATGTGGTGGGTGGCTTCTATCGTGTCCATACCGGTCGAGGTGTTGATGAGAATCTCAATTCGCCTGGCATGCATTTTGTACCACTAGCTTTTGATCACAATTCAATCCCGGATGTAGGCGCTAAGCCAGGCGTTGCCGTGCCCAACCGTTTCTATTTGTATGGTGTGGTTGCTAGATTGGCTCTATTAGCAGCATCTTTAGAGTTAGAGAGAACTGATCCGGACGCTGAGAATTAATGATGCGTTTTCTTTTTATTGCCGATCCGCTTAGCAGTTTCTCAGTCAAAAAAGATAGCACTTTGGCGATGATGGATGCTGCATTTGCAGCAGGCCATCAAGTTTGGCATTCCCATATTGAAGATTTAAAGAGTATCAATGGTGTTGTACGTGCACAGTCTCAACAGTTAAGTATTCATCGCACGCAAACCCCTTGGTATGAGTCTTTGGGATTTGACTTAGTTGCAGTATCTGATTTTGATGCTGTCATTATGAGAAAAGATCCGCCATTTGATATGAGCTATGTGACAGCGACATGGTTTTTATCTGAAGCAGTTCGTCAGGGTGCCAAAGTATTTAATTCTCCAGAGGCTTTAAGAAATCACTCTGAGAAATTGGCGCTACTTGAGTTCATTAAATTTGCACCTCCAACCATCATTACTCATGAGTTGGCTGATATCAAAGCATTTCATCAACAATACCAAGACATCATTATTAAGCCGCTAGATGGTATGGGTGGCATGGGTATTTTTAGAGTGAAGGCAGATGGCTTGAATCTCGGCAGTATTGTTGAAACTCTAGGAGATCTTGGTAAAAAGGCTCTGATGGTGCAGAAGTTTGTGCCAGAGATTGTTCATGGTGATAAACGCGTGTTGTTAATTGGCGGCGAGCCGGTGCCTTATTCCTTAGCAAGAATTCCTCAGGCGGGTGAAGTGAGAGGGAATTTAGCTGCGGGTGGTAAAGGGGTTGCTCAAAAATTAAGCGATAAAGAATTGCAAATTGCCAAAGAAATTGGACCGCAGTTAGCTAAAAGAGGTTTACATCTAATTGGTCTAGATTTCATAGGTGATTATTTAACTGAAATTAATGTGACTAGCCCCACTTGTTTTGTTGAAATTACAGAACAAACAGGTCATGATGTAGCTAAACAGTGGTTAAACCACTTAGAAAAATATTTGAATTCTTAAAAATGGCGGGAATATTAATCATTGCTCACGCACCTTTAGCCTCAGCGCTAAAAGAGTTTGCGCGCCATGTTTATGGTGAAGTGCCCAATCGCCTGGTGGCGGTTGATGTAATGGCTCACGAAGATGCTAAGTTAACTCTAGATAAAGTCACTCAATTAGCTCAAACAGTAAATTCTGAAAATGGGCTCTTGGTGTTAACTGACATCATGGGTGCAACCCCAGCGAATGTGGCAAGTCGTTTAGCACATCAGCCTCAATTTAAAGGTCGGGTGCGGGTGATTGCGGGAGTTAATTTACCCATGCTCATGCGAGCTATATCGTATCGAACAGATTCCTTGGATATGGCGATGCAAAAAGCCATGCATGGTGGTCAACAGGGCATTATTCCAATTGGACACATGGGTGTAGCTGTTGAAAATCCAACAAATGAACAAGTAGCGAGTAAGGAATAAAGATGCCCAGTGAAGACATCAACATTATTAATAAATTAGGTTTACATGCGCGAGCTTCAGCGAAGCTCACGCAGTTAGCAGGCCAATATCCTTGCGAAATCTTTTTATCTAAGGGTGGTCGTCGCGTGAATGCAAAAAGTATTATGGGTGTCATGATGCTAGCTGCTGGTATGGGTAGTGTTGTCACGCTAGAAACCACCGGCGAAAAAGAGCAAGAGGCTTTTGATGCACTCAAAGCATTAATCAATGATCGATTTGGCGAGGGCGAATAATTGTCTTTTACTCTGCACGGCGTTCCTGTTACTAATGGCATTGCTATTGGTAAAGCTCTGCGTATTGCACCATCCGCAATGGATGTTAAGCACTACCTAGTTGGTGAGGGATCTGAGTCACAAGAAGAGAAAAGATTATTAGACGCCTTTGAGGTTGTTCGTGGCGAATTAAAAACTATTAGGGCTAGCTTGCCTGACGCAGCTCCTGAGGAAATGGGGGCGTTCTTAGACGTTCATGGCATGATCCTTGCGGATCCTACGCTGACAGAAAAACCATTAGAGCTCATTCGTCAGAGAAGATATAACGCTGAGTGGGCATTAGCTACACAATTAGAAGATCTTTTACTTCAGTTTGCAGATATGGAAGATGAGTATCTGCGTGAGCGTGCGACTGATATTCGACAAGTGGTTGAGCGCGTGATGAAGGTCTTGCATCATGGAGAAGATCATCAAACGCTTCACTCGTTTTATAAAACGCTCTCTGATAGTGAGCAGTTAGGGGATGTGATTGTGGTGGCGCACGATATTGCACCGCCAGACATGATGCGCTTCAAAGATGTTGCCTTTGGCGGATTTATTACTGATTTAGGTGGGCGCACGTCGCATACGGCGATTGTTGCAAGAAGTCTAGATATCCCTGCAGCTGTTGGTGTTCGTCGTGCTAGTGAATTAATTCATCAAGATGATTGGTTAATCATCGATGGCGATCGCGGGATTGTTATTGTTGATCCAAGCCCATTGATTCTTGAAGAATACCGACATCTTCAATCGCAAAGAAGGCTTGAAAAGAAAAAACTCCTAAGGCTCAAGCACACCCCAACATTGACATTAGATGGCGTGCCAGTGGATTTGATGGCTAACGTTGAGATGCCTGATGATGCAAGCTTGGCTTTAGATTCTGGTGCAGTAGGTATTGGCTTATTTAGATCTGAATTTTTATTCATGAATCGTAAAGGTCAAATGCCCGATGAAGAAGAGCAATACTGGGCTTATAGAAAAACCGTAGAGGCGATGAAGGGTTTGCCTGTAACGATTCGAACGATTGATATCGGTGCAGATAAACCTTTAGATATGAATGAGGATGGTCGTTCAGAGTATTTATCACCACTTGGTTTGAGAGCGATTCGTTGGTCTCTATCTGAGCCAGATATGTTCTTGATTCAGATTCGAGCTATTTTGCGAGCTTCTGCATTTGGACAGATGAAGATTTTGATTCCAATGTTGGCGCACGCTCAAGAAATTGATCAGACGCTTGAGCTCATTGAAACAGCTAAGCATCAACTGGAAGAGCGAGGGATTATTTTTGATCCGAATATTCGTGTGGGCGCCATGATTGAGATTCCGGCTGCTGCACTTGCTTTACCCCTTTTTATTAAGCGCTTGGATTTCTTATCGATTGGTACCAATGACTTAATTCAGTACACATTGGCGATTGACCGTGCAGATAATGCGGTGGCTCATTTGTACGACCCTATGCACCCTGCGGTACTTCGATTAATTGCGGGCGTTATTCGTGATGCCAAAGCTGCGAATTTGCCAGTATCAGTATGCGGAGAAATGGCGGGTGAGTCTTCGATGACTCGTGTATTACTTGGTATGGGTTTGACTGATTTCTCATTGCATTTCAATCAATTGTTATCGGTCAAGAAAGAAGTCTTAAGAGCCGATGTAGGCAGCTTAAAGTTAGCCGTTGATCAACTCTTGTTAGCTAATGAACCTGATGATATTCAGGCAGCTTTGCAAAAAATTAATTCTTTGTAGAGCAAACAGAGCAGTTGTGGCGCTTAGCCACTTTCATTTCATGAACTTCAGTTGCGCGGGCATCCCACATCAATAATCTGCCTGCCAATGGTTCGCCAATCCCCATAATGACTTGTAATGCTTGCGCAGCTTGTATGGCTCCAATAATTCCAACGAGTGGAGAAAATACGCCCATGGTAGAGCACTGGACTTCATCAAAACTTTGCTCTGGTGGGAATGCGCAAGCATAGCAAGGAGCATCGCTATGGCGATGATCAAAAACACTCACCTGACCATCAAATTTAATCGCTGAACCACTTACTAGGGGTTTGTGATGTTTGACACATATGGCGTTGATTAATTGGCGTGTCGTGAAGTTATCTGTGCAATCTAAAACGACTGTTGCTTGTGGAATTAACTGATCAAGAAGAGCCTTATCGGCTTTTTCTTGAATGGCATTGACTTTGACTGTAGGATTCAGCTTTTCAAGCATGCCTTTACCTGAGAGCACTTTGGCTGTGCCCACAGATTGATCTTGATGCATGATTTGACGCTGTAAATTAGTTAAATCAACGGTGTCATGATCCACTAATGTGATTTGTTGAACGCCTGCAGCAACAAGATAAGGGGCAGCTGCTGAACCTAAACCACCCGCACCAATGATGAGCGCATGGGATGCTAAGATTTTTTCTTGACCTTCAATGCCAATCTCATCTAAAAGAATGTGACGAGAATAGCGAAGAAGGTCTTGATCATTCATGCGCTACTCTCAAATTACTCAAGACGAGATTTAGAACGCTTCACTGGCTGACCTTTTAAGTAAGCAGCAGCTTGAGTGAGCATGAAGTCTTCAGTGCTGCCAAATTCAACGGGACGCTTTTTACGATCTTTCTCTTTTTCTTCAGGCGTTTTCTTGGCATTGATTTCTTCAATGCGTTGCAACTCTTCAAGACGACGTTTTTCACGATCGTTGATTAGCTTTTCTTCAGAAGATTGCTTGTTTTTGAGGTGCTTCTCACTATCGATTTCGCGAGTAATCAAAACGTCATCAGGATCTCCTTCAGCGTTTTGATCAACCGGGATATCTGGTTTGACGCCAAATGCCTGAATAGATTTGCCAGAAGGCGTGTAGTAATAAGCAGTGGTTAGTTTAAGAGCTGAGTCTGCGCTAAGAGGTCTAACTGTTTGCACAGAGCCCTTGCCAAAAGTAGTTTTCCCCATGATGGTGGCGCGTTTGTGATCTTGTAATGCGCCTGCCACAATCTCAGAAGCAGATGCTGAGAAAGCATTTACTAAAACAACCATCGGTACTTTTTTGAAAACTTGTGGCAGCTCGGCAAATACATCTTTATTTTCTGAAAGTCGATAGTTATTGAAGTTGGCTGTAAATAATTGCTTAGCATCTTCAGATTGACCCTTGGTTGATACAACCAAAGCATCACTTGGTAAGAAGGCTGCAGATACGCCTACAGCTCCTTGTAATAAACCACCACCATTGTTGCGAAGATCAAGAACAAGACCTTTGATCTGACCGTTCTGGGCGCTAAGGTCATTTAGTTTTTTTGCTAAATCTGGGATGGTTCTCTCTTGGAAGCTTGTGATGCGAACATAGG